>DAOTXA010000679.1:0-29007 GCA_034435595.1 Anaerolineae bacterium | reverse complement strand
GATCGTACCAAGCAGCGAGTCGAGCAAATGACCTGTGCAAGCGAAATAATGAATCGTGAAGTTGGAGTTTAAAAGTTAGGGGTGAGGGGGAAGGTAGAGACGGTACAAATATGGAGTGAGGAGTATGGTTGTATGACCCTACTCCTCCGTATCCAGAGGTTTAGGCACCGCCGAGAACGATCAGCAGCACGATCCAGATAACGACCAGAGCGGTCATGCCAATTGGCAACAAGCTTTCCATTTGATCTGAGTACATTTGTGCGCGGCCTCCTAAATACGTGAAATGGTCAAATCTAATCCTCGATCTTATGATACTACGCTAGCATGTGGAAAGCTTGTTTTTCGTTGCTATTCTCATACTTTCCACATGTCGCCTTACGTTTTAGAAGCGATTTGAGAAGCTACTGGGGCGCACTTTGCAAACGGCTTCTTAGCGTGTCGCGGGCAGCAAAGCCAGCGCTGCGCCCACTTTTCGCTGTACCGTTTTTGGCGCGATGCCGGCAAAGAACCACAATGCCGACCACAACGGCGGATAGCGATAGCGATACAGATGGCGGGCGGCATAGGTGCGGCGTGCCAGCAATTTGCCCAGGCGATGGGCCAGCAAATGGGCGCGATAGCCTTCAAAACGGAAATCGTCGCTTGCAAACGCCTGTTTGATATGCTGCGCGGCAATTGCACCATACTCCATCGCGTAGGAAATCCCCTCTGCGAATAGTGGGTCCACGCCTGCGGCATCGCCGACCAACAGCACATGTGGCATAGAGAATGTCGCATTTGGATCAAACCAGCGCACCGGATGCCCTTCCAGTTGGTGTTGGTTGAGGTCGATTTCGCGCTCGTGTAACGCCCCGGCGAAGATCGACTTCAGGCGAGCATGTTTGCGCTCTGACAGCCGGTCTGGTTCGATGCGGCTGTCGAAGATGCCACGGTTCATGAATGGTTTGTTGTTTACGAGTGCGGGAAAATCCCACACGTAGCCCTGTAAATGCTGTTGCACGCACGAAAAGTCGAAGACGGCAGTGTGTTGCCGCCACAGATCGCTTTCTTCTGGCGTGACGGGCGTCATAATGCGCAACAGACGAGCGATGCCCGTCGTCCCATTGAGCTTGAGCTTGCGCCGAACTGTGCTGTTCGCACCATCGGCTGCGATCACGACCCGCGCAAAATATCGGGCTTGATCTGTGGTGAGTTCGTAGCCATCGCGCACAGGTCGAAGCTCTAGCAACCGCTCCCCGCTGCGCAAGTCCAGTTGATTTTGTACGACCAGCCGCGCCAGCGCCGCGTCGAACTCCGCACGGTCAAAAACGCGCATCGCGTTCTCGTGTTCGATGGTCACCGACTGTTTGCCAAGCCGAAACTGGATATTGTGGACCACAAACGCGGGAGCGTCGATTTCGATGCCGAGCGCCTGCAACTGCTCCTCGCCGTGGGTGGTAACGCCGCCCCCGCACAACTTGGGGCGCGGGTGATGGCGGGCTTCCAGAATGAGCAGTTTCTCTGCCAGATCGGGTGCTTCGCGGGCCAGATGCAGCGCCGTTGCCAATCCGCCGGGTCCGCCACCGACGATAATCACGGGATGCTGATTTTCAGGTGGAATCGCCGTACTCGTCATGACATCCAGTTGCCGTGAGTGGTTTTCAAGAGGAAGCGACGTTTGACCGGTTGGTCGGCTTCGGGGTCTGCATAGTTCGCCGCGACATAATCCGTCAACCCGGCAACTACTGCGTCGAACAGGTCCGGCGGCAGCACCCAGCTTTCGGGGTCAGAGCGCGAGGCAATTTCGCGCAGTCGCGCCGCCGGACTGGTGTAGACGGTCCATTCGGCAACGATGGTTTCATCTGTTTGTGTCGCGCCCAGATCAGCGAGAATCTGCTCACGAGATTTCGCCAGACCGGGCGGTCGGTAGTGTGGGGCGGCGTCTAGCACGATGCGGCGCAGTTCTGACCGTAGCTGGACGATTACTGAGTCAGGATCGGTCCAGTCTTCGCCTTGAATGACTACGCCGTCGGGCTGCAACACGCGCACCACTTCTGACAGCACACGCTCTAACTCTCGCGTCAGGTGCAGCACATGCGTCACCATCACCGCGCCGAACGTCCCGCGCCGGAAAGGGATGTTCAGCATATCGGCCTGCACAACCGGATACGCTGACCCGGCTTCGTAGGCGATTTGGTCGAGCATCTCGGCGGAAATATCGAAGCCCATCACGCGACCGCCTGCCTGCGCGACCGGTGCGGCAATTCGCCCGGTCCCGACACCGACTTCCAGAATTCGTGCATCAGGCGGGATCAGTTGTGTAATCTCCTGCCCGATCCGGTTAGAAACTGTGTTGGGGTGGGCGCGATGATCGCGGTATTGACCCGCAATCCTTTTGTCAAAAGCGAAATCATCAGTCATATTTCAATTGTTTCAGACATTAAGCAAGTGCGTGAAAGTATACTCGATCAGGGGAGCAGAGCGCGAATTTGATACATTGAATACGATCCGATGGAGTGGGGAATTGCCCGACATTTTTGCAGAAATGATGATGAATGTACTATCGAAGCTAGACTCAAGTTATGGATTTGATTTGGGTGTGCGGTAATTTTACGCTATAATGGCTACCATCACCTATTCTACTGTAATGACCCAAAAATTTAATGTTAGCGAAGTAAGCCTCTGTTCTCGTGAGCGATTGATGAATGCTCAATGAAGAAAGCTAACCTATTCGGGTCGTTCTTTTTCCCATTGCTGCGGCACCTGGGGATTTTACTCGCCGTTTTGACTCTTCTATTTTTTATACAACGACTTACGGGCGACCCGGTTGCAGTGCTGGCAGGACGTGGCGCGACACCGGAAGCAATGGCGAGTGTTCGCAGCGAAATGGGCCTGGACCAGCCGCTTTTGACGCAGTATGCCGTCTACCTTCAGAAGACGATGACCCTTGATTTTGGCGACTCGACCATGACACAGCAATCCGCGCTCGATATGGTGCTGGATCGCTTCCCTGCTACCTTGTTGTTGAGTCTGAGTGCGATTGTGCTGGCGATTGGCTTCGGCATACCGCTGGGCATTTACTCGGCGATTCATCAAGATCGCTTTGACGGCAAGCTGATTAATCTGTTTGCAGGTATTATGCAAGCAACGCCCAACTTCTGGCTTGGTCTGATTTTGCTGCTCATTTTTTCGGTGCAGTTGCACTGGTTCAGCAGTGTCGCCAACCTGGAGGATAATTTGCTGCGGCGTCTGGCCCTGCCCGCGATCACGCTATCTGCATTTTATATGGCACGACTCATCCGTCTGGTGCGTTGTGGCATCATCGATGAAATGGCACAACCTTACGTGCTGACTGCCCGCGCTAAAGGGTTGACCCGGCGCACCGTTTTTCAGCGGCATGTGCTGCGCAACACCCTGATTCCGGTAGTTACCTTTATCACACTTGATCTCTCGCTGATGATTAATGGTTCGGTCATCGTGGAGAGTATGTTCTCTTATAGTGGCATTGGCGACCAGATGATCGGGGCCATTTTCCACCGCGATTTCCCGCTGGTGCAGGCGACTGTGTTCGTGATTGCCGCGTTCGTCATCTCCATTAACGCCATGTCGCGTTATCTGCACCAACTCGTCGATCCGCGTGTGACTGCTTAAGGACTGCTTATGACTCGCACGCTAATTCTGCCACCGGTTCGACCGGAAAAAGCATCGCTTGAAATCCAATGGGGCGAACTGCGCCGCTGGGCACGCCAATATAGTGAAGTCTGGCTGGCGCTTGGTGCGTTGCTGTTGATTTTATTCAGCGTCATGTTCGCCGACCACCTTACTATTTATGATCCTAACGCGGGTATGAACCTCAGTAACCGGATGATTCCGCCGTTCTGGGTGGATGGTGGGTCCATCACGCATCCTTTTGGAACCGATAATCTCGGTCGTGATGTGCTGTCACGCACGTTGCACGGCGGCTGGATGTCGCTACAAGTCGCCTTGATCGCCAGCAGCATTGCAACCGCTATCGGTATGGGGCTGGGCATCATCGCGGGATACGCAGGCGGCACCATCGACCGCGTGATCGTCGGCATTACCGATGTGTGGATATCGTTCCCGTTTCTGGTGCTGGCGCTGGCGGTGATCGCCGCTGTCGGTAGTTCGCCAACGATTCTGGTGACCTTGCTGATTCTCGCTGGATGGGTTCATGCCGCCAGAGTAACGCGGGCGCAGGTGATGCAAATCAAACACTACGACTATGTGCTGGCAGCCAACGCATTCGGCGCAACACCGTTGCATACCATCCGCTATCATATTCTGCCGGGTGTCCTTAACATGAATGTGGTCATGTGGACGTTTTCAGTCGGCACGCTGGTTCTGATTGAGGGCAGCCTCAGCTTTATCGGCCTGGGCATGAGTCCGACCACGCCATCATGGGGCAACATGCTCAGTGACGGGCGCATGTACCTGCAAGACGCGTGGTGGATGTCGATCTTCCCTGGTCTGGCTCTTGTGCTGACCATCCTCAGCGTCAACGCTCTGGGTGACGCCCTGCAAAAACTCAATGCCGGAAATTTTTAACGAAATCTATGTACGGTAATATCCAAGACTGACATCAGAAAAACTATATTGAGTTGCCCATCGTCCATCCTACAAATCGACCTGACGATGATAACTGCTATATGTGTCTACATCAGATTCAACTGGTGGCGTATATTAGCCAGGTACATGAAAGCATATCAACTATTTTTGATCTAAGTAACTAAGTAACAAAGAGGGTGTAGAGAGAAATGAACAAGAAACTGAGCCGCCGCGATTTTCTGAAGTTAACCGCCGCATCCGGGGCACTGGTTGCCGGTAGTCAATTCATCGCACCGAATATTGCCAGCGCCAGCTTTGCCCGTCAGGGAGAGTTGGCCTCACACGTTACCATCGGCAACACCAGCATTCAGGGCAACCTGAACCCGTTTGGCTTCATCTACTTTCAGGCGCGTCAAATTTACGACACGCTCATTGATATTACGGCTGACGGCGAACTGATCCCCGGTCTGGCGACCGAGTGGAATCGTGTCGATCCACAAACACTTGAAATCAAGCTGCGCGACGATGTCTTCTTCTCCAATGGTGAGCGCTTTACTGCCAACAGTGTCAAATTCACGATGGACTTCCTGCGCTCGCAAATCCCGGAGAACTTCTTCGCTTATTTCGTCGCCATCTCTGACCTCGTATTGGGGCCGCCCGCCCCGCTGTTTGACGACAACAGCATTGAAATCGTTGATGATCTCAACCTCGTCATTCGCACCACGCGCCCCGACGCCATTACCGAGCGCCGTCTGTCGCGCCTGTTCATCTTCTCTGAACAGTACATGACCGAATCGGAAAACGACCTGTCGTCTGCTGTGGGTACCGGTTACTTCCAGATTGCCGACTATGCACCGGGTGAGCGCATCGACTTTGAGAAATTCGAGGGCAACTGGCGCGGCGACCGTGCCATCCAGACCGCCACTTATGTCACCGTCGGTGACCTGCGTACCGCGCTTGAAGCCGGGGATATCGACATCGCGCAGAGCTTGACGCCTGATATTGCCCGCCAGTTGGTCGATAACGGCGATTGGGCTGTCAGCCAGAAACCGGCGCTTTCTACGCAGATCGTAAACATGCTGGCGGATACTAACGAGGCCCTTGCTGATGTGCGGGTGCGCCGCGCCCTGAATCTTGCGGTCAATACTGACGAATACAACGAAATCGGTCAGGCTGGATTCGCAACATCAACCACGGGGCAGTTGCTTCCGCCGGGATTCGCTGGCTACAATGACGAACTCTCAGGTTATGGCTATGACCCCGACGAGGCGCGTAACCTGCTGCAAGAAGCCGGATACCCCAACCTCGAATTGAGTATGCTCGCGTCGAATACGATTCGCGTGCAGGCAGAGATCATCGCCGGATACTTGCAGGCTATTGGCATCAATGTGACGCTGGAAACGCCCGACTCTAACACTGTGATCGGTGAAGTGCAGGCCGGGACCGAGTACAATCTGCTCATGTGGGATTCTAGCTATGTAACGCTGGGTGACTGGTCACAGGCTGCCATTCCGTTCACCGTATCTGCCAATGTGCAGCGCCACTTCGACAATGACCGCTTCTTTGAACTGAACGAACAGGTCAGCGTGGCGGCAACTCAAGAAGAACGTACCGCTCTGGTGGAAGAAATCGCCACGTTGATGAATGAAGAAGTGGCGACTGTGTTCCTCAGTTGGAAGGAATTCTTCTACATCCACACACCGCGCATCGCATCACTACCCATCAACCTGGATACCTCGCCGCGCATCTATGACATTGAGATGCTGGTTGAGTAGCGACTGCTGGTGAAATAATCACCATCTGAAGCACTGCAACAGCAAACCCCGGCCCACTGACCGGGGTTTGTTGTTTTGCCTTAGCTGTTAGCGAAAATGTAGAACGTTACTCCCCCTGCCAGAAATCTTCCAGCAGCGCGACTGTTTCCTCTAACTTCTCCCAGTGTGGCAGACCGCGTGAGGGTTGCAGGCGTTCTGCACGCCAGTTGGGATTCGCCTCTAGGAGTGCGGGCAAGCGCTCGAAGCTGACATTGGGGTCTTCGTCGTAGATCATCAGTGTGGGCGTTTCCAGCGCAGCATATACGTCACCGGCGACATCAGCGCTGAACAACTGTCCCGACAGAAAATATAGCGGCGCATGACGGGCGTTCTTCTGTTGGGCGGTTGTATAGGCGTAGTCGATAAAGTCTGCGGGTGCATCTCCACTGACGAAGCTTTGATCCAGGTAGAAGCTGACGGTCCCGCGCCGGGTCAACAGGTCGAACAGTCCCTCATCCAGCAGCGGCAGCGACACGAAGCCATAAATTAATTTGCCGGGGATGAACGAGGCGACATCCACCTTGCTGAATCCGGTCGGGGATACAACGACCAGCGAGGCGAAGCGATCCGGTTCTGCATTGGCGGCAATGGCGATGAACTCGCTGCTCAACGATAGCGCCAGCACATGCGCCGGAGCGCCAACGACATTTGCCAGAAAGTCGCGGATCGTATCCGCAAATAACTGCGGTGAGTAGCGGCGGCGTGTCCGGTCTGATTGCCCGAAACCGGGCAGTTCCAGCGCGTAAACGGGTCGCTTGCCTTGATAGTACTCGAACAGTGGTTTGACTTCGTAAGCACTGGGGGCGGCGTTGATGCTATGGATCAGGACGAGTGGTGTGCCTTCGCCAGAAGTATCGGCGTAGTAGGCGGTCTTGATGCCTGACTGTGTGGTGAAGGTCGATATGGGTGCAGCAACCGCAGGCGGCAGCGGCGGAAATTCACGGCGACTGCGGGTGTATAGCAACCACACGGCCCCAACTGATAGTAGCGACAGGGCGATCACGCCCCCCGACGAACAACCGGATTGCGCAGTGCGCTCTTTGGTCATAGGATTCCTCGATTACAGGGTAAAACACGAATCACTCCAGCGAGAGGGTTAGCCGCCAGAATGATTCGATGTTACGCAAGTTTATGAGCTATAGAAAGCGTCTATATTATATATCGAACAGACGCTATTCGGATTCGGTTTCTTCGCCCGGAATTTCGCCATCGTTGCGCCACGTATCCCACACGCTCCACAGCAGCGGCATGAAGGCGAGCGCCACCAGACCGAAGGTCACGCCGAACACCGGATTCAGCACAATATCCCAGAAATTCGAGAACATAGTTGTTAGCTCCTGATTGGCCTAGCCTGCACGTTCGACGGTCAGTGTTTGCACGATGTCGGCGATTTCCGCTCTAAACGCGGTGTACTCTTCGCCAGATAAGTCGAGGTACGAGGCGAACGGCGGAACATGATAGATGAAGTAGGTATCCGCGGTGAATAGAATGTTGGTAAAGTCCCCCGGATAGCTGCCGACCTGCTTCCAGTATTGCGACTGTGACAGCGCCTCAATCGTCAGTGTGACGGTATCAGCACCAATTTCCTTGATGCGCTCAAAGACCAGCTTATTGCCCTCGGTCTTGGCCTCAAATTCACCGACCCACGCGTCGGGCACCGTCAGGTTGACGGCGTATTCCGGTCCGGTGTTGCGCCCATCGCGGTATTGCAGCATGGTTTGCACGCTTGTATCGTCGACGGGATTGGTTTCGATGGCGATGCCGAACGCCCCGCTACATCCCACCAGCACCACCAGCAGAAGCAGCAGCGCAGGTCCAACTAAACGGTTATGAGAGTTCATGATGTCTATCTTCACCTGTCTGTACCTAAACTCTGTACGTAGAAAACACGGCTAAAATGCGAGCTGGTCCGCCGGGATTTCCTCAACGCCGTCCCAGGGCATCCGAATGTTATCGACCTGCAATTGCTGCCCGAAGCGGAACAGTAAGAGCAGGATGACCGTCAGCAGCAGCGTAAGCGACACCCCGTACACAATCGTGTAGCCGACTGCGACGTTATCGGTGAGGCTTTGCGCGACATCGCGGATCAAGCCACCGCCGATGACACCGATTCCCTGCGCGATTGCCTGCACGATCCCCCATACACCCAGCAGCAGCCCGGCGTGGCTGACATCTGCCAGCGACATGACGAGGATGATGCTGCCGACGAGGAACACGCCGCGTCCGAAGCTGATGAAGCCGACCCCGGCCTGAAACGGTGCGATTGCCATGGCTTCACTGGCGAGACTGATGACCGCGAATCCAAGCAGGCCAACCCCGCAACCCAGCTTAATGAGGTTGATGGGGGTCTGTTTGCGCCACAACATCCACGCCGCCGACGCGACACCGACGATGGTCATCACGCCCCATAGCGCGGTCAACTGCATGGTAGATGATACGCTCATACCCAGCACCTCGCCGCCATAGGGTTCCAGCAGCACGTCATGCGTAGCGAAGGCCATTGTCGCCAGAAAGATGAGGACGAACAGGCGTTGCATGGCCTGTTGCTCGCCCAGCGTCTTGACCGATTCCCACAGTGAAAGACGCACGCGGGTAATCTCGGTTTGCGATATGATCGAGCCGTCGGCACGCAGACGTTCTTGCCCCCACAGCGCGACTACGGTCAATAGAACGAATACGACCGCCGAACCCTGCATCACTTCAATGAGCTTCTTGTGCGAGTAGTCAACCAGCAAGGCACTGACGACAATCGCGCTGACGACTGTTCCCAGAATGAGCATGACCCATAGCACAGAGATAACCTTGCCGCGCTGTTCAACGGGCGTAATATCACTGACGAGTGCCAGATAGACTGTCTCCAGAATGTTGATACCCGCGCCATATGCGAGAAAAATCACGGTGCAGATCAACAGGGCAGGCCAGAATCCGAGCACGCCGTCACCGCTCAAGAGGATCAACGCGAAGGGCACGCACGCCAGACCGCCGAAGGCCAGCATCACGCCGAACACGACATAGGGGGTGCGCCACTTGCCATTCGAGCGTGCTTTATCCGAGCGATACCCGATCATGACGCGCACGGGCGATACGAAGTAGTGCATACCGATCAGTAAGCCTACTGCGACGGCTGGAATATTGAGATCGGTAATCAAAACGCGATTTAACGCCCCGGAAATTGGCGCGAGGCTTAGCCCAACCCCGAATTGGATCAGGCCGAGACGCAAGATACGCAGCCACCACCCCACCTGCGGATGCACATTCAGCCATTTCTGTACGGGGCTGCCGATGAACGACAGCAGCTTGCCGAACAGGATGAGTATGATGACCAGCGGTTGGGTCAAGACTTTCATATTCGAGAATTACCAATCTCCACATAGACAGGTATCACGAGTTTACCTGTGAAACGTAAATCCAGGTTAACTGTTGGACGACGGGTAGCGCCCTGATATGAGCGTATCTTGCAAGGCACTGAGGCCGTGCCAGTCGCCGCGTGCGGCGTAACCGGCTTGCTCTGCCCATGACTCTGCACTGGGGGCAAAGTTCATCTTGGCGGCTAAAATGGCAGCCTGGAAATCTGCGATGCTGGCAGCAGCCACTTTCTCGAAGGTATCCAACCCGGCAGCGATGAGCGCCTGCGCCATCTTCGGCCCGATGCCTTCAATCTTCGTCAGATCGTCAGGGCCATCGGTCGCTGGCGGCGGTGAGCTTGTAAGCGGCGCGGGGGCGGCCTTTGTGGTGCTGGCGGCGTCGGGCGGCAAGATTGTGACCGGAATCCCGGCGGGGGTCACGGCGTCCATTTGCTTGTCAAACGGCTCATTTTCTCTGTTCGGCGGCACGCGCAGATACGTGCGGCGGGCGTCCCCATCGGTCACAATCGCCAGCAGGACGAATCCAAGCACGGTAATCACCAACGGACCCAGACAGATTAAGTAGGGTAGAAGTTCCTGGTTAAAATCCATTTCGTATCCCCTTTCCGGGTTGCTTCACCATCTTGTTCTCGGTGGAACGGTGCAACGCGGCTCCCCGCGTATTGATCACGCTATAAATGTAAAAAGCCGCTCAAAATCGACAGAAACTCGTCGGTTTTTTCAATCATCGGTATATGCCCGCATTCCTCGATCCACCGTACTTCACAGTTGGGAATGACATCGGCGGTAAAATCGACGTTTTCCATAGGCATCATCGCATCCTGACGCGGGGCGATGAGCATCACCGGCATGTGCAGCCGCGCCCCGGCCTGTGGAATCGTGTCGTCGGCGGCATCATCGGCACAACGGGTAGCGGTAGCGGCATCCAGTTCGAGGAAGTCGAGCAGCCCTCGCTTCAACAATGGATTACCCTTTGGCACGCGGTGAAAATAGTGCTGCGCCATCATGTGCGTCCCACCGGGAATTGACGCCATCCACCCGGCACGCATTCGCAGCGCAATGCGGAAGCCAGACATGACCTTGCGATAGACGGCCTTTTGCTGCTCTGTCTTAAAGAAGGTCAGCGAGGCAAGCACGATGCGGTCTATACGATTGGCGCATTGGTCTGCCAGCAGGACAGTCATCGCGCCCCCCATTGAGTGACCGACCACCTGCACACGATCCAGGTCAAAGTAGTCCAGCAGGTCAATCAGTGTATCCACCTGATCGTACATATCCCGCGCCGGTTTTGTGGGCTGAGAGCGCCCAGTCCCCGGTAAATCGGGCACAATAACGCGCACCGTCTCGGATAGTGCCCGCGCTGTTTGCTTCCAGTAGGTTCCGGTTCCGCCCCAACCATGGATCAGTAAGACAGGTGGTGCGCCCGATGGCTTGCGCGGACGCCATTCGTCCACGAACAGTTGACCGTATTCGCGCATCAGACGATAGGTCACTTTGTCTTTGTGATCTGCAATGGATGCTACACTGAGTGTTTGCGCCATCATTCCCCCGTTTCGTACTGCGGTGCACGACCGAGTTTCGGTTGTTCGACCTGCGCGGAATGGGCGGCCTGCGCTTTGTTGTTCCACAGTTGCAGCGAAGGCGGTAGCATCAGCAGGCCGTGTTCCAGAATGCCGAGGAACAGCATGGTCGCCACCATAATTGCCCCGGTGAGGTACAGCGGTGAGGTATCGGGCGTTATGATCTGAAAGATCAGGGTCAGCATGACAACAGATGCGATCAGGACTGACACCGGGAAGAATTCATTAAAATCGCGGCGGCTGACCACATGCCGCAAATAGCGAAAGTTGCGCGGCAGCAGGTCAACGCTGAAGTTGCGCACGCCGAGAAAGATGTTCAGGCGAGAGCTACCGTGCATGATCCACAACGCCAGATAAATCCACAGGCCCCAGCGGTTGATGTGCCCGTTTGTGAGCAGTGCAATCACGATTCCAGTCACGACAGCCAGCACTTCGTGGTGCAGGCTACTGACGAAAGCCAGCGCGAAGCGGTCCTTTAGCGTCAGGTTTTGTGTGTCGTTCATAGCTGCCAGCGATTCCCGCGCAGAGCGTGGCCCGGTCACAAAGCCCAGATAGTAGGCCGTCACATGCCAGCCCCAGATCAATATGCCACAGGTCACCGCGACATAGACGGCGGCGGTGTCGTTGATGTCTCGCGTCAACAGCAACCCGGCGAAGGCCAGCGCCGCAATCGCCGTATATATGGCGAAGAACAGGCGCGTCATCCAGCGGGCGCGGTTATACACGACCATGATCGACCCGGTGGTAAACCACCAGATGAAGATCGTGTAGACAATGGGCAGCAACAGCATCGAAAGCGTCATCCTTGCACGGTGCTCCTGATGGCGGCATCACTGGCGGAACGTCCGGGTATATAGTGGCGAATCTGCGAGGCAAGGATATCGCCGGTCATGCGCATCTGCGCCAACCACGGGACGGGGGTCATCTCTTTGAACATGTATGATTCAAACGTGAGCGTTTGCACGTCACGGTTGCGGCACATGTCAGTGAATACTTCCATCTGGCGGGGGTTGCCATATCCCCAGCGTTGCAACCAACGCAGGAAGCGATACATGGTCCCGTACTCTTTCCACCACTGGCGCTCATAGCGCCGCAACGCCTCTTCAGACGTATCTGGCAGCACTTCGGCGAGCGTCAGGGCGGCGTTTTTACCGCTTTTCATGGCCCAGTAAATGCCTTCGCCCGATGTCCCGACGACCAACCCGGCGGCATCACCAACGAGCATGGCGCGGTCGAAGGCCATGCGCTTGCGCGGGTGGATGGGCAGCGCGTGGGCTTCGTGCATGAAGGTTTCGCCACCGATGAGATCCTCGGCGACGCGCTCTTTGAGGTTGGCGAGTAGCTGGCGCATCTCACGGGTTTTGCCCGGTCCTGCGCCGCAGCCGACCGCCACATGATCTGACTTGGGGAACACCCAGGCATACAGATCAGGGCTTACGTCGCGGCCCAGATAGAGGGCGGCGGCATCGTCCCAGCGGCGCATTTGCGCTTCTGGCAGACGAACGCGCTCCTGTATCGCCACGCACAGCGGAATCCTGGGCAGGTCGAGCAATTTCGCGGTCGTGGAATACGCGCCATCGGCACCGACAACGACGGATGCTTCAAGCGTAACGGGCTTGCGCTGGTCTTTTGGCGTATAGGTGGCGAGGACACCACCGGCGGTGAACTCCAGGTTTTTGAGCGTGCCCTCGATCAACTGTGCGCCGTTATCGACTGCACGACGACGCAGCCAGGGGTCGAACTCCTCGCGGGTGACCATCGCTACATAGCTATCCGGGCGATCTTCGAGGCCAACGACCTCGATATTGGTGACGCGCTCGGACGGCGAGTGAATTTCTGCATTGTGGACCTTGCGCGAGATCAGCGATTCGGGAATATCGAATTCATCGAAGGCGACCGGGGGCAATGCGCCGCCACAGGGTTTGACCCAGTTGAGGTCGCGCTCTAGCATGACGACGGGAATCCCGGCCTGTGCAAGGGTATTGGCTGTGGTCGCGCCGCCAACAGATGCGCCGACGACGAGAACAGGTTTGATCGTCATTAGAGCAGCCCCCGCAGACCAATTGCCGTGATGAGCATTCCCCACACGAACAGGCTAACGCCAATCGCGCTGAACTTGAGGTAGTTTTCCATCGGGTCTTTAAGGAAGAAGCGCTGCATCGGCACTTGCACGATGAAGACGAAGGTCAGCGCGGCGACGATGATCCAGTGTTGCCAGACGACGAAGGCGGTGAGCACGCCGATTTGCGCGACGTTCATGGTAAAGACGATCATCCATGCGGTGCGCTGCGGCCCGTACAGTACGGGAAGCGTTTGAATGCCGACTTCTTTATCACCGTCAATGCTTTTGTAGTCGTTGATGCTCATGATGCCGTGTGTGGCAAACGAATATAGCACTGCTGCCAGCAGACTACCGGGGGTCAATGCAGCGAAGGCCAGATGTCCGGCGAGCCATGCAAAGCCCTCGTAGGAGATGGCAACGAGCGTGTTGCCGTACCAACCGTTGCGTTTGGCCCGGATGGGCGGGGCGCTGTAGGCGACGGAGGTCAACATGCCGAAGCCGGTCAGCAGCAGCACGCCGCGACCGAGCAGGGCGGCGATCACCACGGCGGCAACTGCCAGCGCGACGATTGTCAGCATGACCTGTTGAATCGACACCATCCCTGAAGGAATTAGACGATCTGGCTCGTTTATGGCATCGACTTCGCGGTCGAAGTAATCGTTGATGACCTGCGACAACCCGCACATGATCGGTCCGGCGAAAATGATGCCGAGAACAACACGGGCGATGTCGCCAGCAGCGAGGCTTGTGCCCCCGCTGGCAATTGCGCCGCACAAGAACGCCCACACGGGGGCGAACCATGTGATTGGCTTCATCAGCGTTAACGACCGCACGAGTACCGGCGGACGAGTTAGAGCGTCATTCTTCAACGGTTGGTCCATAACAATCGTTCCGGTTTAAGTGAGCAAGAAGACCGATACGTCACGCAGCGCCGACCCCTTATAGTCAAACGACTGTAAGGGGTCGGGTGACCCTTTACGGGACCGGTACCAGATCGGCAGGCAGAACATCGACAGAGCGGGCAGAACCCGGTGGGATGACAGCACCCTGATGGCACAGGTGACAGGACGGCGTTTGACCGCCGAGTGTCTCGCCGTATTCGGCGTAGATGTCCTGCGTCATTTGGACCATATGTACGGAGTAGTACTTCGCGGGTACTTCCCAACTGGGGAAGTAGCGCGAATTGTGGCAGTGTGTGCAGCCAACATTCATGCTGGTGTTCATGTGGTACATGACGTTCTGATTGTACTGGACGGTTTCCAGCGAGATGTCACTGCGTGCATTGACGTTCAGCACGTCTTCGTTTTCAACAGTAACTGGTTCGGTCATCAGGCGCAGCATTTCGTCCTCATAGTCGGGGACGCCTGCCCAGATTTGCGGGGCCGGTTCTCCGTTATGGCAGATGGCACAGGTAATCTGTGCGCCGGACGGTTGTTTTAACTCGCTGACATCGCCAAGGTTGGCGAGCCAATCCCGGTTCAGGTCCTGCGTCATCAGCAAATGCTGACGGGCGAGATTTTTGTTCTCCATGGCTACGGGGTCATCCCATTCATCAGCGGCGAAATTCGCCAGCGAGT
Source organism: Anaerolineae bacterium (assembly GCA_034435595.1). GTDB lineage: Bacteria > Chloroflexota > Anaerolineae > Aggregatilineales > Phototrophicaceae > JAVJSU01. Next base: position 14,064 of record DAOTXA010000679.1, on the reverse strand, counting down.
GGCAGTAGGTGCAGTCGACACCCATGCCGCCACTAAGATGGTTGATCATGTAGCCGATGATTTCGACTGTATCCAGGCTTTGCAGCACCTGTACGTTTTGTGTTTCAGGGAACTGTTGCTGGTACTCTGCCATAGCGATATATGACTCTGAACTGATGTAGTCATCCGGGTTGGTGATATAGTTGACGTAAATCGCGGAGATTGCATCGTCTACCACGATATCGTCGTCTTGCACCGTGCCCCAGATGAAGGTAATGACCAGATAGCTTAAGCCGACCAGATTGATCGCCACAAAGAGAAAGACGAACCAAAACAGGCCCTGCTTGCCACCGGATGCATTCTCAAACATACCCATACTCTTTCCTCCCCTTGATCGCAGCCGCTAAGGTACCGGCGGTGTGAATGGAACACCATCGGGATTCGGCGCGATAAAATTCCCGTCAACGGCAAGCTGGAACCAGTCCATGACCAGCGTGCCGGAAAGCAACACACCAATCGCGCCTGTGATCGCGGTCAAAGCGGCAAACCACCAGGCCCACACATGAATGGAACGCGAGGTCGCCTGGAAGCCCATGCACCAGCGCCAGAAGAGTTGTGCGCGTTGGGTGCCCGGTCCCTCTGCCATCATCTCTTCGACTTCTTTGTGCGAACCCCATTTAGCCGTAGCGACGATGGTCGCGCCATGCATCGCCAGCAGCAAGGTAGACCCCAGCAGGAAGAAGATCGACAGCATGTGGAACGGATTGTAATAGAAGTTTCCGTACATGATGCTGAGATTGTTCGTCCATTCGAGGATGGCGCGGAATCCCTGACCGGGAGCCTGTGCCCAGTTGCCCAGGATGATGGGGCGGATCAGGTAAATCACGAAATAGAGCGACAGTGCCGAGACATAGGACCAGAACAGGTGCGGACTTAGCCCTGCCTTGCGTGCGCGGACCCAGATGCGGGCCAGCCACGCCAGCACCGCCACATGCAGGAAGCCGGTAGCAATTACCCAGGCGCCGTTTTCGGTGTGCCAGTCAGGAATACTGAGGCCGTGTTCGAAGCTGGGCGGGTCCAACGTCAGGTTAAAGAACTCACGCAGGAACAAAATTGGATTGTAGCCTACCGTCCACATGTAATGTTCAAGAATGATGAACGAGCACAACGCACCAGAAGTAACTGCCAGTACCCCCCAGAAACCGAGGTAAACCGGGCCAACCTGTCCTTCTCCGAAGAGCTTCTTCATGAACTCGACATGAATGGGCTTCTTGATGAAGGTTCCTTCTAGGCCATCGTGACCGTATTCGTATTCTTCAGGGTCAACGGGCATACCGCGACGGCGACCGCGCCACACGACGATACCAACTGCACCTGCGGCGCTAAATGCGGCGCTTTCCCAGATTGGCAGTGCATCCCAGAAGGCCCAGAATTCGTTCCAGTCGTTGACGAGGGTGCCAGAGAGGAAAATGCACAGATTTGAGAACAGCACAGAGGCGACTGCAACCCAAAAGGCGAGGCGATGGATGCCGATTTCACCAATACTGTAGCCCAGCAGGTTACGCCAGAAGCCGTCCTCGTTGCCTTCGCGGATGTAAGGCCGCTTGGATGCGCTGAGGATGATCGAACCATGCATCGCCAGAATAAGTGTTGAGGCGAAAAGCAGCGTAATGCCGATGGCGTGGAAGGGGTTGAAGAAGAAGTTATAGTACTGGTAGCCAATGTTCGACACCCAGTCGAGATGGTGGGTGATGCCCAGTGCAAAGCCGTTGCCCCATGCGCCCATCGCAATCGGGCGCAGCCATTGCAGAGTGATCCATGAGGTCACGACTGCAAAATAGGCAATTGGGACCTCGTAGCTCATCCCCAATTTGCGTGAAATATCGACCTGTCGGAGCGCCCAACCGAGGAAGGCAATCGTGGCGGAGAACATAATTAACTGCCAGAAAAAGCCGGGTTCGTTGGCCCCGACGAGGCGCAAACCAGCGCTAATCGCAGGCGGGTCGATGCGAGCGGCGAGCAGGTTGCCCGTCCCCTCAACAATCAGCATCTGGTAAAAGTAAAATAGCACACCAAAAAAGATGCCGATTAGCGACATGATGCCAAATGTGCCGACGTAGAAGCGCCCGACCCAGAAATCGAAGGGGTCCGCGCCGAAGAGGGCGTGCATCACAGTGCCGCCGGGTTTTTTGTATTCCCGTTCCATATCAAGGAAGGTTGTTGGCTTGCCATCCAGAACCCGCTTAATCGCTGGCTCTTGCCCTTGCTCATTGGATTTGCCGGCAAGAATTGACTCTTCCGAAATTGTATAGCGCATTACGCTCTCACTTTCTAATCAGTGCCCCCGGGCAGAAGCTATGCGTCACATAAACCGCAGAAGGGGTTCTGGTACTCAAAATGGTGATTGGTGAGGATCAGGACAAATTTGCGTCATTCCCTGATCCTCTCGCAATCCTGTGGAGAGCCAGGACGAACGTGCTCTCCATTATGGTTGAGGGCGGCAGCAAAACCACCGCCTTCAACACGGCCTAACCGGCAGCAAGCTGGAACCAGTTGAAGGCTTCGGTGCTCAAGAGGATGAAGTGAATTGTCAGCCCAACACCGACGCCTAGCAAGATGTAGAGAACCAGAGTGGTGCGAAATTCGATGGGACGTTCTTTTTTCGGGTCCATATTGATTTCCCTGTAGCTAGTGACATTTGCATCCGTATCAATATACGGTTGCGTCAAAGTTCAATCTGATGGTGTGTCGCGTGCAATAAATTTTGCACGCCGGTTGTATGTAAAAGGGTGTTGCCTGATGATGATCCACCAGGCCCGTATGGTAGATTAGCCGGAAACGCCGGGGAGCCAGGGTTGCCACAGCCACACGAGCGTATGCGCGATGATGGCGATGAACATGAACCCGTAGGTAGCTTTTACGACGATATCGTGCATCAGCCACTCTTCGTTGTTGAACAGGCCCTTCCACTTATCCGGGACCAGATCGTTATCAACGACGACGACTTCACGATTTTCTTCCGTTACCACAACAACATCTTGTTCGGCCATTAGATGAACCTCCTTAAATAGAACCGAGATGACGTTCAAACAACCTAAACTGCCTTGCGGAGACGCCGCGCACAGGAACCGATACTTGCTAGATCTCCCTGCACGACAGACGGCTGCCAAAATCGTACTACTTGCGAACCTTTTCGAGTATTCGGTCAACCGCAGGCGTAAAACCGCCTGCGCGTATCCCGCTCAGGAATCGCAGCGTATTGGCAGCGGCATCTCCAAATTGCAGAGAGACCCCAGAAAACTGGCATTGCTCAAATGCGGGAATTGTCCCGCCGCTGTATACGAGGCTGGCACCGACGAAATCACAGTTTACAAACTGCTTGCCGTCTACCATCACTCGTTCGTTTTGAAAGATTTTGTTCTCGACACGTTGCATGATTGCGTGTTCTCCTTAGCCGCCCGTTGCGGACCACTGTGGCAAGCCTTCTTCGGCGATGATGCTCATCGCTTCATCGATGGGAATCTGCGCGATGCCTTGATCCTCATCCATCCAGCTATAGGCGCTCAGGGTATCCGTTTGGCCTGCCACATGATCGTCGTAGGCCACCGCCAGATTATCTGGCAGTACGGGCATGACATCGAGCGGAAGCTCGGCTTCTAGCGGGCGTTGATCTTCGCCGCCGAGTACGACTTCGCTCGGATGGTAGATATAGCCGTACCAGATGCCTGCGATCAGCAGCAGGATGACCACCGCACTTGCGGCGACCCATATCCCTAGCTGACCATAGTTGGTGCCGGTATCGCGTGCATCACAGGGTACCGGGCGGCTGGAAATCGGCAGTTCACCGCTTTTGACCCCGGCGACGACGCCATCGACATTGGTAAATAGGCCTGCCGCGCTGAGTGTGCTCAGGTAGTCGAGCGTATCTTGCGCGGCGTCATCCAACTGGAGTCCGGTGCTGCTAAACTTGCAGCGGTCAAAGGTCGGCAGGTCACCGCCTTTATAGATCAGCGCACAGTTGGAAAACGTGCAAGCGGTGTAGACGTTGCCGTCCACCACGATATTTTTGTTTGCAAAAGTTTCGTTTTGGAAAGTCGCCATGACGATGCCCCTATTCCAACTCTAAGAGTTCGGCTTGCACAGCAGCGGGCAAGTCTTCGAGCGTCGCGTGCTGGCTAAGTTGCAGCGCCCGGATGTAAGCGACGATGGCCCAGCGATCATCAACGTTGACACGCCCGGCATAGCTGAACATCGTGCCGACGCCGTTGGTGATTGCCTGGAAGAAGACGCCATCCGGCGCATTGCGCAGGCGATCTGTGTGATAGCTGGCGGGCTGCGGGTATCCTTCGAGCGCGATGACGCCCTCACCCGATCCGTCCATGCCATGACACGGCGAGCAGAATTGGTTATAGCGTGCCTGCCCGGTCGCCAGCATGTCTGCTGTCACATCAACAGGTATCTGATTGACCAGTTCCCCGTTTTCAGTGCCAAAGCTGTAGGCTTCATCGGCACGTTCGAACCCGACCGGAACAGCTTCCGGCAAAATATCGCGTGCGGCAGTCCCGAAGACTTCACTTTCCTGATACGGTTCATCGAGTTTGGCCTGATCTTCCATATTGCTGCACCCAGCCGCGACCAGTAGCGCGATCACAGTGAGCAGCAACAGGCGGAGCATGGTCACTCTGCGTTGCCCTTGTTTGGTCAACATTGCACCTCACTTACGTTTAACGGTTCGAGGCCCTCAAGAAAGGCGCGAGTATTTTGCAGATGGAACTGCTTATCACGCGTTTCGATACACAGGAAGAAGCGGCTGCGCGACGCCAGTTCGATATTTGGCGTGTTGAAGATGGGATGGTAGGGCAGCGGCAGGCCGATGCGGACAAAGTACCCGCCGACCAGGGCCAGCGCCGCGAACAAAATTGCCAGTTCAAAGCTGACCGGGATAAACGCGGGCCAGCTAAACAGCGGGCGTCCGCCGACGTTAATTGGATAACCTTCTACCGATGCGAAGTATTGGAATGCCATGCCAAATACCGCCCCGGCGAACAACCCACCGACCACGAGCCAGGGGAAAATGTTCGGGCTGTCGTCGATGATCTCGTTCAAGCCTTCAACATACAGCGGCGTATAGGCTTTGATATCTTTGTAGCCTGCGGCTTTGGCGGCGCGTGCGGCATTCAGGATGCCTTCGGCGTCGTCAAATTCAGCGGCTATACCGTGCATACAATTCTTGTCTGCGCTCATTCTTATCCTCCTCAAGCCCCTACGCTTGTTCGCCAACCGGCTCTACCGGCTCTGAGTAATCTTGCTCAAGCTCCATCGCCTGATATTCGGCGATAGGCAGCACCGGCACGAAGCGGATAAACAGGAACATCAGGGTCAAGAACAGGCCAAAGGGCGAGATGACGGTGATGATGTCCCAGATGTTCAGGTCAAACAGGCCGGACATGTTTTCCATGAACGGGTAGGACAGGCTAACGGGGACGATAATGAAGCGTTCAAGCCACATACCGATGAGCACGCAGATTGAGACGATCACCAGCGCGTTCGGGTTGCGGCGCACGCGCTTGAACCAGAAGGCCTGAATAATGACGCCGTTGAAGATGATCATGCCCCAGAAGGCCGGGGAGTAATGACCGAAGGTGCGTTCTAGCACCAATCTCACTTCGTCGATGTCGCCTTTGTACCAGGCACCGAAGGTCTCTACCATGTAGCCGTAGGTGACCAGCAGCCCGGTTAGCAACATGACTTTGGCGGCGTTGTCGAGATGTTCTAGCCGAATGAGTTTTTGCATCCCGAAGCCACTGCGCAGGATGACACCGAAGATCAGCACCATTGCGAAACCGGAGTAAACTGCACCGGCAACGAAGAAGGGTGGGAAGATCGTATGATGCCAGCCGGGCAGGTTGCCGATGGCAAAGTCGAGGCCGACGATACTATGAACGGAAATGACCAGCGGAGCCGCCAGCGCTGCCAGCAGGAAGCTGACCTTGTGCAGGCCAGACCAGTGCTTGGAATCGCCACGCCAGCCCATCGCCGGAATGCCATACAGGAACTTGACGAAGCGGCTTTTGGCTTTGTCACGCGCTGCGGCGATATCGGGCAGCAGGTCGATATACCAGAACAGCAAGGACACCAGACCGTAGGTCGAGATGGCGAAGAAGTCCCAGATCAACGGGCTGCGGAACTGCGGGTTCAGGATCATGCTGTTGGGATATGGGGCCAGCCAGTAGAAATGCTCTACGCGACCGAGATGGAACAGCGGGAACATACTGGCGACAGCCAGTGCGAACAGCGTCATGGCTTCGGCGAAGCGGCTGAAGGGTGAACGCCAGCGCGAGCGCATCAGCAGCAGAAAGGCTGAGATAAACGTCCCCGCGTGACCGATGCCGATCCAGAAGATGAGGTTGACAATTGCCATACCCCAGACAACCGGGACTTTGATGCCCCACAGCCCGACGCCACGAATGGCGACCGAAGCCAGCGTAAACATGAATACCAGCATCAACAACGATGAAATACCGAAGCCGATCCACCACCAGAGCGGTGTGCCGGAGAAGATGACGCGGGTCACTGCGTCGGTCACATTGCCGAGCGTCTTCCACGGTGACCGGCCTGCCGGTTCTAAGGAACTATCCCCTGATTGATATGCCTCTATACTCATATTTCCCTATTCCTCGCTCGTGGCCCGACGTAAGGCTTCGTTGGGATTGCTGAGGGCCGCCAGATATGTGGTACGCGGCTGCGTGTTAAGTTTTGCCAGCAGCCCGTAATCAAGTTCTTCGGCCTTGACCATCGAAACCTTCGAATTCGCATCGTTCAAGTCACCCATAATGATGGCTTCGGTGGGGCAAGCCGCACCACAAGCCGGGATAACTTCACCGTCGCGGATGAGACGGTTTTCCTTGCGTGCCTCAATGCGGGCGGCGTTGATGCGCTGCACGCAGTAAGTGCATTTTTCCATGACGCCTTCGGGTCTGACCGAGACGTTGGGGTTGCGCCACTCTTCCATGATCGGTGCGTCATCGACATAGTCAAAGAAGTTGAAGCGGCGCACCGAGTAGGGGCAGTTGGCGGCGCAGTAGCGCGTGCCGACGCAGCGGTTGTAGATCATCTGGTTGAGGCCCTCTGCACCATGAACGGTCGCGTGGACCGGGCAGACCTGCTCGCAGGGGGCGTTTTCGCACTGCATACACGGCACAGGTTGGTGGTGCGTGCGCAGTGTTTCGTCCGTATCCTCGACGTAGTAACGATCTACGCGAATCCAGTACATCTCGCGCTGCTGCTTGATGCCCTCTTTGCCGACGTTGGGGATGTTGTTCTCTACCTGACACGCGATCATGCAGGCGTTGCAGCCGATGCACGAGGTCAGATCAATGGACATGCCCCATGCGTAACTGTCGTATTCGTAAGGTTCCAGCAGCGAAATCGTTTTGGCTTCTTTGCCGTGTACCGATTTCGGGTCTTGCAGATACTCGTTGAGGAATCCGAAGTGGATGGGTTCAACATCGCCTTCAGAGATGTCCATTTCACCGCGAATGGTGACGATTTCGTAGTTGCCACTGGCGGCCTCGATATTCGCGCCGCTGCCCGTCCACTGTGCGGCACTTGTGCGAATGGCATAAGCGCTAAAGTTGAGGTCTTCTTCCAGTTCAGAACAGTTGCCGCGCCCGTAGCCGAGGTAGACCGTGACGGTGTTATCGGCGTGACCGGGCATGACCCAGACCGGGATTTGGAGGACATTGTTCTCGTAGAGGATATCGACCAGATCGTTGTTTTCGACGCCGAGTTCTTCTGCCGTGACCGGGCTGAGGTACGCTGCCGTATCCCAACTGATTTTTGAGATCGGATGCGGGAGTTCCTGCAACCAGGTATTTGAGGCGAAGCGACCGTCGAAAAGCGCCGGGTCGGGGCGGAACACGATTTCCAGGCCGAAGGGGGCCGGTGTGCCTGCCGCTTCAATTGCCGCGCCGAGGCCAGAATCCAGCGCGGGCTGAACCGGATCGGGCGTCATATCTACGACACCATCATGCAGTGACTTGCGCCAGAACGCTTCAAAGTCGCCACCGGAATATTCTGATTGCCAGTATTCGCGCACGATGTCGTAGCCGCTGCGCTCGTCGCCGAGCAGCATTGCCAGCACCGCATGAGCAGAGCGAACGTCTTCGTACAGTGCGCCGATGGGCGGCTGCACGATGCTTGGCGTACCGTCAAAAGCGAGGGCATCGCCCCATGCTTCGACGAAATGCGTCTGCGGCAGATGCCAGGTCGCCAGTTCTGAGGTTTCGTCTACATATAAGGAAAGGTGCGCACTAAACGGTACGAGTGCCAGCGCATCTGCAAAGCCGATGTTGGCGGGGGCGTTGTAGGCCGGGTTACCGCCGAGGATCAACAGGGCAGAGACCTCACCGTCGCGCATTTCCGTAGCGAGTTCTTCGATTTGTGTGGCCTGCACCACCGGGTTCGCCTGTACTGGCGGCCCGTAAATGATGGTTGTCCCGGCGTTGCCGAGCGCGTCATTGATGGCGTGGACGAGTGCCTGCACTGCGGGCGACATCCCCATGCCGGCGGTAACGATACTCGCGCCGGGATTGGCTTCGAGATCAGAGACGACCGCGTCAAACCAGACCGTATCCCACGGTGTGCCGACGGGTTCTGCAACGCCAGCGACACCAAGGGCGACCGCGAGGGCACGCACGAAGTTTTCGATGTCGCTCGGTCGCAGCGCCAGACGATGATCGGCGACTGTGCCGATGTTACCCGGTGTGCTTTCGACGGCGTAAAGGCGGTTCATGGTGGTAGCGCCTTCGCGCACCTTGCGCTGCGCCATAAAGCCACGGGCATACGCCAGGTTTTCAAGGAAGTCACCATCAATCGCAAGGACGATTTGTGCGGCTTCGAAGTTTAGAACGGTGTTGACCGCTTCGCCGAAGGCCATTTCTGCGCCAGCAACGAGGTTATCTGCGGCGACGGGTTCGTATTGATACCACTTCGCGCCCGGATTTTGTTCGAGCAGATCGTTGATTTGCGCGGCAAGAGCGGGTGAAGTGACGGTTTCGGTGAGGATGCGCATCCCCGCGCCGCCATCGGCGAACACGTTAGCGGTTTCAACCGCTGCCATGAACTCGTCCCAGCTACGGATCGCGCCGTCGTTGCGGACGTAAATTGAGCGATCCGGGTTGTAGAGTTCGAGGATGGATGCCTGCGTTTTAATGTCCGACGCGCCCAGCGAGGCCGGATGCTTCGGATTGCCTTCGATGCGGGTAGGACGGCCCTGATGCGTTTCTAGCAATACGCCGGTTGCCATACCGCCGAGGACGGCTGACGTGGCGAAGAACAGTGGTTTGCCGGGGATAATCTCCTCTGGCACTTCCACATACGGGATGATCTGGCCTTCGGGCGGCGATGTTGCGACACAGCCGGTCATCGCAGCGACACCGGTGAGGGCCAGCGAAGACCCCATGAGCTTGAGGAACGTGCGCCGGTCCATGCCACCCTGTCGCAGAACCGCCGCCTCACGAATCTTGTCACGCTCGATCAGCGCATCGTGAATTTCTTTGAGGCTGCTCTCGTCGAGGGCAATCAGATTCGGGTCGTTCACGGTTTTCTCTGACATAGAATAGGGTCCTCTCTACCGATGACAAATCGCGCAGTTTTCCAAGCGATCAGAGACGATGCCGTACTCTTCGACGAGTGCCAGCCCCACCTCAAGTTGGTTTTCCGGTTCTTCATAGCCGAAGGTGTAGACTTCACTAAGGGGGCGGAGGTATTTTTCCGGCCCGCGATGGCAATCCAGGCACCAGCCCATTGTCATCGTTTCAGCCTGCCACACCAGCGGCATTTGATCGACACGTCCGTGACAGGTCTCACAGGCGACGCCCTTGGTCACATGAATGCTGTGATTGAAGTACACATGGTCTGCCAGGTTGTGCACCGGGTTCCAGGCCAGCGGAATATTGTTTTCGTAGCTATCGCGCACCGGTTGCAGCAGTTCGCTGTAGGTCGCAATTTGCGAGTGACAGCTCATGCAGGTGTGCGTGCCGGGGATGCCGGCATATGCGGCCTGATCGACGGAGGTATGGCAGTAATTGCAACTGATGTTAAGTTGGCCGCCGTGCAGTTCGTGGCTAAAGCGCACAGGTTGATCGACCGCGACACCGACGGCAGATCCAACACCGTAGGTATAGGGCGAAGCTCCCAGCGCCAGCACGAAGTAAAGCAGTAGCACAGTCATCAATCCACCGAGTACGACACTCAGTCGGGCGATTGTGTTGGCGTATGGTCTAAAAATTTGCTGCATCTCTTGTTTCCCTCACCCTATGCGGTAGCCAGTGAATGGTAACGGCGGTTGACTGCGCCAGACGGGTTAATGTGCGACTTCATAGCTCTCCCCGTCCTCTTCTTCGATGACGAGACTTTCCCGGTTAAGCGGCAACAGGCTTTGCGACTTCAGTGAAAAGACGAACGCCGCGATCCATAAGCCACCCATGCCCAACACAAGGACGACATCCCACCATTCCAGCACCAGTTCATTACGGAAGGTCGGCATAACCGTCCAGTAGATGTCGATGAGGCGCATGAAGATGAGGACTGCCGCGAACCCGGCGAGGACGGGCCAGTTGCGCTTGAGGCCGGGGATAATTAGGCCGATGAACACGAGGCCGTGGATCAGCACAATGAAGATCGCCAGACTTTCCCAGCTACCCGAAGTGCGCTCGGCATACCAGATCGTCTTGCTAGACACGTTGCCGGACCAGATGACGATGTACTGGGTAAAGGCCAGATATGCCCAGCCGACCAGCGAGCCGGTGTAGATCGCGCCGAGGTCGGCGATGACCCGTTTCTTCATAACGCGCTCGAACGGGGCGAAGCGCCAGACCAGCGTCATTACGATGATGGCGAGTGACAATGCGCCAAGTGCCTGACGGCTGATTGCCAGCCAGCCATAAATGCTGGAGAACCATTCTTCTTCCATCGCCATTGACCAGTCAAATGCAGCGAAAGTCGCGGTGATGAAGAACAGAATGCCGCCGATGATGCTCCACAAATGCCCCTGACGAACAAGGTCCCGGCTGTCGTCATTATCACGGGAGTAGGAGATACGTGTGAGCATAATCGCGAGGCCGATCCAGATCACGAAATAGAGCACCGCACGGAAGATGAAGAATGCCGGTGCCAGATACAAACCGAAGTTGTCGAGATCACCGGCGGCGACCCCGGCGGTAGCTTCTTCGTACCACGGGAACAATTGCTCCAGGCCGAACAGCAGCGGCACGAACAACACTGCCATTAAAGGTAGAGTGCGTGCTCCGGCGGCAGCCACACGCTCAATCGACAGGCTCCAACGGGCAGGAGCCAGATTCGGGATCATGAGCAGGGCGAGGCAACCGAGGCTGAGTTCGAGCCAAAAGACAAAGCCAACAAGATAGATGTGGAAGAAGTGGTCTGAGTCTTGAGAAAGGCCGATGACGCCCGCAAATGCCCCGAAGATGCCGACGATCAAGGCCCCCAATTGGACTCTATTGAAGTTTGACTGTACCGATTCCTCTTGGTGCATAGGTCCCCTCACCATCTAAATGTATGCCCATGCCCGGTAGGCTGTGGCGCAAAGACGCGCCGACGAGTCACCAGGGCCGCAGGTTCGATAGAACCCTAAAGCATGACGTTGTGTCATGTTGCCAGACTTGAATATAGGGTTACATACGGTAAGTTGGTGCGTGCCCGGTGATCCCCCTAAAGATTTCCGGGTTCATGCTCATACGTCAGAGGGGTTACAGTGGAAGAATCAGGAAATTACAGTGCAAATGGAGTAGAGATAAGATTTTACGATAAAACATATTGTGCGAACAATTCGCTGCTATGCTTCTATTTTTTAGCAACTTCAGCAGCGATCTCTTAAGAATGCTACTAAGTTGTTTTGACTAACCGAATGATAACACCTGTATAAGATTTGTGCAAACGGAAAATGAGTCAATTCTCATATTCAAACAGGCTCCCCCTACAAAATTATATTCTACATATACTAAATTATTGTTATATTTATACATGTTGGTATAGTTTGCTTGTAACGAGATACCAATCAGGCGCTTATCTCGTATTTATGCTGGGTTTTGCCTTCGCCGATAAACGCCCTCCCCAACCCCTCAACAGGCATTCAACTTTTCCATCGTTAAAAGGTCACCGCTACCGGATAAAGTGGCGATTGTCCATTATCAGAACTTTCTATCACATGGGCGCGATTCTTCGTGCCAGTGCGATAGAAAACGAAAGTCCTCATCATAATACGTGTACTCACATCTGATTGGATAACATAAAACGACCAGCCAATGAAGTCCTTCGATTCTGGTAGAGAGTCGCACACACGCCCTCGTAGCATCACACCCTTCACTTTCTTCATAAAAGTAACATAAAGGTTAGCAATAACCGGTACAACGTTGCGATTTTTACGAATTGCGTAAAAAGTTTCTGAATTGTATGCATTCTATGCTATTTAATATCTGAAATAATATAATGTTGCTGTTGTTCACAGCGTTACTATGAAATGATGGAACCGTGACAAATATTAGAAAGAAGGGGAACAAACAGCTTGCATAGGAGGAACGGGTAATTAATTTTCATTCACCGCACCATCTATATCGTTCTCATTTTGACGGCCCGCCGCCTTTCATCAAACACCGGCAACACATAAGCGGTTCAACGCAACACACAGCACGACTTGATCTTACACACAGCAAATTATCTAGATGAGGAAGAACACACAATCATGAACGCACAACGCAACCACAGCAGATGGAGATCAGGCGGCTTACGCACCGTTCTGATTCTCCTCGTTGTCGTGGCTGCGCTGTTGGTTCCGTCGATGACGACGATGGCGCAGGCCACCTGCACCACCGATTGTTATGTCGATGCGGCGACCGGCAGTGACAGCAATACCGGCAACGCAGGCGATCCCCTCGCTACGATTCAAAAGGGTATCGACACCGTATCCGCCAGCGGCACCGTTCACGTCGCGGCAGGGACTTACACGGAAAGCCTGAACATCAACAAAGCCCTGACGCTTAACGGCGCGGGCGAGTCTGATGTCACGATTGATGCCAGCAGCTTTAACGACTACAGCATTGACGTGGCAGCGGATGACGTAACGCTTCAGGGTTTTACGCTGGAAGGTAACCCGACCGGCAGCGCAGCTTACGGTATCAAGATCGCGGGCGCTCCGCCCACGCGACTGAGCAACATCACGGTACAAAATGTCACGGTGGATAACAGCCGCCGCACCGGGGTTGACCTCAACGGCATTGACGGTGCGACCATCGACAATGTGACGGTGAAGAACGTACCGTCCGGCAACGGCTTTGCGCTGACCGACAGCAACAACATCGTGGCGCAAAATTTGACCACATCCAATAACGCATGGGGTGGTTTTGCCATTTATACCTTCGGGCGTTATTTCTCGCTTGGCTCGGATAATGTGACCATTACCGGCGCGAACAGCTTCGGCGAAGACAACAAGGTCTACGTCCAGCGCGGGAACTTCAACAACCCCGGCAGCCCGGAACCCGTTACCAATCTGACGGTAAACGGATTTGAGTACACCGTGATGAACGATACGTTCCGCGCTGGTGGCGAGAACTTCACCTTCTACCAGATCACGCAGGCAGATGCGATTGCCTTTGCGATTGGGCTGGCGACGCCGCTCGATTCCTATGTAAACGAAATTGCGACCGGCGATTTTTACGTGGGCGACGGCATGTCGATCCAGACGGCGGTGGATAAAGCCGTTGATGGTGACAACATCTTCGCGCTGGCGGGCACGTTCAATGAACAGGTCGAAATCGACAAGAACAACATTACGTTGGATGGCGCAGGGCCAGACCAGACGCTACTGGTTTCGACCGATGCCTGCACCAATCAGATGAACAGCAGCGCGACGGCAGGCGTCCGCTTGATGGGCAACCACAGCGGCATCACCGTCAGCGATTTGAGCGTTTCTGGCTATGATCTGGGCCTCGATATTGGCGAGAACATCGGGCGGACTATTGCCGATGTGACGATCACCAACGTCAACGCCAGCGACAACTGCGTACA
>DAOTXA010000678.1:0-1930 GCA_034435595.1 Anaerolineae bacterium | reverse complement strand
ATGATGTCATCCGGTCGCATGTATTCAAGCAGTTGATAGAGGTCTTTCACAAACTCGATGTCAATACGACTATACGAGATGAAAATTTGCGCCATAAAGCGAAGCCGTCCTGTCCTGCAACCCACAACACGACGCATTATCACGTATAGTGACAGAATGTGCAATCAAAACAGACGTTTTTCTCCCCTTCTCCCCAGTCCTCAGTGTCTACGCGAGGTGTGGGAGAGGGGGCCGGGGGGGTGAGGGACAAAAACGAGCGAAAATGTGGAACGTACCGTCCACATCTGACTCGCCTTCTGTGCTACGCTGAATATCCACACAATCCGCACCCAATCCCCCCGCAAAGTTTGCTGCACAAAAAAAGTGTTGCGCTGCTGCAAAAACTGCTGCAAACTCGTCTCTATAAACGAACGCATCACCGAAAGGACTCGCGCATGAGTGACGACCGTGTCGCACGCTTGAAGGTCATCGCCGATGAAATCGCTGTCTGTACAGCCTGTCGCCTGTACGAAGGCACGACCAATCCTGTCCCCGGCTATGGCGACCCCGCCGCCGATATCCTGTTCATCGGAGAAGCCCCCGGCTTCAACGAAGATAAGCAAGGACTCCCGTTCGTGGGGCGATCCGGCAAATATCTGGACTATCTGCTTGAATTGATCGGCCTCAAGCGCGAACAGGTGTTTATCACCAATGTGGTCAAGCACCGCCCACCCGATAACCGTGATCCCGCCACTGATGAGATGATCGCGTGTAAACACTTTCTGGATCGCCAGTTCGAGGTGATTGACCCGATGGTCGTCGCCACGCTGGGGCGCTTCAGCATGGCACGCTACTTCCCCGACGCCAAGATCAGCCGTATTCACGGGCAACCCAAATATGCCGATGGACGCGCCTACTACCCGCTGTTCCACCCGGCGGCTGCCCTGCGCAACCCCAATCTGCGCCACGACATGGAGGAAGACATCCGCCGCCTGCCGGAAATTGTCGCCGAGGTCAAACGTCGCCGCGCAGAAGGGGAAGCGCCCCAATCGCCTGCCGGCGACGCCGCGCAGAACGACGATCCGCCGGATGACGAAAATGGTGACGGGGATAATCCACCCCAGCAGTTGAAACTGTTTTAGCGATTTGTGTCGCCTGCTACCGGTATATGCCGTTAATTCTGTGGGGCGATCTGGTACATAAGCATATAGATCAGCGCGTCAACCTGTTCTGTAGAAAGGTTGGTGAAGGCGGGCATTTGATGGTTGCTGGCGGTAAAACCGGGCGTGAAGAACGCCTTCGGGTCAATAATACTTTCTCGCAGATACTCCGCTACTGTCGTCGCAGAACCATAGTATTCGTCACTGGCGATATACCTGGCGGCTTGTATAGCTGCATTGTCGTGTGGGGGGCCAAATGTCCCGCGTGTGTTTGCGATTGAGAGCGTGTGGCAGGTGCCACAATAGTAGTAGAGATAAGTATCTACACCGTATTGGATGAGCGCCATGTCGACGGATTCAGCGGTGGGGGCGGGCGTGGCTGTTGGCGTAGGCTGAGCGATGGTACCGCATCCGACGGTGAGCAGGGCGCATAACACACAGGCGATGAGCGCTCGCATGATGAATTCCTCATTTTGCTGGATGTATTCACACGGTAAGGGGAACGCACACAGGCAAGAACCCGGTGCATCCCCCGTTGATGGTCGCGGTGTATTGAGTGAGCTAGCTGTCGGCTTCTTCCGTCGTTGCAGGCGGCGGGCCGGGGGGTGCCATTTCAGGCATTGCTGTGCCTTCCATACCAGTCAAACCTTCGTAGTAGACGACTGCCCCAGCATTCGGGATAGCAATCCCGTTGATGGCAACATAGCCGTTACCGTCTGCATCGATGGCAATGGCAGTGGCGAAGGGCAGCCCGTCAATGACCAGTTCTGATGTGCCGTCTTCCATAATGC
>DAOTXA010000677.1:0-7089 GCA_034435595.1 Anaerolineae bacterium | reverse complement strand
TGGCGGGCTGGGTGCCGATATGATCGCCCGCCTGTGGAAGTACGTCGAAGACGGCGGGCGCGTGCTCATCATCGCCGACGCCTTTGATGATCGGGATCGCATTAGCGGGGCGCTGGGTGAGGGCGGCTTCTTCTCACTCACCTGGGCCGACGCCGGGATTCGTCTGCGCCAGGATTACGTGGTCGTCGCTGAAGGTGAAGTGGTTGACGTAGAAGTCGAGGAACGTGACCGTCGTACCGACGAGGTTGTGTTTACGTTTTCCGGTCAATTACCCCTGCTGGAAACAACCTTCCTCACCCGTGCCGTCAACGAAGATCATCCCATCACTGGCGATCTCGTCCCACTGCTGGCTGAAGATGAGGACACGCCACCGAACCTGAACGGCATCTTCTTCAGCGGTACGCGCTTCATTGAGTTTGATGGCGCAATTGATGACAGCGTGGTGACACCACTGGTGTTTACCGACAATCCCCGCATGTATGGCGAAAGCGATTTCGACCGTTATCGCGGTAGCGGCTACCACGAATACAATATTGATGAAGACACGACCCGTGGCAACCTCGTGCTAGGCGCAGCTTACGAAAAAGCCGCGACCGGTGCGCGGATGGTCGTCTATGGTGATTCGCAACTGTTCCTCAACGGGGACGGGTTTGCGGTTGCGCCGGAGTACAGCGACGGATTCGTCTTCCCGATGAATGCGCAGTTGATGCTGCGGAGCGTGGCCTGGCTGCTGGACCGCGACCTGTCGATTCTTGATCTGAACGATCCGGGTCCGACGCCGACGCCGACCTTCACGCCGACGCCGCTGCCGACCGCGACGCCAGAACCCCTTGATCCTGATGCTGAGGCTCCCGAAGACGGGTAAATGATAGCATCGATTCTCCGGTGAGAGGTGTTTTACCGGGGTCACAGTGCATCACCCATGTTCGGAATCCGCAAGCCTTAGGAGGCGACATGCGAAACATACGCTACGCCGCGCTCTTCATCATGGTCTTTTTGCTCGGCGCAGGAGGCACGCAACTCGCGCAGGAGGGCGAAGACACGCCCGATCCTGTGCGTTCAGTTGCCTTTGTTGACGGCGACCGGCGTAATCTTGATACTGCACTCACATCTGATATTGGGGCGGATGGTGTGACACGACTGGTCGAGCAATTCGTGAGACTGGGCGGGCGCGTCACCACCATCGACCTTAGCGAACCCGTGCCCGACGAAATCGAACTCGTTGTGCTGATGCGGCCCCGCCGTGGTCTGACACCAGCGCAGACGACCTATTTGTGGCAGTTTGTGCTGCGCGGCGGGCATCTGCTGTTGACCTTTGACCCTGCGGGGCATAATGGTGTGCGCGGCGAGGCTGGCAGAGGTGGGATCAGCACGCTGCTTGATCTCGAAACCGGGTTGAGCCTGGATGATAATCTGCTCATCGAACCCTGGCTCGATCAGACCGCACTGTCGAATGTGGTGACCAGTTGGTCCGATGCGCAGGCTGAACCCTTCGTGCCGCACCCCATCACCGAACCATTGCTGGCCTACGATCTGCCTTTGCGCTTCTGGGGTGGTCGCAGCCTATCTGTTGCCGGGATCACCGGGACTTCTGAGACGAACGCGTTGATAATCACCGAGCGACCCTTCGGTGAGACGGACCGTATTCGCCTCAACCCGGAGAATCCGCCGTACACTTTTGAGGTCGAGGCGGATGCACAGGGGCGGCTGGTGCTGGGCGCGATCACCACGTACTATGAGACTGGTTCGCGGATTGCCCTGATTGGCGATGGTGAGTTCTTCCTCAACATCTACGGGCAAACGCGCAACGCGACCAACGATGACCAGCCCGGTTTCCCCGGTAATTTCATCTTCACGCAGCGCTTGCTGGCGTGGCTGATGGGCATCCCTGAAGAAGACTGGCTCGATCTGCCTGGTGGGTTCACGTGGCTGGCACTCGACGGCACGCTTGAACCCGATCCCACAGATTGGCCTGCACGCACGGCAGAGTTTGAGGGTAACGACGCGCTCACGCGGGTTCAGGCCTTCCACAATGATCGCTACCTGTATATGGCGCTGGAAACCGCCGATGCGCTCTCGGAACAGGCCGCCATCGTCATGAACTTTGATGGTGATATCATGCTGCGCTTTAGCGACGGGGAAGTGACGCAAATTCGCAGCGATGGCACTCTGACGACGATTATCGACGCCGAATATGTCATTGGCGAACGACTGGAGGCGCGTCTACCGCGCCGGGTTGTGGGCGATGACCCCGTGTTGAACCGTGTTTGTGTGCTGGTCAATTGTCTCGAACAATCTATGGCCTCGCGTCCGGTGCCGCAAATTGACCCGGTCCCGGTGCGCTTCGACGATCTGCCGTCCGCGTTCACCGTCAATACGGCTAATATGCGCGTTGCCCCCACCACCGACGCCCTGCGGCTGGCGCAGTTCCCGGCAAGGTCGTCGCTAGCTGTGCTTGGTCGCACCGAGGATGCAGAGTGGGTTCAAGTCGCAGATGGGCGCTTTCTGGGGTGGATTGCCACGTTCCTGCTTGAGGTCAACACTGATATCCAGCGTTTGCCCGTGATTGAACTGGAATAGATAGCAGTGTAATTGCGTGAATCGGAGCGGGCGCATCCCACAATGGATGTGCCCATCAATTTGCGTGACCTTCAACGCATCACAACTAACCAAAACGGACAGCCCCTCGCGGACTGTCCGTTTTTTGATTTCTTTGCTGTTGGTGCGGTGATGCTAATTCAAATTCTCGAATACGCCTGCCGCGCCCTGTCCGCCGCCGATGCACATGGTCACCATGCCATACTTGCTGCCGCGACGTTTCATCTCGTGCATCAACTGTACGGTCAGTTTGGAGCCGGTGCAGCCTAACGGGTGACCCAGCGCAATCGCGCCGCCGTTGACGTTGACCTTTTCGGGGTCGATTTCCAGATCGCGGATGACCGCCAGCGACTGCGCGGCGAACGCCTCGTTGAGTTCTACGAGGTCGATATCGTCCATCTTGAGTCCGGTGCGACCGAGTACTTTCGGCACTGCTTTGATCGGACCAATGCCCATGATTTCCGGGCGGACGCCTGCCACGCCAAAGCCGACGAAACGCATCAGCGGTGTGAGGCCGAGTTGTGCCGCTTTCGCCGCTTCCATGACGATGACGCCTGCCGCGCCGTCGCTGAGGGGGCTGCTGTTGCCCGCCGTGACCTTGCCACCCTGACGGAATACAGGACGCAATCCTGCCAGCCCTTCGACAGTCGTCTCGCGGCGCAGATGCTCGTCCTGATCGAAGGTGAAGCTGTTGGTTACGGGCAGACCGTCGGGGCCGATGGTTGTTTCCTCGATTTCAAATGGTACGATTTCCTCGGCGAACTTGCCCGCATCCGTCGCTGCTGCCGCCCGCATATGGCTGTTATAGGCGAACTGGTCCATATCCTCGCGGCTGACCCCAAATTCCTCGGCGACATGTTCGGCAGTGTGGCCCATGCTCATGTAGACTTCGGGCGCGTTCGCCGCCATGTGCGGGTTGGGGCTGATGTGAAAGCCGGTCATCGGAACGAGTGACATCGTCTCTGCGCCCCCTGCGATAATGACATCGGCTTCATTGGCGATGACGGCGTTGGCAGCAAGGGCGATGGTCTGCAAACCGCTGGAGCAGAAGCGATTCACGGTCTGACCGGGCACTTCTACAGGCAACCCGGCCCGCAGCGTGATCGTCCGGGCGAAGTTGAGTCCCTGTGAACCTTCCGGCATCGCGCAGCCGATAACGGCGTCGTCAATCTCCATCGGGTCGAGCTTGCCATCGGTCTGTTTCATCAGTTCTTTGATAACGGTCGCCATCATATCGTCGGAGCGCACATTGCGGGTGACGCCCCGCTTGGACTTGCCGACGGCGGTGCGGGTGGCGGCTACGATTACTGCTTCGCGCATAAGATTCATTACCTTATCTAATCGAATTTACGTTAGTGGATTGAGTCGTTAGTGCTTAGTTTTTAGTTATTAGTTAAGTGCAAAAGACCGACAATTCACGCATCCATGATTTTGTACGGCGGGTCGCAAGAATGCGACCCCTACGAACACTCTGTAGGGGCGGCATTCTTGCCGCCCGAAGCACACTAACAACTAGTTTCTCAACGGCTTGTTATTTTGCAGCATGTACATGATGCGTTCCTGCGTCTTTTCCTGCATGACGAGTTCAAGGAACGCCTGCCGTTCCAGCGCCAGGAACACATCTTGATCGATGAACTGCGGTTCGCTGATCGCGCCACCCGTCAGGATATAGGCGATCTTGCGTGCAATCACGGCGTCATGTTCGGTGGCATAGTGCCCCTCGCGGAAGCCCTCGATGCCTACCAGCAGCGCCGCATGGACATCACGTCCGGCAGCCCACAGTTTTTCCGGTTGACGCTGTACATATCCCGGCGCGAGTTCCAGCGCGTAGCGTTTCGCTTCACCCAGCAGATACGCCCGGTTCATGACGATCCGCGCATCCGGCGAAAGCACGCCCATCTCTTTCGCGTCAAACGCGCTGGCGCTAACCTTTGCCGTCGCCACATTCTGGAAAATATCCTGCATCTTGGGGATGATATCGTTGTTGACGTTCGACTCTTTGATCGGCGTAATGACGCGGCGCACCAGTTCCTTCAATCCGCCACCCGCCGGGACCAGTCCGACGCCCACTTCTACCAGCCCGGTATAAAGTTCGACATGCGCGACCTGATAGTCGCTTGACATCACCAATTCGCAGCCGCCACCCAGCGCCATATTGTGCGCCGCCACGACGACAGGTTTCGGGGCATATTTGATCGCCTGTGCCACGTCTTGCAGGCCGACCAGCATCCGGTTGATGCCTTCCATACCTTCCATCAACACCGAGGGGTCGAGGTTCGCACCAATGCTAAAGCGCTCGCCTTCGTTGCCAATCACCAGCGCCTTCCACTGCGGGTCATTCAGCATATCCAGCGCCTTGTGCCCGATTTCGAGCAGATCGCCCGTGATGCTGTTCTGCTTGCTATGGAATTCCCATAACAGCACGCCGTCACCCAAATCGAGTATGCTGGCGTCGTTGTTGCCTTCGATTTCCTTGCCCTGCGCCTTGAGCAGCGCAATACTGATTTCGCGCTCGTCTTTCTCGAAGGGCACATAATCTTTCTTATCGAGGTCATAGTAACCGACCGCGACACCGTTCTCGTACTCGTAGAACGTGTCTTTGCCGTCCGCGACCATGTCTTTGACCCACTGCGCGACCGGGTAGCCATCTGCCTCGAAGCGGTCGATGGTATCGGCAACGCCCAGCGCGTCCCAGATTTCAAACGGTCCCATTTTGTGACCGAAGCCCCACTTTTGCGCGTTATCAACGTTTAGAATGGTGTCGGTGATTTCCGGCACGCGATTCGACGCATACGCCAGATAGAAGGCGTGATGGTGCCACAAAAACTCCCCGGCGCGGTCGTCGCTGTTGACCAGCAGTTTAATGCGTTCGCCCAGTGGTTCGTGCTTGCGATACTGCCCCACACTGTCGAAGCGCGGCTTGGTCGGCGGTTCGTATTCTCGCGTTTTGAGGTTGAGCGCCCATAACTGCTTGCCGCCATCTTCGCGCCGCATCTGGTAGAAACCACCGTTGGACTTGCGTCCGAGCATCTTATTTTCGAGCATAAAATCGGCAAGCGACGCCGCATCCGGGTGATTCAGCACTTCGCGTGCCGGATCATCAGGAATTGCCGGGTACAGGTTACGCGCCACATGCACAGCGATGTCAAAGCCGACGAGGTCGTTTAGATTGAATGTCGCCGTCTTGGGACGCCCGATCAACGGACCGGTGAGGCTGTCGACTTCTTCGACCGTGTAGTCGTTGTCCATCGCATAATTCATGGCCTGCATCCCGACCATCGACATGAAGCGATTGCCGATGAAGTTTGGCTCGTCCTTCGCCACTACGACGCCTTTACCGAGTCGGTTGGTGCCGAATTCGACCATGAAGTCGACGGCGGCGGGGTCGGTTTCGCTGTGCGGGATCACTTCGAGCAGTTGCAGGTAGCGCGGCGGATTAAAAAAGTGTGTGCCCATAAAACGCCGCCGGAAATCGGGGCCGAGGTCGGCGGCAATATCGTGAATTGGCAATCCTGATGTATTGCTGCTGATGATAGCATCCGGCTTGGCGATTTCTGCCAGCTTCGCCATCAGGCTTTGCTTGATATCGAGTTTTTCGATGATAACTTCGATAATCCAGTCGGCATCCGCCAGCTTGTCGAGATCGTCGTCAATGTTGCCGGTCGTCACCAGATCAAGCACGTCGTCGGTATACATCTGCGGCGGCTTCATCTTCTTCAACGTTTTGATGTTGTTGAGTACGATGGCGTTGCGCTTTTTGGCGGGGTCACCGGGCTGCGTATCGCGGGCGGGGATATCGAGCAGCATGGTGGGGATGCCAACCCCTGCCAGCAGCGTCGCAATCCCGCCGCCCATCGTGCCAGAGCCGATGACCGCTGCTTTCTTGATGCTGTAAGCCATAGTTTTTAAGGTTCCTTTCGATCAATGAGTCTACAGTTTTCAGTTGCCAGTAGAGGCGCATTTCTTCGCGCCTGGTGGTTCCTTGTCGTATGCTGTCAATATTAATCTAATCATCGTTAGATTACGAGAGTATGCCTGTGCTACAGCGTCAATGAATAAGTTTGCCAAAACCTTTTACCACGAAGGCACAAAGAAAGAAGAAAATCTAAACCATCTCCAGTTTCTTCTTCGTGAACTTCTTTCGTCGTGGTTGAATGTTCGTTCGACTTTATCCTTTGACCTTTTCCCTGATGTTCTACCAGGGCAGTTCGTTGCCATTTAGATTGAAGTAGCGCCCGGTCTGCGACGGATTCAGTTGGTCAATGACCTTGATATTGCGGCGCACCGCCTCGTCAATGTCGAAGGTGGCGTTTTTGCCGCCCATATCGGTTTTGACCCAGCCCGGATCAAGTGCGATGACTGTAATCCCCTGAAAATTCTCGTTTTGCCCCATGCGGTGGCTGACCATGTTCAAGGCTGCTTTGCTGGTGCTGTAGGGAATCATGCCGTTTAACTTCAGCCCCATAGACCCCATCCCCGACGAGATATTGA
>DAOTXA010000676.1:0-4366 GCA_034435595.1 Anaerolineae bacterium | reverse complement strand
GAATGGGAGAAGTGGGCACGTGGGACGGATCGACGTGTCTATCCCTGGGGTGATGAGTTTGACAAAGACCATTGCAATACGAGAGAGTCGGGCATCAGGAAAACCACGCCGGTGACCAAGTATCGAACCGGCACATCGCCCTATCGCGTGTTCGACATGGCGGGCAACGTGTGGGAGTGGTGTCTGACGGACTACAATAACCCGGTGCAGGCGGTGAATGAAGAAAACATACGTTCTGATGCACCGCGTGTTGTGCGCGGCGGCTCATGGTACAACAATCAGGACAATGCGCGGGCCGCCGTCCGCTATTACTACAGTCCCGCTTATCATGACGGTGACTTTGGGTTTCGGGTTGTGTGCGTCCCCTAATCACGTCCACCCACCGCGACCAGCGCCCACCACAGCGCCTGAAACTGGAGCAGCGTCCATGGGTAGTGGTCGAACAGTCCGGCGAGGGCGAGTCCGGCGAATCCGGCGAGCAGGGCGGCGTTAAAGACAGTGGTTTCGCCTTTTGCCCCTCCCCCGGCACCGGGGGAGGCCGGGAGGGGGTCTTGCTCTGCGTTGATACTGGCCCCTCTCCCCTGTCTATGGGGGAGCATCGCGTGGACACTGATGCGTTGAGGGGTTGGGGTGAGGGGGGCTTTGATACGCCTCAGCACCCCCTCCACCCCCAGCACGACCGCGACGGTTAGCAGCGCCAGCCCGACCAGCCCCGTTTCTGCCAGCGCGGATAAATACACATGATGCACGTTATCCCCGCGCAGATCGTAATCGGTTTCCACCAGATAATACGACGCCCGCCACGGGAAATTCCCCGCGCCCACGCCCAGCCACAGGTTTTCGGTCGCGGCGCGATAGCCGTACAGCGTAAACACCAGCCGCTCGGATAAACTGCGTACTTCCACGCCCTCGGTCCCGGCCCCGGTGCGGGCGATGATCAAATGGCTGTAATTGACCGCAAACACCCCGCCCACCATCGCCATCACGCCCAGCGCGATAACGAACGATCTGCCTGTAGGGGCGTCATTTTTGACGCCCGTATTCTTGACGCCCGCTTGCTTGCGAATCGACAATACGCCTAACCGCAGCAGCACCGGCGCGACCATCACCGCCCCGGCAGCGAATCCGAGCCACGCCGAACGCGAGAAGGTCAATAGCAAGCCGTAGAAAATCCACCCGGCGGCGATGATGCCAACAATCTGTAGGCGACGGTTCCGCGAGAGGATGAATCCGAGCGTGGATAACAGGCCGACCAGCAGCAAGCCGCCCAGCGGGTTCGGGTGCGGCAGCAGTGCATACGGGCGCAGCCAGCGCTCCCCGCCAGATTCAAGGACACTTGTTCCGCTGCGTGCCGGATCAAGCGTGAATTCGCCCAGTGCGCCGAGGCCAATATCGGATTGGGCGTGTACCTGTAGAATGGCGATCAAGGTCGTCCACGCCGCACCGAAAACGAGCGTTCCGGCGGCGACACGCGGCGGCGGCCCCGCACACGTGACCGCTGCAATCCACGCCACGACCAACGTAAAGCGGATCGCCGCACCCTGGGCGACATTGGCGAATCCGCGCTCCTCCCCGATGAACGACCAACTCACGGATAGATGCATCCACACGGCGAGGGCGACCAGCGCCAGCAGCCAGTAGCGGCGCGTTTTGTCCTGCCACAAGAGGCCGATACCGGGCATAGCGGCAAAAATCCACGCCAGGACGGTGAAGGTCATGGGAATCGCCAGCAAAAAGCCGAAGCCGTACAGCGGGTCATAGGTGGTGGGCGCGTAGGGCATCCGCAACCAGAAGGGCACGCACAGAAACGACGCGATCACGCCAAGTTGGACGGGCAATAGACGGCGGTCTATACCCGCAAGGTTGATTGTTTCAAATGACACGCGCCAATCTCCCGCCTTTGAGAAGCAAACCGAGCGCCAGTATAGCCACTCGCAGCCGCCGCGCAAACCGCCCGATGCTTGCATCCGCATTGACTCGTACCTCAAATCGTGTATCCTCGCAGCATTTGACGATCACGACGGGCAACTATCTACATGGCGAAACTATGGTGTATTTCCGCGCCGATGCTCAGTCACACCGACTGGGGCGGCTTCCGCAAGACCGCGCAACTCCTCCGCGACCGGGGCCACGAGGTCACATGGGTCAGTGGAGAGCGTTTGCGCGGGGTGATGGACGCCAGCGGATTAGCGTTACAGGTCATCGACGAAACCGGATTTCTGTGGCCCCTGCCTCCGCCGCCAGATTTTACCGGGATGCCCCCGCAAGAAGCGATGAATCTGCGCTATACTCGCGCCCTCGATACCTGGCTGACCGAAGACAGGGTCAGCGCGGCGACGGCGGCGATACTGGCCCTGGCAGATGAAATCGGCCCGCCGGATATGATTCTGACCGATCCGTTTTTGAGCGCATCGGCGCTGGCGGCGGAAAAACTGG
The DNA here is from genome assembly GCA_034435595.1 of Anaerolineae bacterium. Taxonomy (GTDB): domain Bacteria; phylum Chloroflexota; class Anaerolineae; order Aggregatilineales; family Phototrophicaceae; genus JAVJSU01. The sequence continues at coordinate 1,930 of DAOTXA010000676.1, read as the reverse complement.
GTGTCAAGATGGTCACAATGGGCTGGCCCGCACAGGGCAGTTTCGAGACACAGGCCCTGTTTCCCATCCAGCGCGACCTGGGCAGCGACAGCCGCAACCGCATCACACGCCTGTGCGAACAGTTCGGCATACGCGGGGAAAACTTCTCGCAGGGGGCCACGCCGTCCATCATCAGCCCGCATTTGCACATCACCTACTGGACGCGAGACTGGTACGCCGCCGAGGACGATACCTTGCTGCCGCAAAACGTATTCGCCGGGGGGATGCCGCCCGATGTCCACGACGAGCCGCCGGAATGGTTGGCGCAAATTCCTGCCGGGATACCTTTAGCCACTGTCACACTGGGGACCGTGTTCACCGGCGATCTTGGCTTCTTTAGCTGGGGAGCGCAGGCCGCCGCCCGTGAGGGATTACTGCCCATTGTAATTATCGGCTTCAACCCCATGCAACCGGACAAAAAGGCCGAACTGGTCAGGGCGCTGCCAAAGGGGTCACGTCTGGTCAACTTCGCGCCATTTCATCATTTGCTGCCGCGCACCCGATTGATGATTCATCACGGTGGCATGGGCACCACGCACGCGGCGGTCGTGCATGGCGTCCCGCAGATCGTCGTGCCTCATGCAGCAGATCAACGCGTGCAGGCGAAGCGGGTTGCGCAGGCCAAAGTCGGCTTGAATCTGACGGCGCATGATGTGCGGCAGGGGATGCTGTGGGAAGGTGTGAAAGCGCTGAAGGACGACGAAACGGTCCGCCAGACCGCGCAAAAGCTCGCCCGCGAAATGGCGGCGCTGGGCGGCCCCGTCCGTGCCGCCGACGCCGTCGAAGCAATAACCGGCTAGACGTTGCGCGGTTTCATTGAATATTCTACGATCTAGCGAAATCCTGTTATTGTCTGAGGCGAACCCATGCGGCTGAGTGTCGTCACCCCGGTTTACAACGGCGAACCCTTTCTGGTTCCCGCTATTGAGAGCATCCTCAACCAGACGCACCGCGATTTTAGTTTCGTGCTGGTGGATGGCGGCTCGACGGACAATTCGCTGGCGGTCATGCAGCACTACGCGCATAAAGACCCGCGTATCCGCCTGTTGACGCCGGGACCGGTTGGCCTGTGCAATGCGCTAAATCTGGGGGTGGCAGCCACAAACGCCGACTGGATTTTCCGCCTGGATGCCGACGATATCGCCTTGCCTAATCGCCTGAAGCGGCAGCTACAGGCCGTTCATCGCTGGCCCGACGCCGCCGTAATCGGTTCGTTCGTCAATCACATCAACCGCGAGGGTAAAGCGTTGAGTGAGTGGCGGTTCGGCCCGACGACCGAGACGAAGTATCGCCAGATGGTGGAAAGTGGCGACGTGCCGCAGGTGATCCATAGCAGTGCGGTGTTGAATCGCCGGATTTTCGATCTGGTCGGCGGCTATGACCAGCAGTTTGCCGGAACCGAGGATTACGACCTGTTCGACCGCATGGCACAACACGGACTTGTTATCGCTGTGCCGGAAGTGCTGGCACAGTATCGCGTGCACCGGGGTAGTTTATCAGACACGCATTTTCTGCGATCAAAAGAACTGGCCCGCTATGTCGTCGCACGTCGGGCGCGGCGCATGGAAGGCGACGACCTGACCTTTGAGGCGTTCCGGCAAGAAGCAGCAGCCCGCCCGCTGTGGACGCGCTTCCGTGAGTCCATGCGCGACCATCAGGCGATGTACTATCGTCGTGGTGGCATGGCCTACGGTAACGGAGATCGTCTGTCGATGCTGTGGTATATGGGGCTGGCGACCATGATGAATCCCCTGGCGGTGCTGTCGCGGGTGTGGACGCAGAAATTATCGCCACAGTCCCGGCAGGCGGTGCGCGACGCGGCGTTCCACACAACCGGCAAACCCGTCGAATTCCCTCACAATGAGTCTGAACTGCCAGATCGCAAGGTCTA
>DAOTXA010000675.1:0-2637 GCA_034435595.1 Anaerolineae bacterium | reverse complement strand
CCCTTCATACGATTCAGCAGATGGGTCAGGGCGACGAATGTTCCCGGTCCACAGGCGTTTGCGCCGTCTTCGTCCTTGGGAACTGGAAGCTGCTGCGGGTCAGTGAAGAAACCGATACCAGCAAGCACCGCCAGGAAGGACTCGCACGGTGTCTCGCTTGTAACATAAATGTACTGGATAAGCCGCGAAAGCTGCCTGACCTGTGGAATGAGCGCACTGCACTCGCTTAAAGCCGATTCGATAAGCTCATCCAGATCAATGAAACGGCGGTCGCTGATACTGCCATCGGCGTTTCGATTTTCGACCTCGATTTCCGGCCCGATCAACTGGTCGGGACCGCAATTGTCACCGGTACGGGTAACCCAGCTTGCCACCCAACCGCCATCGCTCAACAGATACCAGGCACGCCCGTCATTGTCGAACGTGTATTCGTTGGTCCGCTTGACCTCATACTCAGAGATTACACGCTGAACGTCAAACTCCTGCCCTGCGCCAGCGCGTACATTCACATTATAGTAACCGGCAGAGGCGATTGCACAATAAGAATATCCAAAAAGCGGGGGTAAGGGGTCTGGGTCCGGCGTTGCGACTTCGCCACCTGGATCGGGAGTAGGTTGTGTCGTTGTCTCGCCACCCGAATTGGTGATGCGGATGGTCAGCGTATTGCTGCGACCACCCAGACTGTTCTCGCACACAATCGAAAGTGTAGTGCCGGGATCATGAAATCCGATATGTTCAATGCGCCCTCCCGGTGCCGTAAGGGACAAATTGGTGCCATCGGTTCCGGTGATGAAACATGTGGTGTTCACGTCCGTTGTGATGTTGAATACAGTGCCCGGCGGACCCTGTCCCGGTGCGACACCAATCGTAAAATCATCCTGCGATTGGGCGGGCTGCACGCCGATCAACGCAGCGATGACAATGACCGACAGTATGGATAGCCCTGTGACAACTATTCGTCGCATGTGACTCTCTCCTCAAAAAACTAACTGCGAAATGATGTTGTCTTGCGTATCTTGACTCTCGTGTGTGTTTTAACAAAACTTGTTGTTACTGCATTCCATCATCTATTCACCTTACAACGGAATGCGGTTGGTAACGAACCCCCAGTAATAAAGGGGTTATCGCGGCGAGCATACAGTTCGTCGCCGTTATCAGGATTCACAAGCACCTGCCGTGCGATGTCCTCCTGGAATGAGGTACTCGTCCATTCCTGTATTCCAACGGTTCGAATCAACTGTATGGCAGCCCCATAGTCTTCTACAGAAGGCAGCCCAGGACCTGTAAAGCTCCGGTACCGCCAGCGGCAATATGCCCATACCTCATGGTAGCTAGCGCGAGTCACCGCTAAAGAATCTGGCGGGAGGAATCTTTGTAGCATCGTTTCGGCGTCTCGCTGGCTCAGATAGACATTGCGCCATTCAAGACCTTCGTTATTCCACCATTGATCTTCCCAGTACGGGGCAGCATCGCCATCAATAAACGTGGCGAAATCTGCCAGGTTGACCGGGCGCACCTGAATTGCAATATCGCCAATGACCACGAAACCGAGCGGAATACCGGGCAATTCTGGCGTATCTGGCGGCTTGACCGTTTCCGTTGGGGAAGGTGTATCCGTTGGTTTTGGCGTTTCTGTGGTGGTCGCGGTCATAGTGGGTGTTGGTGTCGCCGTGGCAGTCGCGGTGGATGTTGCCGTTGCGGTGGGCGTTGGCGGTGGTGGCGTTGCAATGACGACCAGCGACATAATAGAGAAACTCGGATCAAGGAAGCTGGCAATCATCCATCCCTCAACCCCGGATGCCGTCTGCACAAACACCCATGTTGCGTTTTGCAGACGACCAAGCACAGTCACCCTCTCTGCATTACGAATATCACCGATCACCGCATAGTCAAAACTCGGCCCCGAACGCAGGTCGGTCGTCGTCACGGCGAGTACAGCCGCTTCCATAATGGGGGTAGGTGTCGGTGTAATTGATGATGTCGCGGTCGGCGTAGGTGTGCGGGTCATTGTTGTTGTGGATGTCGCGGTCGGCGTGGATGTGGGTGTGCGGGTGTGAGTTGTTGTCGGTGTCTGCGTTGCGGTTGTAGTAAGCGTTGATGTCGGCGGTGTTGGCGGCGTGGGTGTAGAGGGGTCACCTTCGAAAACACCAAAAACAAAAGACATGAGCGCCAGTGACACAATTGCTACGAGTACCCCACCACCAGAGAGCACCATGAAAGGTAAAGATGGCCTGGGATCATGGGATACCTTCACCTTTTTGCGACTCAAAGTAGAGTGGTTCGGTTTATGTAAGTCCTTGATTCCATCAATGAGTTTAGGGAGGGCTTTGTTAAACCGCTGATTATTGAAATATACGCGTTGCAGTCGATCAAGCTGAAAGGGAAGTGTCGCCTCCTTGAAAATCACCGGGCAGATACGACGTTTCTTATGATCGATGAACCATGCGTATTCATCACGCACATTCTGCGACTGCATAGCCCCTGGCGTGACAATGAGCACCATAACGTGGCAAGTGTCCAGCGCGTGCTGAATTTGCGCGGCCCAGTTGCCCGCTTTGAGGTCTTTTACATCCAACCACACATTAAAGCCGTTGTCCTCTAACGCATCGTGCAGCTTTCTGGCAAAGTCCTCATCTT
>DAOTXA010000674.1:0-3607 GCA_034435595.1 Anaerolineae bacterium | reverse complement strand
CTCGCCCTCGGATCATTCGCATCTGTACTGGTGTTGTTTGCCGTACCTGTCACGCTGCTTGGGTGTGTATCCCCGTTCGCCATCCGACTCGCCATCCACGACCCTATGCAAGCCGGGAAAATCTCCGGTCAAATCTACGCCGTCAGCACACTGGGCAGTTTGGTCGGCACATTTTTACCCGTAATTCTGCTTATCCCTGAGCTTGGAACGTATCGTACATTCTTGCTATTTTCCGGAATTCTGTACGCCGTGGGAGTAGTTGGCCTGATGCGCCATCAAGGGGCCAGCAGCCTACGCTGGCTATGGATGCCCGCTGTCGTCGCCCTGATTGCAGCATGGGCGCTTAATGGCCCATTACGCTCTCCAATAGAAGACGCAACGCTCCTGTTTGAGGCAGAGAGTGGATACAACTACATTCAGGTGCAGGAAGACGCCAACGGCTATCGCAATCTCTATCTGAATGAAGGACTGGGTATTCATAGCATCTGGCACGAAACTGACTTGCGCTATAATGGAACGTGGGACTACTTTCTGACCGCACCCTATTTCAACGCATCACCCTATACACCCGACATTGTCGACTCTGTACTGGTCATAGGACTCGCCACCGGGACTATTCCACGCCAGCATTTTGCCGTCTATGGCGACGATCTACACGTTGACGGTGTGGAAATTGACCCGCGTATCATCGAAGCGGGCGAACTCTACTTCGACATGAACACTGAATCTATGCCGGGACTCACCACCTATGCGCAGGACGGACGCTACATTCTCACCCAATTAGAACGCCAGTATAGCGTCATTGCCATTGATGCCTACCGACCGCCCTATATTCCCTGGCACCTGACTACTGTAGAGTTCTTTCAGGAAGTACGCGAACATCTTATCGCAAACGGAGTAGTTGCCATTAATGTCGGGCGCACTTCGACCGACCGCCGTCTTGTAGATGCGCTGTCTACCACACTATCCTATGTATTCCCGACTATTCATGCACTGGATGTCCCTGGTTCGTTCAATACGATTCTTTACGCGACCTCACAACCAACCAATATCGAAAGCCTGAGCGCCAACCTGAGGCTAATCGAAGAGGAACAGTATCCGCTGCTATATGATGTACTCATAGACAGCCTCAACGCACTCGTCCCAACCGTCTACTCTGACATAGTATTCACTGACGACCGCGCACCGGTAGAAACACTTGTCGACTCGTTAGTGTTAAACGCTATACTTGGTGGTGAAACCGAGCAAATTCGATGAAGACGAGCAGTGAGAGATAATAGCCAATGGATGCTGTTGAACCGACCATCCAGATAAAAACCCCTGAAACTCGCGCACTACGTCTGGCATTCAGCCTTGTCCGCTTGATCTTGACCCTCGCAGTCCCCGTCCTACTGACCATGATCAGCGTGCGCATTGTGATGACGCCACTGTTCCTGCAAATCGAATACAACCGGCCTGGCTTTCCTGAAGACGTCTACGGCTTTACGACAGAGGAGCGGCTGCAACTTGCCCCCTATGCCGTCAACTATCTGGTGAACAATGAAGAATTGAGCTATCTCGCCGACCTGACTTTCCCTGATAGTGATCGTTTCCTGTTCAACCGCGACGAGCTACGCCACATGCGCGATGTGCAAGTCGTCACACGGGCGGCGTTTGCGCTGCTGGCCTTTGGCTTACCTGCTATTCTGCTGCTGGGAATCGTCCTGTGGCGTAGTGGAACGAAAAGTCGCGAAATCCTTCGCCAGGGATTGTTCAATGGCGCAGTCCTCACCCTATCCATCATCGTGTTCATTATCGTGTTCGCGCTTACCGCATGGGATATGTTCTTCACTGCATTTCACCAGCTATTCTTTGAAGAAGGTACATGGCGTTTTGCCTATTCCGACTCACTCATCCGGCTGTTTCCAGAACAATTCTGGTTTGACGCCGCAATTACCATCGGCGCGATGACTCTTCTGGGGGCAGTGATCATCCTCGCAATCACCCGTCAAAGGCGGAGGTAAGCTGATGCCAACGCTCCGCAGCCTTTTGCGCTTACTTGCACCCGGACTCGGTGTTAAGCGATGGTTAACACTCCTCGTTTTTGGCATCGCGCTCGTGTCGATTACGTTCGCGTATGCTATCCTAAAGCTTGGATTAGTAAAAACTGCGTTGCTTGATGAAAATCCAACATGGATATTGCTGGTTACTGGACTTATCGTTGGGTTCGGGGTGGTTGGCATCGCCCTTTTCAAGTTATCATACACGTTGCTGGCCCCGTACCGTCGGCACCAGCAGGGGCCAATCATTGACGTGGTATACGCACACAGCAAGCGACAGAAAGGGCTGAAAGTCGTGGCAATAGGGGGAGGCACTGGATTGCCTGCCGTCCTTCGTGGGCTGAAACCGCATACGGACAACATCACTGCCGTAGTGACCGTCGCCGACGATGGCGGAAGCTCCGGTCGCCTACGTCGTGATCTTGGCGTACTGCCGCCCGGCGATCTACGCAATAATATCGCCGCCCTCGCAGACGACGAAAGCCTGATGACCAAACTGTTCCAATATCGGTTCGCAGAGGGCGATCTTAGCGGTCATGCGTTTGGCAACCTTTTTATCGCCGCCCTTGCCGGTATCAGCGGTGGGCTTGAACCTGCGCTTACCGAGGTCGCCCGTGTCCTAAACATCCAGGGACGTGTGCTTCCGTCTACTCTCGAAGATATCAACCTGATTGGCGTCGTCCAACCGCCGGACCATAACCGACCAATCCGCGTACATGGCGAATCGAAAATCTCTGGAATCGGCGGCAAGATCATCGAACTGTCGATTAGCCCTGAAAACGCAAACGCCTATGCAGGCAGTGTTCGTGCGCTTCTTGAAGCCGATATCGTGGTACTCGGTCCGGGCAGCCTGTACACCAGTATTTTACCGAATCTAATGGTCCGTGGAATCGCGGACGCCCTGCGTGCCACCGACGCTTACAAGGTCTACGTGTGCAATGTCGCAACACAACCGGGTGAAACCTACGGGTACACAGTCGCCGACCACGTACTTGCGCTTGAAAAACACGTCGGTCGCGGCGTCTTTCAAACAGTGCTTGCGAACAATCACCGACCAGGGAAAAACGCAGGACAGAACACATTCTATGTGGAAAGTATCCCACCCAATCACGAAATTCTACAACGGTACGAGGTTCGATATACTGACCTCACCGATGCTGATCGCCCATGGCGACACGATCCACAAAAACTCGCCAGAGCGATACTCAGCCTTAGCAATGCTGAACGAACGGGTAGCAGCAATGCCGACCCGATCTTCATTCATTAAACCTGTTTACTGCTGTTTCCTATCTGTAAAGGAAAGGACCAAATCATGGCAATTCGTGTAGGTATCAACGGCTTCGGTCGTATCGGTCGTCAGGTTCTCAAAGCAATGGTCGAGAAGTACGGCGACGACATTGATGTCGTGGCGTTCAACGACCTTGGCGACCTCGACACAATGGCGCACCTGTTCAAGTACGACTCAAATTATGGTCGCTTTGAAGGTTCGCTTGAGGTGACTGACGGTGCACTCATCGTGAATGGTGACGAAATCAAGGCGCTGTCCGAGCGCGACCCGGCTAAACTGC
>DAOTXA010000673.1:0-17477 GCA_034435595.1 Anaerolineae bacterium | reverse complement strand
CCGGTATAGCGAAAGAACGCCGCGATAAACATGATGACCAGCAGCATTCCGGCGACAGTGAGATTGCCCGGTTCGCGCAGGCGATTACCGCGTATCGCCTGTGTGTTCGTCTCTTCTGGTGGTGTGTCTAGCATAATGCAAGTCTGCCGACAGATTTCCAATAGGGTGTGTGCACACCTAAAAAGTGATTACACATCAGGGCTGTATTTTCCTCAAAATCTGGGATATTGATAGGCGAAGTTGTCAAAACTTGCTAACAAGAACGAAATTCATAGGCGCTTCATGCCCTGCCCCCTGCGGATCACTACGTAATATGTAAGAGGATGAACCATTCATGCCCGGAATCCTACTGGTCATCATGGCGGCGAGTTTATGGGGGACCAACGGAACGGCGCAGGCACTCGCCCCCGATGGCGCGACTCCGGTCGCGGTGGGAACGATGCGAATCGCCATTGGCGGGATCACGCTGCTGCTGGTAGCCCGGTTGAGTGGCGCGACGTTCAAGGGTGAGTGGCCCCGGCTGGCGACAATCACCGCCATTGTGATGACGGCGCTGTATCAGGTGTTGTTCTTCGCCGGGGTGAATCTGGCAGGTGTCGCTATCGGGACGCTGGTCGGCATCGGCAGTGCGCCTATTTTCGCGGGGATGCTCGACTACGCCGCAACTCGTGATCCCCTGCCGCGTGTGTGGTTCGCGGCGACGGCGCTGGCGATCCTCGGTGCAGGGCTGCTAACGCTTTCCAGTGATGCAAAGACACAGGTAAACGAGTTCGGCATTCTGCTGGCAATCGGCGCGGGGCTGGCCTATGCGACCTTCACGCTGGCGAGTAAGTCGCTGCTGGCGAAACAATCCGCAGAGCCGGTGATGGCAGTCGTTTTCTGTGGCGCGGCAATGCTACTTGCGCCTGCCCTGCTGTTCGTGGATACGGGCTGGATCGTCACGCCACGCGGGGGAGTCGTCGTGCTGCATCTGGGCGTGATTGCGACGGGATTGGCCTATGTGTTCTTCGGGCGTGGACTGAAAACGGTATCCGTCGCCACAACGGGGACGCTCACCCTGGCGGAACCCTTGACGGCGGCTTTGCTCGGTGTGCTGCTGCTCGGTGAACGGATTACGCCCCTCGCCGCAGTCGGCATCGCGCTGTTGTTTGGTGGTCTGGCGCTGCTGGCGGTTGGACGCCGGGAATCATAGCGCGACGAATTCAGTATTCTTCCCGACTGATGAGCTTCACGCCCGGTTTCAATCCGCCGAGGCTCACAGGTGGAATATCCAGCAAACCCGCCTGCCGATTCTTGGCCTGTCCGGTCTGTTGGCGTTCTTCTTCGAGTACATCCCGCACCGTCGAACGAATCAACGCGAGAAATTCGTCTACTGTCAAATCAGAGAGGCGTCTTTGTGTCTGCGCCATGTTTGCCACCTATTGCAACGTGTCGTTACATTGATTATACAACGCTAGCACCGTCGATTGACCGTGTACGAGTCGAAGAACTGGGTTAGCGCTGGAAGTCCCGGCGCGAGGACGCGGTAGGTCTTGAAATCGTCGTTGAACTGGTAGCTGCGGTGGACGAGTATGCGCCCATTCGGGAACCATTCGCTCAACAGCGCTTCGGTGTCCGCGTCGTCACGGTGATAGAAGAACAGCAAATCGCGTGCGGGATCAGTCGCGTAGAATCCGGCGCGGCAAACGGTCGAATCGTACACAAAGTCCGGCACTTGCTCCCGCGTCACGATGCCGTTGGGCCAATCGAGAACGCCCCCTTCCATACCGATAGCGCGATGATCCCACCAGAAGGGATAGGCGATCATAAACGCATTGCCGTAGCTGCCGTCACTGTTGGCGAAGCCTTCGAGGATGTTGCCCGCTTCGGTATAGGGCAGTGAAGAACTGATATACGACTCTTTGTAGTCATCCAGATACAGATTCGAGTTTGCGGAGTAGCTGAGTAGTGTCACAGCGGCGACGAGTCCGGTGGCGAGAATCGGGCCGGAACGACCTTTCGCCAGTTTCAGCATCGACAGCGCCAGCAGTGCCAGCGGCAGCGCCGCAATCAAATACGCAGGCGGCAGCGATCCACTGGTACGAGCCGCGCTTGGGTTTTCAATCGGGAAAGCAATCGACAGCGCGGACGGCAGCAGCATAATCAGCACCATCACCGGAATGAGTACGATGACCGGGTCACGCGTTCGGAATCCGAGCGCAGTCCATGCCGCAAGGCCGACAATCAGCAACGCGCCGCCGAATAGACTCATGGTGGGTTCGTTTGGCACGCCGTTGATCCACGCGACATCGCCCTTCCAGTTGTACATCAGCAGGGCATTGCGCATGTTACTGCCCAGAATCGGCAGATTGCCGCTAAAGGCGTCGATACGCTCGGTGATAGTTGCATTGCGTTCACCGACGACGTTGCCTTCGGCGTCGAATTCCTGAATGATCGAGTCTCCGAGCAGGCGTCCGGCAGTACGCATCCAGAACAGATCAGGGAAATCAAGCGAGAAGCGGAACAGCGGCACGAACACGATAAACGACACCAGCACCAGTGTCGCCAGGTTGACAGTAAACTTCGACCACATTTCGAGCGTGCGTGCCTTCATGATCGCAGCGATGGCAACGCCCGCCAGCACAACTACCGGCAGCATCCGCACCGCCTGATACATGTACAGCCCGAATCCGAGGACCAATCCGGCGATGATAAAATCGGACCGTCGATTGTCGCGCATCCCGCGCCCTAAATAGATGACCAGCAGCGTCGCAACCAGCGGTGTCAGCACGATACGCAGCGCCAGCCGCGACAGCCCGACATGCCAGTAACTCGCTGCGACGAGGGCGGCTAAACTGAGTCCCACCAGATTACCCAGGCGCGAATCATAGCGCCCGACGACCTCGCGGCCCATCCACCACAGCAGCGGAATAGTCAACATCCCCTCAATGATGGACAGCAGTTTGAGCGTGGCGAAATTCATCTCAATGCCGGGAATCTGTGTAATCAGCGCCATCGCGTACATCTGGAAAATCTCGCGTCCGCCGTTGCCGGTGAAGAACACATCGCGTGTGCCTTCGACGACGCGCTGCGAATCGAGGATTTTCTCGACGTGGTCGCTGGTCATTTCGGGTGGCACACCGGCAAAATCCTGAAAGCGGAAGACTCCGGCCAGCAGCATGATGGCGGCAAGTGCGACAACAGTCCAGTTGAATTCGATGGCGGCGAACTTCCCGCGAATCCAGCGCCAAGCCGCAAAAATATCCCAGCCACGCGGCGCAACTGCCAGCACCACCATTACAATACTCGCCACCCACGCCCAGAAACCAATGGTCGTGAACTGATTATTGGCGTTTTCGGCATAGGCAATAGTCGCAGCGACTGCCGTCCCCATAAACAGTGCGACACGATAATACACCACGCCGAGATTCGACATGTATCCGGCGCGGTTTTTATCCGATTCAGGGATAGGCGGTAAATCCGTCGATTCTGGCGCTTTTTCATCAACAGATGTATCGCGCTGACGACGATTCGCCCACCAGTTGCGCAGATGGGGCCAGTTCCAATAGACCTCCGCACCAAGCCAGACCAGAAAAGCCGCGATCAGGAACGGCGTACCGTTGGCGAGTTGTTCCTGTTCTACGCGGACCTCGCCCGCCCGCATCTGCCCGTTCCCAATCAGCGAAATCGTGAAGGCGACCACCCACAACATAAATCGGATGGCAATCCGCTGCGGCGGCGCATCAAAGAACGAGGCGTTTACGATAGTGTCACCCGGTCCTTTCGGGGCTTCGGATTCAGTAGCAATCCGGTCAGCGACAAACGATTCAGGTGTTGCGGGTTCAACCACCAGCCTCTCGCCGCCGAACTCTGGCGAGTCACCCGTCAAGGGCAGCGGCGGAGGCGAATCTTGCGGCTCCACGACCTGCGAACGCGGTCGCCAGCGTGGGGTAGCCGCGACCTGCATCACCTTGCGAGCAGTCTCTACCGGGCGACGCACAAACAGCCCGGTCACTTGCGCAAGTGTGAGGTCCTCGAACGCCTGTTGATCATCGGGCGCACCAACCTGCGACGATAGCTCCGGCACATTCGCCGGGGTGTCGGGCTGCGAGTCGTCAGCGTTCGCCGTGTCGGGTTCGGGGTTCGGTCGCCCTGATTGCGTGGATTGCATCACGTCCTCATCCGATGTTTCCGACGTATCCGACATTTCTACGTCAAAATCTTCGGCAGACAAATCCATCATTGGATTGCTGGAAACCCACATCTCTTCGGTTTCATCGTCGGGTGGCTGGTAGTCGCCAAGCCACGACAGTTCACGCGCCCGGACGCTGGCAAGATCAGACTCATCCGGCGCAGCATTCGACGGCTCGTCGGGACGCTCTGCGTCCGGTTGCTCGTCACGGTCTTCGTTTTCTTCAGGCTGTTCCGGGGTTGGCGTATCAGACGGGGTCATGCGGGTTTTCGCCCTTTCACGCACAGATTCACAGTCGAACGTTCCGGCGGTTCGTCCATCGGATTGTTGCGGTCGAACCAGTTAAAGACAGCCAATCCGAAGTTAATTGGATTGAATAGACTGCCGTCGTTGTCCTCAAAGGTGATACGATTGGCGGCTGTCGCCATCGAATCGGGCAATAAACCGGATTCCAGCAGCGGCATCCCGAATCCATAGACGAGGTTGTGGATAAATGGGAAAGAATTATGCGTAAAGGCCCGTTCTTCTTCTACAATGAACCCGGCATCAATAACGGCCTGCCGCAGTTGCTGGCGCGTATACAAACGCACATGATTGGCCCAGATTCCGGCGAAAGGTCCGTGTTGGATATGTTTGCCACTGACGTGTTGCAGCGTGCGATTGATCGGGTCCCACCAGAAGGGATAGTCGGCGTTGGGGACGGTGATCGCCACCACACCACCCGGTTTTAACACACGTAGAATTTCGCGCAGTCCGCCGACATCATCGTCAAGGTGTTCGAGAATTTCCGACGCAATGGCGGAGTCAAATGTGTTCGCCGCATAGGGCAGTGAATAGATACTGGCGTGATTGAGTTGCACGCGATCATAGCCCGATAGATTGGCCTGCGCCTTCTCCATCACGCTCCAGTCGAGGTCCGCGCCGACAACATCAACCTCGAAGGCATAGCGCAGCATATTGATATAGAAGCCACGCCCACACGGAATATCGAGGATACGGTCGCCGTCCTGCGGGTCGATCCACTCGAAGACAGTGCGAACCCGCTTCTTGAAGGCCATATCCGCCTCATTGCGGGTCATCAGGTCGAGCAGTTCCTCGTCAATCACGTTTCGCGTACTCCCTGAACAGCGCTTCGTAGCGATCTACCGTTTCCTTGAAGGAAAAGGTCGTTGAAATCTCCTCGTAGGATTTGACATAGCTGTCATGATCATCCAGCACTGTGACGATGGCTTCGCCGATGGAATCCGGGTTGCCTGCTTCAGCCAGTCGCCCCATGCCCGTTACCGTCACCGGAACGCGCCCACCGGGGATGTCCGTCATCACAACCGGAGTTCCCGCCAGCATCGCCTCGACCTGCACCAGCGCGAAACACTCGCTATCACTGGTGAGCGCCAGCACATCAAGGGCGGCGTAGAAATTCGCCATCGTCTGCATGTCTTCGACCTTGCCGAGAAAAATCAACTGCTCTTTATACTGTTGCACAACGGGCTGATAAAGTTCCCATGTGTTTTCATAGGGGATGTCATATTCCCCGGCGAACACAATCCGCGCATTGGGGTATTTGCGGTTGATGACTTGCAGCGCACGGATCAGCAAATCGGGGCGCTTTTCCTGCACGAAGCGCCCGCCAAAGCCAATGACCGGACCGCCCTCGTGCGACCATTCGGCATGGAGTTCAGCAGCGCGGGTGCGATCCGGTTCTGGCAGTTGAATCGGCGGATAGATGACCTGTGTCTTGTCGCGCACCGGGGCGATGTAGTAAGAATGGTCGGCATAGTCGTCACTGTAAGCAACCACCTTCGGCGCACGGTTCGCCATATAACGATACAGCGCGAACATGGTCCCCTGAATAAAACGATTGACCGTACCGGGTGGCATAATCAGGTCACCGTGATGGGTAGGGATCACCTTCTTACCATTGATCCCGGCGATAAAACTCAACAGCGCGGTTTCCAGCATCGGCACATGCATACTGACGATATCGTGCTGCCGGATAAGCTTATTCGCCACAAACGGGTACGAGGGCATAATCATCCCGCGACTGATGGGAATTGGCGGTGCCCACAGGCGAATCACGCGGACACCGTTAATCACCTCGTAGTCGGGCAAATCTGGCTGATGGCGCACCGCCAATACAGTAACTTCGTGCCCGCGCCGCACCAGTTCCTCGCCGACCCGTTCAACATAGATCGGCATCCCAGTGCGATGTGGCAGATAATAGAGGATGCAAAAGAGAATCTTGAGCTTTTTCGGTGCCGGATGCGTGGCATCTGTCATCTACAGCAGTCCTAATTCGTTGCTCCGAACAAGTTGTTTCTCATCAATAGGCATGTCGATGTTCTAGCGAGTATGTACGGGTTCATCGACCATATGCGAAGTTTCTTCCTGCACATCACGCACTCCCTGCGACAACTGCTCAATTGAAACGCCCTCTTCAACGAAACCGACAATCCCCAACGCGGCGTAAGTCGCTACATTGACCATGTGGACCATGACCGCAAACGCGGTCGCCGTCGATTCGTCACCATAGCCGACTGCCAGCAGCGCCAGCATAATCGAGAACTCGAACGTTCCGATGTTCCCCGGCACAGCGGGTACGGCAATCGCAAACGAGGCCGCCGCGATATACAGGCAGGTGGCAACGAGATTGGCGTCCTCATAGAAGGTGTACATGAGGACGTAGCCAGATGCAAGCGAGAATCCCCAGCTTAACGCGTTCCAGAAGAGTGCTTGCAGCAAGGTGTTGGCGCTGGCGAGAGGGGCGAGTCCGTCAAGAAAGTCATCCAGGAACTTCTTAACGTCGATTTTCTGAAGCGGTTTGACGCGCCCGGTCACAGCATCCAGCAGGCGATGGGCCAGACTGCGCTGGCGCGAGAGGATGACCAGTATTGTGAACCCGACCAGCGCCGTGATGCCGCCACTAATCCCGGCGGCACGCAGCCAATCGGGGACGGGTCCGGCGGCAAGGGCATAAGCCAGAAACAGCACGACCGTCAGCAAATCGAGCAGTCGTTCAACAACGATGGTCGTCAGCGACTTGACAGGCGGCACAGGCGGATCGGCGCGGGTGGCAAGGTAGGCACGCGCCAGTTCCCCGACGCGAAACGGGATGAATCCGTTAATCATATACGTGACATTGAGTATGCTAAACGTCCGGCGAAACGGTAGGGCGTCACTAATCAGCACGCGCCAGCGTGCCGCCCTCGCCAGCGCACCTAGCACGAGGAACAGGGCACCGGGAATGAGATAGATATAGTCGGCTTCTGCCCACGCATCTCGGAACAGTCCGAAATCAATTTGCGTGATGATGAGAATGACTGCTGCTACCGTTGCGAGCAACGCCAGCAGCGTGTATTTTGCGGTTCGGTTCAAAAAGCACGCGCCCTTATCTCGTGTCGAACCGCGATATTATATCATGAGCAAGCGTGTGTGAATTGTTCGAATCGACTACAGCTTGCCTATGCTGAAGGTTTCAGTTGATTGGCCTGTGATTGGCCCGAATACAACTATCGTCACTGTTGTGCAGCGTTGCCCTGAAGGTTTTGATCTCGTCGTTTGTCCGCCGCGAGGCTCGCCAATATATCGTTAGGCTACAATCCGGAAAGTGGCAAACCTGATCTATATCTTTTAATTGCGATTAACTTCATTTTCTACCCGATACTCGTATAGTTTTTTGTAGATTTAGTGTCTGCTTGCCCTCGTGTACAACTTACCAACCCCGGAGGCGATAGTTCGTCGTTAATCAATTGCGTGGAATTCCCCCAGTGCTTCCCCTAACATTGGCTGATATAACGAAACAAATGCGCATCTGAAAGATATTCCATGCAAGTTGCCAGATCAAAATCAGATTCACGCAGGCGACCGGGCAAGCGAGTCTGGCTGGTTCCGGGGTTGCTCCTCGGCGTCTTGTTGTTACTCGCCATGTTGATCTCCAGCATCATGTTGGGTGCAGCAGATATCTCTCCGGCGGTTGTCATTGATTCCCTGTTCGACTTTGACGATTCCTCCTTTGACCATCTTGTCATCCAGACGGTGCGTATGCCCCGTGTGCTGGCAGGCGCGATTGTGGGTGCGTCGCTGGCTGTTGCCGGCGCGATCATGCAGGGATTAACGCGCAACCCCCTGGCTTCGCCTGGAATACTGGGCATCAACGCGGGTGCGTCATTCGTGGTCGTACTGGCGGTATTTGTAATCGGAAGTCCGCCGCTTTCAACGTATGCCGTCTTCGCCATGATCGGCGCGACGGGCGCGGCAATTATCGTGTATGGGCTGGGGTCAATGGGACGAGGCGGTGCAACGCCACTGCGCTTGACGCTTGCCGGTGTGATTCTCACTGCGTTTTTAAGTTCGTTTACCACAGCGCTTCTGGTCACAGATCAAGACACGCTTGATCAGATTCGCTTCTGGACCGTCGGTTCGCTGGCAGGGCGTGAATGGGAATTGCTGCGCCTGACCGCCCCCTACATGATCGTTGGCATGGTTGGCAGCCTGTTGATCGCCCGCCAGATCACGACAATTAGCCTGGGTGACGACATCGCCGCCGGATTGGGGCAAAACACGACGCTCGTCAAAATATTGGCTGCGATTGCAACGGTACTGCTGGCAGGCGGGGCCGTCGCGCTGGCTGGACCCATTGGCTTTGTCGGTCTTGTGGCACCGCATCTGGTGCGATTCTTCGTCGGCACAGATTACCGCTGGATTCTGCCATACAGTGCGCTGGTGGGGGCCATACTGGTTATCGGCGGCGACATGGTGGCGCGGATTATTATTCGCCCGCAAGAACTGCCCGTCGGCGTGATGATGGGATTGCTGGGTGCGCCCTTCTTCATCTACCTGGCACGCTGGAAGGTCAAAAGCTGATGGCAACCCCCAGCGAAGCCACCACGCAACTGCAATCGATCTGGCGCACGCTACGCATCAGACGCTTTTCCTTCAAATTGGACCGGCGTGTCGTGCCTGTCTTCATCGCACTGATCTTGATTGGTATTGGCATTCTAACTATAAGCATCAGTTACGGTGAATTCGACATCACTCCGCTTGAAGTGCTGCAAACCGTCCTCGGTATCGAGACAGGTGACAGCCGCCATGAATTGGTCGTATGGACGTTTCGTATGCCGCGCATTCTGGTTGCCTTCATGGTCGGCGCGGCGTTGTCTGTCTCCGGCACGATCTTGCAGGGCATCACGCGCAATCCACTGGCAGATCCCGGTATTCTTGGTGTGACGGCGGGTGCATCGCTGGCGGCAGTATCCACAATCGTCTGGTTTGATGTGCCGATCAGGTGGTTGCCCTTTGCCGCATTCGGCGGCGCGTTAACCATGGCGATACTGATATTTGTACTGGCATGGAAAGGCGGTAGCGCACCTGTCCGCTTGATTCTGGTCGGGGTTGGGTTGAGTGCGGTAGCCGCCGCGCTGACTAATCTAATGATCGTTTTCGGTGAAATCAATCAGGTGCAACAAGCGACAATCTGGCTGGCGGGCAGCGTTTATGGGCGAGATTGGGATCATGTGCGCACGATAGCGATCTGGCTGGCGGTTTTGTTGCCGATAACCATTTTGATGGCACGCCAGTTAAATACGCTGGGCCTGGGCGATGACCTCGCCAGAGGATTGGGGTTACGTGTCGAAATCCAGCGCGGTTTTTTGCTGATTCTAAGCGTGGCACTGGCGGCAATTGCCGTTTCCGTATCAGGAACCGTTGGCTTCGTCGGGCTGGTCGCACCACACATCACCCGTCGCCTTGTCGGACCCTCCCACGAAGGACTCATCCCCACGGCTGCCCTGTTCGGCGGCGTACTGCTTATGTTTGCCGACCTCATCGGACGCTGGATTATTTCCCCATCCGAACTCCCGGTAGGGATCATCGCTGCCATCATCGGTGCGCCGTATTTCGCTTATCTACTCTATCAAACCCGTAATCAATGAGGAGAAACTCTGTGACATTCCGTACTTTTTCTATCTTGATGCTGCTGGCTCTGCTGCTGGTGAGTGTCGCCCCAGTCGCCGCACAGGATGACACAATCGCGTGTGAAGAAGGTTTTACTCTATACACGAACCCGCTGCTGTGGGAAGAAACTACGGACGGTGTGTGTATCCCTGAAAATCCTGAACGTGTGGTCATCGCCAATCACCCGACCTATTTGCTGGATAACACGCTGGCATTGGGTGTGAAGCCCGTCGGGACCGCGATTTATCTGGATCGCTTCGCTGTCGCGCCTTATCTCGCTGATGAAGTCGACGGCATCGAATATGTCGGCAGCTTTAACGAACCAAACCTCGAAGTCATTCTTGAACTTGAACCCGATTTGATCCTCAGCACGACCTTCCGCGAGGAGTTTTACG
Organism: Anaerolineae bacterium; assembly: GCA_034435595.1. GTDB lineage: Bacteria > Chloroflexota > Anaerolineae > Aggregatilineales > Phototrophicaceae > JAVJSU01. Next base: position 6,962 of record DAOTXA010000673.1, on the reverse strand, counting down.
ACCAACTATCCGCCATCGCGCCGACAATTCTGCTGGAATGGGATCAGGTTAGCTGGCAGGACTTTTTGCTGGCGACAGGTGATGCCTTGAATCGCTCTGAGGAAGCCGAGACGCTGCTAGCGGAGTATACAGAACGCGTTGAAGTGCTGGCAGAAACGATTCAGGAATTGGACGCGGTTCCTACAATTTCTGTGGTGCGCGTGCGCCCTGCTAACCTGAGATTCTATGTTGTTTCTTCGCTGGTAGGCAGCGTCTTGCAGGATGCCGACCTTCCCCGCCCCGAAGCACAGAATATTGACGAGGAAGGCACACTCTTCCAGGTTATCAGCGAGGAAGAAATCGACCTGCTTGATGCAGATACGATCTTCGTCTGGGGAGCCACAGATGGCAGCGATGAAACGATGGCAGCGCTTCAGGAAAATCCACTGTGGCAGCAACTGGATGGTGTCCAAAATGATCGGGTTTTCTTTGTTGAGGAAGCGTTCTGGTTTGCGCCCGGTATCGAAGGCGTCCACCTGTTACTGGATGATCTTTTCCGCTATGTAGCTGGTGTTGATCCGCAAGACATATCGCCCAATCCGTTCTTGATAGAAGCCACGCCCGAACCCGAAACCACTGAAGAAGCATCCGAGTAAGTGTAATTTGTACGGGCGATCCGTTCATAAGGGGGTGGCCCGCCCGTTTTCCTGAATGACTGCATAACCTATATTAAGGAGTACCACTCAATGAAAAGGCGTTTTTCCCTTTTAGCCATGCTGTTGACCCTGCTATTCATCAGCGTTTCTGTGCTGAATGCGCAGGACGACGAGCCGGATTTCCCGGTAACAATTGAGCACAAATTCGGCAGCATTACGCTCACCGAAGCACCAGAACGAATCGTAGTGCTTGGCTTTACCGAGCAAGACCCCTACTTCGCACTGGGGGTTGCCCCGGTAGCAATCCGCTACTGGTACGGCCCTGAAAACGATGCTATTTTCCCCTGGGCAGAGGAAGAAGCCGAGAATGCCGATCCCATTATTCTCAACATGCCGTTTGGCACGCTGAACTACGAGGCGATTCTGGCACTGGAACCGGACCTCATCAGCGCAGTCGATGCCGGGATCACCGAAGAAGAGTATGAGACTCTTTCGCAAATCGCCCCCACACTGGCACAATTCGACACTTATGTCGATTTTGGGATGCCATGGCAGGAGACAACACGCCTGATCGGGACCGCTCTCGGCAAATCCGATGAAGCTGAATCACGGGTCAATGATCTTGAAACGCAGTTGGAAGCGGTGCGTGATGAGAACCCGGAATTTGACGGCAAGTCCATCGTGGTAGCCTACAACACGGTTGGAACCTACGGTTATTATACCGGGCAAGACAGCCGTGGACGCTTCTTTACCGACCTCGGCTTCATCGTACCAGATGAACTCAATGAGATCGCAGGCGATAGCTTTTACGCGGATATCAGTACCGAACGCGTTGACCTGTTGGACCGCGACTTGATCGTCTTTCTTGCGCTGCAATTCGCAGAAAACGGCAGCGAGGCCGCACGCGAAGCCATCGAAGCTGACCCGCTGCTGGCTCAACTCGATGTTGTGCAGGACGGTCGCGTGCTGTTTGTGAACGATGAATTCGACAATGCCCTCCAATTCAGCACCATCCTGAGCATCGAATTCCTGCTGAATAATCTGGTGCCAGAAATCGCAGCAACACTCAACGGTGACGAGGTAGTCCAGGCAGACACCTGTGAAGATGGCTTCCGTCTCTTCGATCACGAGTATCTGGCAACGGATCCGGTGTGCATCCCTGAAAATCCGCAAACCGTTGTGCCGCTAGACATCATCTCGTTTGAGTTCATGTTCGTCAACGGCATTCGACCCGCCGTGAGCGGCGCACTCGCGCTACAGTTTTTCGCCACTACCCAGCCCGACCTGCTGCCCGAATTCGCGGCATTGACGGAAGGCTTGCCCGATGTCGGTTTCCCGGCTAATCCAGAAGTAGCGCTTTCCGTTTCACCAGACCTCATCATTGGCGCAGCAGGGTACTACGATGAAAACGTCTACGATGAAATGTCTCAAATCGCACCAATGCTCATCTTCGATGCGCCCATCGGCGAGGTCGGGCAAAATTGGCAACCGAATTATGACTTTGTCGCCACTGCATTCGGCATGGAAGATGCCGTCGAGCAACTCATCGCCGACTATGAGGCACGTATTGCAGCACTTGACGAGGCACTGGGAGATACGCTCAACGGTCAGACCATTTCTGTCGTGCGTGCTGTTCCCCCGGATCAGCTTGGACTGCGTCTGGCAGGGTCATTTAGTGGTATCCTACTAAACGATCTGGGTATCGATCAGCCGGAATCGCAACAGCCCTTCTTCGATGAAACCACGGGCTTTATTCAGGTCAATATCGGGCGTGAGAGTTGGCGCGACATCGATGGCGATTACCTGTTCGTTTATGGCATTCAACCCACCCCTGAAGGCACAACAGAGGCCGTAGCCCTGCTCGAAAGTCTGGCAGATGATCCAATCTGGAATGCGCTGGACGCGGTTCAGAATGATCGTGTCTTCCCGGTCGGCGGGCACTGGCACGGATTTGGTGTCCTGGCTGCCCACGACATCATTGACGATCTATTCACCATTGTTGCCGGTGTCGAACCGGCGATTCCCAACCCGTTTGTGCCAGCCGTAGAAGCACCGGAAACCGAAGCCACTGAAGAGGCATCGAACTAAGCAGATTGCCGTTAACAAATCCCCGTTGCAAAACGGGGATTGCCCGACAAATGATAGACTGCAAGAGCACATGAATCGCTTATGATTGACGTAAATCATCTCTCGCTGACATACGATAGCAAGACAGTTATCGTCCATGAACTTGATCTGCACATTGAGCCGGGGTCAATCACTGCACTGGTAGGACCCAACGGCTGCGGCAAATCGACGCTGTTACGCGGCATCTCACGCCTGCTAAAACCCGTGACAGGCAGCGTGCATCTTGACGGACAGAGTGTCCATCACATGAAGGCACGAGACCTCGCCAGACAGTTAGGCATTTTGCCGCAGTCACCTGCTGCGCCAGAGGGGTTGACCGTTCATGAATTGGTCGCACAGGGACGCTACCCGCATCAAAGCTGGTTCCAGCAGTGGAGCCGGGAGGACGAGCACATCGTGCAAGAAGCGTTGGAGACGACCAATCTGACGATGTTCGCAGATCGCCCGGTAGACACACTCAGCGGAGGACAGCGTCAACGCGCCTGGATCGCGATGGCGCTTGCACAACAGACCCATGTGCTCTTGCTTGACGAACCCACCACCTATCTAGATATGGCGTACCAAATGGACGTGTTGGACCTGCTTGACGATCTTAACGCACAGGGCCGCACGATTGTGATGGTGCTTCATGACCTCAATCAGGCCGCACGCTATGCGGATCACATCGTTGCGTTGCGTGGCGGGCAGATTGTCGTACAGGGCACACCGGATCATGTGATGACCGGCGATAATATTCGACAGGTATTCGGGCTGCATACCCAAATTGTCACAGACCCGGTCTCCGGTACGCCGATGTGCATTCCGATTGGACGACGTACAACAAAGAGGGTGGACGATCACACATTCTCATCGAACAGAGGTAGTGATCCTGTCAACGTGGAAAAGGCGAAATGAGCGACAACCAGACAAATCCAATCATTACATTGTATGCTCGTGTCGCGTGTTCAACGATGCGCTTCAAGCCCAACGGTAGTTGAACCGTCAGGTCCGAAATGCAGAATAGTGAGCATGAGGAAACATATGGCAAATCCAGATAAAACCACCACAAAAGCCTTTTGCAATGTATTGGCACAGGAAAAAGGGCTAGACCCCGCTGGTTATGCCGGTGTATTTGACACGATGTTCTTGCTTGAGCAGCCGTTACCCTGGCCTCGTGCCATTCTCTTCGAACCCACCATCGTCCCGCCCGAACTGACTCGACTTGTTCAGATGTATGAGAAAATGCAAAAAGACCAGCGCCCAAGCATTCTTCCGCTGTTCATCGCACCAGATGAAGTCTATTCGATACCGGGCTACCGCCGGTTTATTTATTTCACCCGCCCGTCAGGTACATTCGACCAGTTCGATCGTCAGGAATATCTGATGCCCGAAGATAAGGTCGGCAAAATCATCTGGGCATTGCAGCAGACCCCTGACGAGGTATCGAACTATGACTCATACAAGGTCGATTCGGTACGGATACGCGATATTCTGGTTTGCACGCATGGTTCAGTGGATGCCGCCTGCGCCAGGTTCGGTTATCCTCTGTACCGTTATCTGAGAGATGAGGCCGCCCGTGAAGATGTGCGCGTTTGGCGCGTCAATCACTTTGGCGGACATGTCTTCGCCCCTACCCTGATGGATATGCCACGCGGTGACTACTGGGCCTTCGTAGATCGTGCAGACGGCAAACAAATTGTCGAACGCGCTGGCGATATTGCGCAACTCCATAAGCGGTTTCGCGGCAATGCCGCACTGTCAGGTAGTTTTGCCCAGGTGCTAGAGCGAGAAATCCTCATGCGTGAGGGCTGGAAATGGCTTTCCTACCAGAGGCGCAGCGTCGAAGTGGCAGAAGTAGCGAACGAAGACGATGAACGGTTGTCATCAGCTACGATACGGATCGAGTATCAGTCCAAAGACGAAACTGTGCGTGGCACATACGAGGGATATGTGCGTGTTAAACACCACATTGAAACCATTGGTTCGACAGGAGACGAGAACGTATTTCCCTACCCTCAGTTTGAAGTTGCAGAACTAAAACACACCTCATGACGCCCGGTTCTTCGCTACAAACGAGTATGTTTTGTCAGAATCTGACAACAATTAGCGACATCCACGCTTTCCCAACGATTTAGTTAAGTGTAGCGCATTCAATTTGTCCAAAATCCATTCTGGGTATATGGTTTTCTCATCACACGCAATTGAAGCGCTCCAAAAAATCGTAGGAAACGGGAGTTTTTTATGCGAAGGCTTGCACTAATTGGTTTACTGGTGCTGCTAGTACTTTCTGGCAGCGCACTCGCACAGGAGTCAACGGGTACGCCGATTGACTTCTCCGGCACAGTTGACGTGATCGACGGCACAAATATCGTGGTTGCAGGGCTGACCGTCGATGCCAGTGGAATCGACCCCGCCATCATCGCGCAGTTGGAAATCGGGATGACGGTCACAGTCAGCGGTACGCTGGCAGATACGATTGTCATCGCAAGCATCATCGTTTTGCCAGAAGCGCCACCGACACCAGAACCACAGGCGGTTGTCGAACCGGAAGACGACGATGATGACGACGGTCCAAACATCCTTACTGAAGCCAACTACAACGTCGCTTATAACGGCAGCGCCTTCGATGGCGATCAGACGACCTTCACTTATACCGTCACCGGAACGGGCATTTCTCCCGCGCTCAGCCACTTCAACGTTGAACTCCCGCAATGTACCCCTGAACTGGAATTGGTCGCGTTTGCCCCTGTCGAAGCCGTAGAACTGGGTATTGACCCGACAACGGGCGTGGATGGTATCAAGTGGGATACCGGACTCGGTGAGAGCGAAAGCCGCACCTATACCATTACCTTCGCTGGATTTGTCGCTGAGGGCACCATAGCCACCGCTGTCAAAAATGGCAACGGCTACTTCACGGTTGTGCTTGGTGGTCCTTCGTGTTCGCAACCAGAAATTGACATTGAAAAATTCGTCTCTGCTGATGGCGCGACATGGTCAGATGCGGATACCGCCCCCGGCCTTGAAGTCGCGGCAGGAGGCAGCGTCGCCTATCGCCTAGTCACGACGAACACAGGCAACGTCCCACTAACGAATATCGCATTGACCGATGCACAGGTCGATATTAGCACGTGTGTCATCCCGCCGGAACTGGCACCGGATACGACCTTCGAGTGTGTGACAGGCGCGATCACGGCAACGCAGGCGCAATTCGCCAACGAAGCGTCAGTATCCGCTGCATATAGTGAGGTGATGGTCACTGATAGCGACACAGCGAACTACTTCTCCGGCGTGCTACCGTCGATCAATCTTGAGAAGTTCGTGGCAGTCGGCGAACCCGTCGCCTGGGTGGATGCCGACGCCGCCCCCGGCATTGAATTGCAATCGGGCACGCCGGTGTTCTATCGCTTCCTCGTCCTCAATGATGGCAACGTGCCGCTAACCGGCATCACGCTGACTGATGCACAGGTCAATATGTCGGCGTGCGCGATCCCGGCGGACCTGGCACCGGGCACTTCTGCGCAATGCGTGGTCGGCCCGATCACATCCGTTGAAGGTGCAGTCACCAATACCGCGACCGTCAACGCAAGCGATGGCACAACCGCCATTAGCGACACGGACGCCGCAACCTATACCGGGCTGACCGAACCTATCACCGTCAACGGCTATACGGTCGTTTTCCTCGGCAGCGTTTACGCCAACGGTCAAACGACCTTTTCGTATGGCGTGGTCGGCAACGGCGTGCCGCCGGATTTGAGCCACTTTGACATTGAAATTCCGACCTGTGATGTACCTCTGGAAGTCGTCGTCTACAGCCCAACAGACGCAGTTTCGTTCGGCATTGACCCGACAACAGGCGTTAATGGCATCAAGTGGGATCTGCCGTTGCTGACGACTTCGAGCCGCAATTACTCGATCACGTTCGCGGGCAATGTCGCGCTTGGTTCGGTGACGGCGGCGGTCAAAGGCGGCCCCGGCTTTGAAGCGGTGACGGTCCCTGGCCCCGCGTGCGATGTGGCGCAGATCAACCTCGAAAAGTTCGTTTCTGCCGATGGTGGCGCATCGTGGTCAGATGCCGATAGTGCCCCCGGTCTGGATGTCTCTCTGAGCGCTCAGGTTTCATATCGCCTGCGCGTGAGCAATGACGGCGACACAACCCTGACCGACATCTCGCTGACCGACGAACGCGTTGATCTGAGTGCGTGCGTCATCCCGCCGGAACTG
>DAOTXA010000672.1:0-9213 GCA_034435595.1 Anaerolineae bacterium | reverse complement strand
CTCCGCGAAACCACGCAAGGTCAGCGCCGCCTCGGATACAACGTGGAAACTCTCGCCGACTGACGAGGACCAGTTCTGCATTGCCAGCATGAACTGCTGTGCCACATCATCGGCGTGGACGTGATGGACCGTTTCCATGCCGATGTTAGGCAGGGCGACTTCATCACCGCGTGATAGTTTCTCCCACACATCAAGATTGCGGTTTCCGGTTGGTCCAACAGGCAGATGACCAGGTCCGACGATGTGACCAGGGTGAATGGCCGTCGCCGGGAAGCCGATCTGTCGCGCCTGTCGCATTAAGAAGCGCTCAATATTCGATTTCTGGATACCGTAATCGCCGAAGGGCTTGCGCGGCGCATCCTCGCCCACGGGGACGGATACACTGTGCCCGTGAATCCACACCGTCCCGCAATGCAGAAAGTGCTCGACGTTTCCACGAAGCGCCTGCACCAGATGCTCGCAGCTTGCCAGTGTGAAGCAGATCATATCAATAACGACATCGCCCTCTAACTCGCGGATGTGCTGTCCGAAGGTCCCGGCCTCTTCTTCGGCGCGACGGTCGATAACGACCTGTTCGACATCTTCCCATGCCTTATGCGGCAGATAGGGCACGCTTGTACCACGACTGACCACCATCACATGATGACCTGCTTCTACCAGACGTGGGACGAGATACGTCCCGACATGCCCTGTTCCACCAATAACGACAACGCGCATGGGCTTTCCTCCTAATGTAATTTATTGTTCTGTAGGATACCGCATATACGCCATTACGGGCTATCAGGCAGAGCTTCTAATGACCAAACGCACCGGGACCAGCGTTCGCAGTGGGCTGGAATCGTCCTGATTATCAAGCATTTGTTGCAAGCGGATTGCGGCCTGTTCGCCGACGAGGTGCATGTCATCGTGGATGGTCGTCAAAGGCGGATCAGCGTAGGTGGCGACGTGCAAATCATGAAACCCGGTCACGGCGATATCATCCGGGATGCGGCGTCCGGTCGATTTCAACACATGCAGGCCAACCATCGCCGAGTGATCATCCGGGAACATGATCGCTTCAAGATCAGGACACCGTGCGATGAGTTCGCGGGTCGTGGCTTCAGCGTGATTTCCAGTGAAATCCGTTTCTGCCTGCCGGTTCGGGTCAAAGGGTAAGTCGTTGAGTGTGAGTCCCAGACGATAGCCGTGTAGTTTTTCCAGACTGGAACCCGTCGATTCCGGTCCGTTAATGAAACCAATACGCCGACGCCCCTGCACCGCCAGATGATCGACCAGTTGACGCATTCCGTCAAGGTAATCGGGATACACCGCGCCGATCTGTGGGTGTCGTGCGGGAGCGCCTGCCACGACAGCGGGCGTGCCTTCTTTTTGAATCAGGTCGAGCAGTGCCGTTGTCGAGCGTCCGCCGATGAGCATGATGCCGTGATAGCGTAGTTCCGGCAGATCGAGGCCGTAGCCGTAGGGTTCATCGAGGATGAGACTGTGCAGATAGCCGCGTGTTTTCACCTGCTTGAACACACTTTCCGCGCCCTGAATAAGCGCATGTTCCACACCAGAAGATGGCGTGTAATCGCTTTCTGGCTGGCGATCGTGGCGTAGGAACAAGACCGTGAAACCGTCACGCGGGGCACGCAGATGCTTGAGCGGGTAGTTGAGTTCTTTGGCGGCCTGCCGGACGAGATCACGAGTCTGTTCATCGACATGCGCGTGATCGTTCAACACGCGTGATACCGTCGAGACGGAGACATTCACATAGTTAGCGATATCGGTCAGGGTGACGCGCATTGAAAATTCTCGCAGATTTTGCAGCAAAAACGAGCAAATTTCCCATGATTATACGCTGCTCCACATTCTCCTGCCCGGAATCCGCAAAAAACTTGCAAAAATATAGCGATACTTCGTGCTATCGTAGGATCAAATTGATAATACACGCGCCGTACCCCTCATGTCAGGAGAATCCCCTTATGAGCAATCAGCCGTTTAGCGTCAGTGGTGTAATTCCATCCCTTGCCGTCAGCGCCGAACTTGGCCCCCCGCGTACCGAATGCGGCGTCGGCGCGTTGATGGCGTGGGCGGGCAAACTGTGGGTGATGACCTACGTCTCGCACACGAGTACCTCCGGCGTCGGAACCGGGTTGTTCGTCATTGACGAAAACCTGACGATGGAAAAGCACCCCGCCAGCCAGACCGGAACCTATACGAATCGCATCGTCCATTTTGAGAGCAACCAGTTGATTATCGGCCCGCACGCCATTGACGCGCAGGGCAACGTCCGCACGATTGAAAGCCTGTTGGATGTGCGAATTTGCTCCACAATGCGGCATCTGAGCGACCCGGAGAACAAGGTCTACATGCTGGGTATGGAAGGCGAGTTCTTCGAGATGGACGTGCATACGCTGGAAACGACCCACCTGTTCGACCTCGTAGATGTGCTGGACGTGCCGAGCCACCAGTACGCGCATTTCAAAGCCGGATACACGAACTATGGGCGTGTGATTGTCGCCAACAACAGCTATGACGAGCGCGACTACAGCGGCGCAGAAACCGCCGGACGACTCGCGGAATGGGATGGCGAGACGTGGACCATTTTAGAGCGCAATCCGTTTATCGAGGTCAACGGGCGCGGCAACTTCGCGGGGACGATTTTTGCGATGGGTTGGGACAAAATCTCGGCGCTGCTGAAAGTTTACACGGCGAATGACGACACCTGGCGAACGTATCGTCTGCCGAAAGCGAGTCATACGTTTGACCACATGTGGCAGACAGAATGGCCCCGCATCCGTGAAGTGGACCACGAACGCTTTTTGATGGACTGTCACGGCATGTTCTACGAACTATCACCCTGGGCGTATGACAATCACATCTGGGGCGTGAGGCCAATTTCCACCCATTTGTGGGTAATGGGTGACTTCGCTACCTATCGCGGGATGCTGGTGCTTGGTTCGGATAACGCGAGTCCGCATAGCAAGGCCAACCATCTGGCGGGGGAACCGCAATCAGGGTTATGGTTCGGCAAGACTGACGACCTGTGGAACTTCGGCAAGCCGTCCGGTTGGGGTGGCGTGTGGTGGGACACGCCCATCAAGGCGGACGCGGCGTCTGATCCGTATCTGATGACCGGCTTCGACAAAAAGGTGCTGCACCTCAAACATGACAGGGGCGAGACGGTAAAATTCACGGTTGAGGTCGATTTTCTCGGTAACGGATCATGGGTGACATACGCCGAAATTGACGTAGACGGCTACGCGCATCATGTGTTCCCGGATGGCTACAGCGCCCACTGGATACGCATCATTAGCGACAAGGCGTGTACGGCGACAGCATATCTGACGTATACATAGGCCCACAGGTGAGGGCTGGCACAGTTAACGATACAATCAGTGTCAGTATCCAATTTTCATTCAGGAGACATTTTTCATGACTCAAGAGATTCTACGTTACACAAACCTGACCGCAAACGAAGTGCAATTCTACGAAACCTACGGCTATCTGTCGTTGCCCGGATTAATCAGCGCGGAAAGTGCGGCAGCCGTCGCCGAAAACGTGCTTGAGGTCATGGAAGGACTCGGCACACCGCGTGAGGCGCTGAAAGTCACGCAGACTTCTGGCGATAAGCTGCGCCAAAGCGCACAGTACCTTGCCAATACCTCACTGGCGGATCTGGTCGAAAGCGAGGGGCTGAACGCGATCGCCGCGCAATTGATGGGCGGCGCATCCACGCTGTACTTGCCGTTTACCGCCGTCAAAAACGGAGGTGGGGGCGGCAAGTTCCACTTCCATCAGGACAACCAGTACACGCGCTTCGATGGACCGGGCATCAATATCTGGTTCGCGCTGGTGGAGATGTCGCCGGAAAACGGCTGTTTACAGATCGCACCGCAGACGCATCTGGAAGGCACACTGGACGCGGTCGAAAGTGAAGACAAAGACGGTCACAAGACGGTTGCGATTGAACCAGAGGCGTTTTTGCCAATGCGGATGATGCCGGGGGATGCAGTCGCGTTTACACGTTTGACCCTACATGGATCGGGGGCGAACAGCACAGATCAGGCGCGTCTGGCCTATGCTGTGCAGTATCACCGTGATGATGTGACCGCCACGCGCAACGGCGAACCGGTCGGCCTGCTGAAAGAAAATCCCGTGTACGACATTGGCCCGGTAGAGGCGTTTTCACCAGACGGTGCTTAATCAAGCGTAATCACTGTACTTCGGGCAGCATTCTTGCCGCCCTTACAACCTACGCTGAATATGTAGCAAGAACTAACCACTAGAATTAACGATCGAGGATTCCTTTTATGACTCAACAAACCCCATCCATGCATGTCGATCCGTTCATCCCGGGTGGGCGCAGTCTGAACACAATCGAACATGAGGCCGATCTTGTCATAGTCGGCGGTGGACTATCGGGCGTCTGCGCGGCAGTGACGGCGGCTCGTCCAGGTATCCGCGTGGTGTTAGTACAGGACCGCCCGGTACTGGGCGGCAACGCATCCAGCGAAATCCGGTTGTGGGCACTGGGCGCGACCGCGCACATGGGTAACAACAACCGCTGGTCACGCGAGGGCGGCGTCATGGGCGAATTGATGGTGGAGAACGTCTACCGCAACCCCGAAGGTAATCCGCTGATCTTCGATACGATCCTGCTGGAAACGGTGAAAAAAGAGGCGAACATCACGCTCTTGCTCAACACAGCGGCCTATGCGGTGGAAAAATCAACGCCGGAGCGCATCGACGCCGTTCATGCGTTTAACAGTCAGAACAGCACCATCTATAATCTACGTGCGCCGCTGTTCTGTGATGCATCTGGCGACGGAATTATCGCGTTTCAATCGGGCGCGTCGTTCCGCATGGGCGCAGAGTCTAAGGATGAGTTTGGGGAATTGTTCGCGCCGACCGGGGAATATGGTTATCTGCTCGGACACTCGATTTATTTCTACACAAAGGACGTGGGTGTGCCGGTAGAGTTCCATCCGCCGAGCTATGCCCTGGACGATATCACGAAGATTCCGCGCTGGCGCAGCTTCAACACGAAAGATCACGGCTGCCGCCTGTGGTGGATCGAGTACGGCGGGCGCATGGACACGGTCCACGATACCGAGGATATCAAATGGCAACTATGGGAAGTCGTCTACGGGGTGTGGAATCACATCAAGAACAGCGGCGAGTTCCCCGAAGCGGAGACGTTAACGCTCGAATGGGTGGGGACAATCCCCGGTAAGCGCGAGTCACGGCGCTTTGAAGGGCTTACGATGATGATCCAGCAGGATATCATCGAGCAGCGCAGCCACTATGATGACATCGCTCATGGTGGCTGGTCGATTGACCTGCATCCGGCGGACGGCGTGTTCAGTCCACAGCGTCGCGGCAGTAATCATGTTCACCCGCGTGGTGTGTATCCGATCCCGTACCGGGCACTGGTTAGCCGTGATATTGATAATCTGTTCATCGCCGGACGCATCATGAGCACGAGTCATGTCGCGTTCGGATCAACGCGTGTGATGACGACCCTGGCCCATGCAGCGCAGGCGGTCGGCATAGCGGCGGTGATCTGCACGACAACGGGTGAAAATCCGGCTGATCTGGCGAAAGAAGATCGCGTGCCAGAATTACAGCGGCGTTTGCTGAAAGGCGGTCAATGGATACCCACTGTAGCGCTGGACGATCCTGACGACCTCGCAAAGGCAGCGACTATCACCGCCAGCAGCAAATTCTGTTTGGAGGATTTACCCGTCGGTGGCCCGTTGTGGTCGCTGGCTGAGGAGAGCGTCGGACAGTGGTTGCCCCTGTCATCGGGACGCGCACCACGCTTCACAGTATATGTTGATGTCAAAGCTGCGACGACACTCCGCGTCGAACTGCGGACGAGCAATCGCCCGAATAACTACACGCCGGATACGGTGTTATCCGCGCTCGACATTGCGTTAAAAGTGGGAGAAAAGCAGGCGGTCGAACTTGATTTCGGCGTCGATATTGACCAGACGCGCTATGTACTACTCGCGTTCGGGATGAACGAAGCGGTCGAACTGCACACCAGCGAACAGCGCGTTACCGGCATCGTGAGCGTGCGCCATCGTCCGCACCGCAAACAGGTGGATGTCGAGCATGTCGGCGGTGAACACTTCGAATTCTGGGTGCCGCCGCGCCCGCCGCTGGGTCATAATCTGGCATTCAAAGCGGAACCGGGTATTGACGCCTATCAACCGCAAAATCTGCACAGCGGATTCACCCGCCCGACTTCCGGCACAAATGCGTGGGTTGCCGCGCTAGATGATGAATCGCCGCATGTGACACTGAACTGGGACGAGCCGCAAACACTGGGCAGTGTGGTGTTGAGTTTCGATGTGGATTATGATCACGCGCTGGAATCGGTGTTGATGGGACATCCCTTCCGCACGATTCGTTACTGCGTCAAGCACTACCGCGTCTGCGGAGATGGCGGCGTTCTGCTGGCAGAAGTGACAGACAATCACCAGGCGATGAATACGCTCACATTCGACGCACCGGTTACAACGCAATCATTAAGCGTGGAAGTGGTCGAATCACAGGGGAATGTTCCGGTGGCATTGTTCGAGCTGCGATGCTACACGCCCGAATAGTCAAATTCTAGACAATGGTAAAGCAATCAACGCCCGATCATGATAATCGGGCGTTGATGTTGTCACAAACACAGCTATCCAGGTTGTGCGACAATACCGGAAAAATCCATTGTCTGCTGTACTGATGCTGTTGAGCGTCTTCGCGCTGGTTTCTACGATGATCTCAACGCTGAATCACCGGCGTAATCCCGGTTGTAGTTCCAGAATTCAAACCTTTTGGTTTGATTCAAGGCGAATCAGTTGCGCGGGGCAAAAAACATGGCTATACTCTTTTATAGTGGTTTGATTTAACAAATTAGAATGTTGAAGCGATAGAAACAAAAAGAGCGAGACAAGCTCGCTCCTCATGTTGATTCCCGCCGGTCAACGGGTAAAATCAAACCAACTATAACACATCACCATTATACCACGCATACGGGCGCTGTCATGTAAATAACAGCGAAAAAGCGGAAAAATCCGCAAATTGACGAAAAATTAGAGAAAAGGCTAATAAATCAGGAGAAAAGAACGTTAGACCGGGGGAAATGATCGGGTAAGCTATCGCTAATCGTGTCGTCTGACGATATCGTATTGGCCCATAAAAGGAAAAAGCCCACGTGTATGCGCCGCCAAGCCAATCACGAGGGCAAAACATAGCCACCCACTAAACAGATTTTCTGTAAAAGCGGATGGATTGGTTTCTATTTGAATAGTAACCAGTTTCCGCCGGGAAAGCAAGTCTGTGGTGGGGGAGATAGGTTAGCTTTTGTTAAAATTTCGTAGAATTCCCCATGAAGGCAGCGTTTATGCCGCCGTTGTACACCATTTCGCCCAACAGCGGAGTCTCATCCCGTTACGTGGTCACGGCAATCGACCAAAGGCTCCCGCCATCCTGTGGAAGCCCTTCCAGCAACAGCGACCGGATGCGGAACAGATCGCATCGTGGTTTACAGTCGAGGGTTTCTCAGCCTACGGCATTATTACAGGTAGTATTTCAAGTCTGCTGATTCTCGATTTTGACAATATCGACCTGTACACCACATTCAGCGCCACACATCCTGATCTGGCAAATACGTACACGGTCGCGACGAAACGTGGATACCACTGTTACTATGTGTTGCCTGCTGGTTTGCGTATTATGTCTCGACCGGGTCGTGGCCTTGATCTGCTAGCCGAAGGCAAGTATGCGGTTGGTCCGGGGTCAACGATCAATGCGTTCACATATCAGGTCATCCATAATCAGACACCGGTCACGCTTCAGCTCGCAGACATTGAAAAGATGATTGGATTCCAGCAATCTCATATAGCGCAAAAGAAACCGGTAGTCTCTGCTCTATCAGAATCTGTTCAACCACAGGCTATAAGTAAAGCCGACCTGGTCAACTTGTACCGGGAGCGTGTTCCCCGTCATTATCGTAACAACGCGCTGTTTCAGGCCGCATGTGTTGGACGCAACCATGGTTGGAGTGCGTATGAAGTTCTGAACGCTCTGGGGCGTATACACGCGAATACACCGCCTATTGGTCCTCATGTACAAGAAACACCGCAAAAACGGCTAAACGAGGCTCAGAAAACGATTGAGAGTGCCTTCAGTCTGCCTGCTCGCCCGGTTGTAACCATGCAGACAGTTGGCTTTGCATCACAGCCCCAGTTGACCAACCCTATCCGCGAACGGTTACTCGCTCTCAAGATGCCCTACGTCGTGCGCACCATCGAAACACTGCGCATCAAGGGCATTGCACTCGATCAAGCGATAACAGCACAGCAAGCGGTTGATTTATGCTGTGGCGTCGTGGGACGGGACAGTGTGCGTAAGGCGATCACGTGGTTACATGAAGAATGGGGATTAACTGATAACACAAACCAATGCGTTTTGATGGGGGTGAGAAAATCAGTAAAAAATGGTAAAGGACGCAAAGCGCTTCGGGTTATTTTGCCGGATAATGCGGCGCTGTCAAAGCGTTTAGAGATTGCGGATCGCAAGGTGAGCGATGCGTTGACGATGGACGATCTGCGGTCATCCAAGCGGATGCGTAGGACGATGCACCGGCAGCATATCAAGCGCAAGCCGGGGCAATATACAGCGGCGTTTCTAGCACGGCGACTTGGCATCAGCACGCGGACGCTGCGTGCATATAACCGGCAGGATGAATTGGTGTGTGTCGAAGCCGTCTATGACAAAACACCGTTGCGCTACAGTAATCTGAACATGATCCCCCCGGCAGATATGCTGCCTCATGCCGGGGTCTGGCTGGAGAACGGGCGCGGGTGTCGCTTCCCGGTTCGGGAACCCATCGCACGCAGGTTGCTTGGTCGCCGTGAAGCGGTGTTTCTGGTCTACCAGCAGCCGAGTATGTATCGCTATGGGTTGCAGGCTGAGGAGCCGCCGCCCCCAGAAGATCAGTTCCCAGGTGAGGCGGATATCGAGACGATGCGTGTTGTGCGTCAAGCCGGACATTTGATCCGTGAGTATTTCGACTTTGCAGAGATGTCGGTTCATATGTGGCTGGCTTGGGTGCGCAGGGATCGTGAACATGCTCAGTTTGTGATCGACAAGTTGTCTGGATATGGTGATTTACCCAAACTGCCGAGCTATCTCAAGCAGCGGCTCAAGCCATACATGTATAACCGGATTGCG
>DAOTXA010000671.1:0-2607 GCA_034435595.1 Anaerolineae bacterium | reverse complement strand
TGCGTTTCGTCTTGGCCGATGGCATCCGTTTCGCGGTCTTTAAAGCGGCGGAAGCTATACTCCGGGTGCGGCGTGGCGAACAACCATAATCCACCGGGGCGCAAGAGCGTATTCACCTGCCGGATGGTTTCTTCCGGGTCAGGCAGATGTTCGACCAGATGCAGCGCAACGATAGCCGAAAACGTCCCCGGTTCAAAGCGCTTGCCAATTTCGTCTACGTCCATCTGGTAGGCTTCGGCTTTGGGCGCGTTGAGTTTGGTCTGTTCAATGGAATAGTCGATCAGGTCAATGCCGACAGTGGCGAAGTCATCTTGCAACAGGCCAAGCAAGTGCCCCATGCCACAGCCCATTTCCAGCAGGCGATCCTCTTCAGGCGGACCGTCGAACGCTGGTGCGTAACGATTCACCAGCGCCGCGTAGTATCTGCGGGCGAACCAGTACATGCTAAAGCGACCCAGTCCGCGATCTGCATAATTCCAGCGTTTGAAATAATCCGCCGTGTAGTGCTGGCGAACCTCGTCGGTTGATTGCTCGGTGTTTTGTTCGGTCATGACGATCAATCCAGTGCCAGCGGGCGAACAGGTTCGGGCGCGTTTACGTCGTAGACATCCATCGTCATCTCTGGTAAGTGTAGAATCGCATACGTATGCGAGGTGACGCGCTGGTTTTTGAACGTATACAGCGAACCAGGGTTGACAATGCAGCCCTGTTTTACGCGGATATACATCGGAACGTGGGTATGCCCGGTAATTAGAACGTCTGCCTTAAGCGAGTCCAGCATCATGTTTGCCAGCGTATTCGAGACGTGATCGCGGTACAATCCCCACAGGTTGTTCTTGGGCTTGCCGTGTGTCATGAACAGGCGCATCCCGCGATAGTTGCCGCGCCAGTGTAGCGGCAGATTCTTAAGAAAATCTGCGTTTTCAGTTGATGTATCGTAGACCCATTCGTCGTGATTGCCGCGCACAGTAGGGATGCCGCGCTCGCGGATCATGGTCACGACGGCGTCCTGAGCGGGGCCGCGCCCGATGAGATCGCCCGCACATAAGATGTCATCAACCTGATGCACTTTTCCAAGACGATGGATCGCACGTTCTAATGCGCGAAAATCCCCGTGTATGTCGGAGATAAGTCCAATATCCATCTAAGTATTTCCTCTATCCGGTCAATATGCTCCCCATTATACGCATTTCGTGGGAAATTTCCGTCCGTGATTGGGTTAGAGTTCATTGGGTGATTTGCACAGTCGGGGCGGTGAAAGGGCAGGGTGTAATCTACGATGCAGTCTAATGAGAATCTTACGCTGTTGGGTTCAGTGCATGTAACGAGTGTGATATGATATTCTGGACTTTGATTCGCAGACTCATGCAAAGCGATTCCATGACCACAATCCTACTGGTGCGTCACGCAGTAAACGATTTTGTCAAGACAGGTAAACTGGCTGGTTGGACCCCCGGCGTCCATTTGAACGATGAGGGAAAATTACAGGCAGAAGTACTCGGTAAGCGCCTGTCTGATGTCCCGCTTAAGGCGATCTACTCTAGCCCGCTGGAACGGACGATGGAGACGGCACAGGCCATTCAGCAGCACCATTCGTCGCTGGAAATTCAACAGAATACCGAAATCGCCGAAGTGAAATACGGCGATTGGGAAGGCGCGTCGATTGCGGCGTTACGCTCGCGCAAGATGTGGCAGGTCGTGCAGGAATATCCCTCACGTGCCTACTTCCCCGGTGGGGAGACGATGCGCGGCGTACAGGTGCGTGCCGTCAATGAAATTGAGCGCATGGTCGAACGGCATCCTAACCAGATGATCGTCATCGTCTCGCACGCAGACCTGATTAAGATGGTGATGGCGCACTATCTGGGGATGCATCTGGATAACTTCCAGCGCATTGTAATTTCACCTGCGTCAATCAACACGCTACAACTGGGGCACAGTCGTCCGTTCATCGGTACGCTAAATGATACGGCGCATGTCCAGTTGATGGAGCGCGAACGACGCGAAGCCAAAAAAGCCGACCAGGATAATAAAGTCGCCGGGAACGGGTCGGTGAACCCGAAGGTGGTGTAAGTATGGCAGATGTAATTGTATTGAATCCGGTAGATTTCATCACGATTGGCACAATTGGGCCGAAGGGCAAGCGTGTGTTTTACCTGCAAGCCGGGTATGACCGTCAGCTTGTCTCGCTGGTGATTGAAAAAGAACAGTCGTGGGCACTCAGCGAGGCGATTAACGAGATGATCGATGACCTCGATGATCGCTATGATCTTGATGGCGATGCGGACGACGATCCTGATATGGACCTGCGTGAACCAATTCAGCCGATGTTCCGTGTTTCGCAGATGGGCCTGGGTTATGACGAAGATCAGGACAAAATTGTGCTGGTCGCGCAGGAATTGGTCGTGCAGCGCCCTGATGAGGACGAGGACGATATCGAAGACCCCGGCGTCGTGCGCTTGTATTGCACGCGAGAGCAAATGCGTGCCCTTAGCCAGCAGGCGTTAGATACTGTAAATTCTGGTCGCGCAGACCCCAAACAGAACGGACGACTGGTTTACTATTGGACATAATGTGAGCGATTCTGACTCCATCGAACTCCCCCCG
>DAOTXA010000670.1:0-2152 GCA_034435595.1 Anaerolineae bacterium | reverse complement strand
CGGCGGGTTTTGTCTGCGGGCGAAACCCGTATGCCGCACAAGAGAGATCAACATCATGAAGAAGCTGGCATTGGGTGTCATTCTGTTTTTACTGGTTGTCTCGACATTTGGCACGCTGATTGTCTTCCTGGTGCTGGCGCTTGATGACGCCGTTCGCGGCGCAGAATGGGAGATCAATTTTATGCGGGCGATTGCCACCATGACGGTCATCGGTCTGGCGATTCCGTCTGTGTATAAGTGGTATCGTCACGCCTGATGGCCCTCACATATCGCTACCCGGTTTCGCCCTCGGCGGTTTCTGGTATAGACAATTTGGATTCCCCGCGCACGCTACGATACACACCGATGCCAATCATTCCCATCACCATCAAAAAATAATAATATCGAGGGATAATAATCATTATGACGGCAGATAGCACAAACAGCCAGCCCTGCCATGTCTCCAACGCGGAACCGGGTTTGACGAACTCGGTTGACTCGTAACGGAAACTGCTCAACATCAGCGCACCCATCAACGGAACCACCACGATCATCACCACCGGATAGCGATATTCACCCCACACGGCGTCACTGAACAGTATCCATGCGCCGATAGCGCTGGCAGTGTGCGGCGACGGCAAGCCCAGAAAGAAACGCTTGTTTGCTTTCCCGAACATGTTATAGCGAGCAAGACGCGCAGCCACTGCGATCACTTGCGTGAAACCAAGTATAAAACTACCGAATCCCAGCGCCGGATAATAGACTTCTATCAGTAGCAAACCGGGCGCAACCCCCAGATTGATCACATCCGCCATTGAATCCAACTCGCGCCCGAATTGACTCGTCGCGTTAAACACCCGTGCGACACCGCCGTCCATCGCATCGGTGATCGCAGCGAATACGATGAACCACGCCGCCGACTGGTAATCGCCTTGCAGTGTATAGAACATCGACATAAAACCAAGGAAGATGGCGAAAACTGTCACTGCGTTGGGCAGTGCGAAGCGCCAGGGCGCAGATCGAATGCGGGCTAACATGGCGGGACCTTTCTTAAAGCAAGTGCTGCCCCATCTTAATCTCGATTTGGCTTTCGTGAAAATTTAGAGTACGGTGATGTAGGTTTTCATCGCACGCGAGAAAGTGATGGCATGACCGCATTCGTCGCCTCGACACTGGGCATCAAACCGGATGAAGCACAACGTGTATTTACGTTATTCGTCGCCTCGTTTTTCCTCGGCGCGGCGCTGGTTTTCTTCTACACCTCTTCAAACAGCATCTTCCTCAGCGAATTCGACGCCGACACCCTGCCCTATGTGTATATCGTCAACTCGGTGTTCGTCATCGGCTTCGGCGCGATTTATGCACAGCTACAGAAGCGGCTGACCCTGACCGGATTGCTGGTTGGTTCGCTGGCGATTCTGGTCGTCACTGTGATGTTGTTCTGGCTGAGTTTGCGCATGGGGCAAAACCGTGTTGTCATCTTCGTGATGATGACATGGTTCCGGCTGATCTTCATCTACACGACGCTCGGCCTTTGGGAACTGGCGTCTGCTGTGTTCGACGTGCGACAGGCCAAGCGCCTGTTTTCGCTGGTAACGCTGGGGTTGCTGCTGGCCCTCATCGCCGGGGGATTGTCCACGCCACTGTTGACAGACCTGCTAGCCATTGAAGACCTGCTGCTGCTTTCTGCAATTTGCCTGATTTTGTATGCCGGGATGCTGGGGCGCATCATGCCCTCACTCAATGTGCCGGATGTGGCGCAATCAGGCGACCAATCGTCTTTCCCGGTGCGCGAGATGTTCAAAGACCGCTATATCGCGCTGATTTTTCTGCTCAAGACCATCACCGTCATCAATTACTACATCGTTGAATTTGTCTTCTATCAAGAGGCGGCTGCTCGCTATCCGGGCGAAGAAGCGCTCGCCAACTTTTTCGGGACGTTCATCGGGCTTTCAACTTTGTTGATGGCGCTCATTGCGGCAGCCATCACCGGACGCTATATCACACGCTTCGGGCTGCGTATCGCCCTGCTGACCATGCCCACAATTTTGCTGATCGCGGCGGCCCTGACCGGCTCTTATGGGATACTGGTCGGCGTGTCGAATACGGCGTTTTTCCTGCTGGCGATCAGCATCAAATTCTCGAACGAAGTGCTGGAAAAATCGCTGCATAT
>DAOTXA010000669.1:0-2424 GCA_034435595.1 Anaerolineae bacterium | reverse complement strand
AGATTCCAGCCGCGGCGATTACGATTTTAGCGCCGCGAACTATACACCGAATTTGGGGTTGGATAACTATCTGCCGGGTTATAACCCAATCGTTGTCGGACGTTATCCTTCTAATGCAAATGAGTGCAACGTTCGCGTGGGGGGAACCCGTGAGGACGCGTATGAGCGTGACCCCTTTGATTATATTGAAGATGGCACTTCTCACCCCAAACAACGTAACCTAATCATTGAAGGCACGACGGTGACCGTTAACCTTGAACTACCCGGTTTTGATAGCACTGATGAACATCAGCGTGGTTGGGCGCTTACCGGGCAACATAAGGTTGAACCTTTTGATGTTGGTGGTGCCCCGGTGGAGCTAGATTGCTGGGGATCAAACTGGACCGTCTACGATGTACAGGAATTGCTACGTGTTCCCGGATTCCAGTTGTCGCCAGTAGAAATATCCGAGGAGCGCACAACTGGGCTGGGCGGTCCTGAATTTGGTAAAGAAGAAGATGGGGTCACAGACGAAGACCTTGGTCGTTATCTCCCCAATCAAGGGTTGATTCTGGTCGAGATCTTCTGGCAGCACGACTTGTTGCTTGACCTGCCAGTATTCTCGCCGGTATTGGATGCGTTGGGTGAAGATGAAACGACCTTGCACGTTTGGTCTGCATTCCCTGTGCCTGCAGCAGAACCGAACATCCAGTTCCACCCGCCGGAAGATTAGGATAAGACTATGAAAAAGACCTACTTGCAGCGCCTGATGAGGCGCGGTCAAACGGGACAAGCTGTTGTCATTCTGGCATTTGGCTTTGTTGCACTCATTGGTTTCGTCGGCATCACCGTCGACGTATCACTACTATTTGTGCGCTTTAGCACGCTGCGGCGTGCGGTTGACAGTGCGACAATTGCCGCCGCCGGTCAGATGCGCCAGGATCGTAATTTGGGCGAAGTGCATATGGCGGCACTTCAGTTTATCGAGTTTCACAATCTGAATCCGCGCCGGGTCGTGGTGCATACCTGTGCGAATGCGCCGGATATGGATCCTGATCCCGCCAACTACGTTGGTGACCCCGAAGTCTGCACGGCAGACCAGCGCAAACTGGTGCGCGTGACGGCAGAAATCAACTCGCCGACCGTTTTTATGCGGCTATTCGGATTTAATGACCTCACGTTGAGTGCGTCAGCGATCTCTGAGACAGCGGTTCTCGACGTGATCATTATGATGGACGTTTCCGAGTCAATGTTGATGGAAACGACTTACGAAGATTGGGCACGTGTCAACCAGGGTATTGCCTATGTGCCGCCGATTACGCATCGAATTTCCGAGATTTACTCGGTGCCAACGAGTCCAGAGACAATTTTCGACGCCGAGAAACTGGCGTTTAACACTACTGGCGGCACGCAGGGGTACGATCCAGCGGATGCTGGACTGGCATTCTACTATGACTTTTGGGCAAGGGATTTGCTGAGTGTTCCGCAGGCAGAGGTAAATAACCGTCTGTGGTACAACACCACACCGTCGCGGACTGATATTGCCGACGATCAGCCGATCACGCCCCCACCCACGAATGGTGTGGATGCAAACCGAAGCTATGGTGTGGACTTCTTTGTTCCACAGTCAATTCAGGATAATCCCGATTTCAACGGGTTGGAGCAGTACCACCCACGTCCAGAATGCCGTGTCCGCTTCCACCCGTACTCAAAATCGCTGCCGCGCCCGGAGTACATTCAAGACCTGTACAACGATCCTGAGCACAATATCACGATGGTCACCGATGACGGTGGTGGTGATAACTGGGCGAGTTTTGTACCGGCCTATGACTTCTACGGTTGCTGCAACGATCCGGGAAATGGTGCGCTCGCGAATGATGGAATCACCATTTTGCCGGGTGACAGCACAGCGGCAGACAACAACTTCGCGGATCTCATTTGCCAGCCGTTTAAGGCGGCCCGCGATGCGACTCGACTGTTTCTTGATCGTATCGACTTCGTGCGTGGTGACCGCGTGGGTTTTGTGACGTTTGACCGTACCGCGTTCATCATTGACCCGGACGGCAACCCGCGTGACACTGATGGCGACACCATCGCTGATGTGGGTAACGGGAATCATATGATCGAGCGGAAGGGGGTTGCGACCGATACGCTGAGTCGTGTAATTGGCGTGCGTGCAGACCCGAACTTCTATGTGTGGGATTACAGCGCTGGAAATTGGACTTCTTACGCGCAGGGTGTCGATAATCTCGGTAACTCGATCCCGATTGATTACAACAGCGTGGATTCTTCTGCTACTGCATACAATGACTATCCAGTGGCGAACAACTGCCCGTATCAGAATGCGGCCCTGGACTGGCCCTTTAGTATCTATGCGACTCGATCTGGGTTCCCGACCGGCTTTGGTACGCCAGCGCTTGAGAACATCATGACGCCGGATATCTT
>DAOTXA010000668.1:0-2581 GCA_034435595.1 Anaerolineae bacterium | reverse complement strand
TCGCTGGTCTACACGGATTCGCGGGGGCGACGCTGGGTGTGCTGTGGATCGCGGAGCAGATCGCGGTGCGCGGGCAGGTATCCCCGGTGGCAGAGTAACAGCGTTTCGACGCGGGCTGAAGCCGTGAGGCTACGCAGAAAAGACAGGCCCACCAAAGGGGGCCGAACGTATATGGCAAGCAAGTTCGCTTTGGCATCTGGCGAAACAATGGCAGTAGGTAGATTGAGGGGGGCAATATGCATTCAATCTGCTTGAGATGGTGCGAATAGGGCCGCAAGAATGCGGCCCATCTTAGAATATTACACGATAGAATTCGGTATGCCATCCATATCGTCAGGCGGTCTTGACTCTAACCCTCGCCGCGCTGGTAGACACGAATCCAGTCGATCAGCATCTCCTGCGGGAAGACGGTGGTGTCGTCGGGGTAGCCGGGCCAGTTGCCGCCTACCGCGACGTTAATCAGCATGAAGAAGGGATCGTTAAACACCCAATCGGAGCCGAACAGGTCGGTTGGGTCAATCTGGAAGTATTCTTCGCCGTCTACGTACCAGCGAATGACGTTCGGTTCCCACTCAATGCCGAAGACGTGGAAATCGTCGGCAAGTGATTCCTCATAACGCACTGCCTGACCGATGCCGCCACCGCCGGAGTAGCCGGGTCCGTGGACGGTTCCGTGAACCGTGCCGAGTTCATGACCGAGAAATTCCATGATGTCGATTTCGCCGCTATCGGGCCACATGGTATCGGGGAAATCTGCGCCCAGCATCCAGAACGCGGGCCAGATGCCCTGTCCTTCTGGCAGATCAATCCGCGCTTCGACACGACCATACGTGAACTCGAACTTGTCGTTGGTGTTGCAGCGCCCGGACGTGTACTCGTTGCCCTCAAATTCTTCTTCGCGGGCGATGATCGCCAGTGTGCCGTCACCGGTATGCACGACGTTCTCGGTACGGTCGGTGTTGTGTTCGGCCTGTGCGTTGCCCCAGCCCCAGCCGCCGACTTCGCAGGTCCAGAACTCGTCATTGATCGGCTCGCCTGCACCGGCGTCGAACTCATCGCTCCAGAACAGTTCCCATTCGCCGTCATAGTTGTAGCCTTCGACCGGCGGCAGCGGGGTCGGTGTGGGTCGCGCAATCGGTTCTACATTGCCGGAACGGATGCTGACACCGATGGTGTCAATATAGGTGGTGGTCGGTTCGGTTCCCGCCGGGAAGATGAAGGCATAGCCGTGCATTTCCGTCAGGCCGAGGCCGTCATCCGGTGCGCCGCCGGGTTGGAAGTCGGTGCGGCGCTGGAAGTCGATGAAGGGAATGCGGATGAACTGCCAGCCGTCGAAGTCATCGGGGAAGCGGTAGAACCAGCGTTCCGCGCTGTCGGTGGTGGCATCTTCGGCGCGATTGTCGAACAGATCGACCTGAATCTCCATGCCGGAATTCGTGCCGTAGTACCAGAAGTCAAACGTAGTCAGGTCGGACCAGTCTTGAGCCACCCATGCCTCGCCATCGTTGAACACATGCGAGAAGCCGCCAAACGCGCCGATCTCATAATCGACCTGCAAGACGGTGTTTTCCTCATCCTGACGCGGGACGGCGAGGTCGTCATCTTCACCGACAGTCAGCAGGGTAAGTGTGACGTTATCTGCTGTATCGGCAAACGGGACGAAACCAATACTGAAGCCGTTTTCATCCTGCCCGGTGAGCAGTTCGTCAACCTCGAAGTCGGCGAGGGTGGCGGCGCGGCGCTGTTCCGGTTCTTCTTCAACTTCAGCCTGACCGCTGAGGCTGACATCGTCAATGTAGGTAGTGGTCATGTCGGTTCCGTTGGGGAAGGCGAAGGCGTAGCCGTGCATCTCAATGAGGCCGAAGCCGTCATTCGGTGCGCCGGAAGGCTGCCAGTCGCTGCGGCGCTCGAACTCGCTTAACGGAATGCGGATGAACTGCCAGCCGTCGAAGTCATCGTCAAAGCGGTAGAAAAAGCGCTCGGCGCTGTCGCTGGTAGACCCGGCGGCGCGGTTGTCAAACAATTCAACCTGAATCGCCCGCCCGGATTCGTTGCCGTAGTACCAGAAATCAAAGTTGGCGAACGTAGACCAATCCTGCGTGGTCCAGGCTTCGCCATCGTTGAACAGGTACGAGAAGCCGCCGAAACTGCTGATCTCGTAATCCACGCGCAGGACGGTGTTATCGCCGGATTGACCGGGCAGGGCCAGTTCGTCGCCTTCTGCGATTGTAACGAGACTGAGGGCCGCGTTGCCAGCGACATCCCCCCACTCGACAAAGCCGATATCGGCATTATTGGCGTCTTTGCCGAGGAAGAGTTCTTCGACCTCAAAGTCAGCGATGATCTCCGATGCGGCGTCATCCTGCGCGATGGTGACGGTAATCGCCAGCAGCAAAAGCAGCAGGGTGAATCCTGTAAAACGAACAAATCTGTTTTTGTGCATCAAAAATTCCTCAAATTGAACCACATTTATACGGATAAATCATTGTGACGCTCCCCACGCCAAAAGGCGGGGGCTTCTGTTGCACGCTTGCCCCAATGGGCTACGTTAAGCAACACGGACACGTCCTGCCCGTTTTAA
>DAOTXA010000667.1:0-3637 GCA_034435595.1 Anaerolineae bacterium | reverse complement strand
TTCTGGAATGAAATGATCTCGGTTGTGATCGACCGCGAGGGTAACGTGTCAGAGGTGGAAGCCGGCCCAGCTACACAGTTCCTTGCCCCGACGATGGACGGCTGGCTGGCCTGGAACCATGAAGACTCATCACTCTACACTTACCACATGGACGAGGATGGGGTGTGGGTGGCGACAAACCTCGGTCAATACGAGATGCCGGTGCGCGTCCTGCGCTACCCGGTGATTGGTCTGGATGCTGAAGCGGGAATCGCAGTCGTCCAATAGGCGCAGCTACAGGGCCAAGACAAAGAGCAAAAAAGGCGAAAGGTCGTTAGCGGCGTTTCGCCTTTTTGATTTGAGAGCGAGGTTCTTCAGCCCCGCAGCGCCTTGAGCCAGCGGGACCAGAAAGGGGGCGGCGGTTGGTAGCCGTTTTCGCGCAAATACGCCTTTAACTTCGTGGAACTTGGTTCGGTCAGTGTCGCGCCGTCGGGGAAAACCAGTGTTGGCACGCTGGCGTTGCCGTTGTTGATCTGCATGACACGATCACGGGCGTCATCTTGTTCGCGGATGTCAACGTACTCGTATTCCACGCCGAACTGCTGCAAGGTCGCCAGTGTAGGCGTCACCATGCCGCAAAACTGGTGTCCATAGACGGTTACGGGGGTGGATTCTTCCGGCATAATCACGCTCATATGCTGTCGTTCAATCAGGTTACTGATGGGGGCGACTGCGAACCATAGGTTCGTTTCGTCACCCCTACTTTATAACAGACGCGCCAGTCGCCGTGCGTTCTTACGCCTCGACCGGTTCCATGACGAGTTCCTGCCCGCGTTCGGCAGATTGGTAAATGCCCTCAAGGATGCGCGTCATGGTCAGCCCTTCAGCAGCAGTGGAAGGCGGCGGCGTCCCGTTCAGCAGATGTTGCACTGCCGCGTTCAGGAAACCCGCGTGTTGGTAGTGCCCACCGCGATACCAGCGGATATTCGGCGCGACGGTCACCGCTTCGCCATTCATACTTGTGTAATAGCGGACGGTGTCGTCCTTCGTGTAATTGGGAATGTCGATGACGATTGAGCCTTCTGTCCCCTGAAATTCGACGTAGATGTGATCGGCTTTGGGCTTGGTGTGTTCTGCCCAGCTTGCCTGAACGCTCATGGTCGTGTTGCCTTCCAGACGAACGAAGCCAACGGCGTTGTCCTCTACATCGAAGTTCATCGGTGGCGTAGTGTCCGGGTTCTTGCGCCAGCGGTTGACCTTTTGCCCGCGATGCCCGAACTTGCCCCATGTCTGCCCGCTGACGGTTAGCACACGCGGGTAGCCAAGCACGAATAGCGCCATATCCATCACATGCACGCCGAGGTCAATCAGCGGACCACCACCCGCCAGCGCCTTGTTACCGAACCACCCGCTGCCGGGGATGCCGGTTTCGCGCCGCCAGTGGACGTTGACATGATAGACATCGCCCAGCTTGCCGTCCTCAAACATACTGCGTGCCCACTGGGTATCGGCACGATAGCGACGGTTGTAGACGACCATCAGGCGCTTGCTGCTGCGTGCTTCTGCGTCCACCATCCGCTGTGCGCTGGCGGTATCGGTCGTCATCGGCTTTTCGACAATGGTATCGATCCCCGCTTCCAGCGCCGCCACCGCTACCTGTTCGTGCAGCGAATTTGGCAGCGCGATATGGATCAGGTCGAGGTTGGCCTCTGCGAACATCTGCTGGTAATCGTTATAGTGCGCGGATTCGGGGATATCGAATTCTATGCCGAAACTGGCGAGACGCCCTGCGTCCAGATCGCAAATTGCGGCGACTTCTACCCCCTTGACCTCCCGCGAGCTAACGCCCATAAAGCGCCCTGCACCGAGGCCAATAATCCCCATACGCAGGGATTTGTTGTTGTCACTGCCGTTCATCATATACGATTCCCTTTTTGTGAGTAGTTGTGTCTACATCACCGATTTTACTGGCGTGTGTGTGCAACCGGATAGGGCCACCCGCATAGACCGCCGTTTATTCATTTCCCGGCGCGACGTGGGATGCTACAATGCGGGCAATGTGGGCAATGTATGCGCGATCAATCTCGGTGGAGGGGTGTGCATGGCGAATCTTGAGGTGAGAGCAGCGACACTGGACGATACTGGCGCGATTAATCGGCTGTTTCGGGGGCGGATCGGTGCGTGGCAGCGCATCAACGCGCAGGGACAGGTGGAGGATGTAGCATACGACGCCCTTAGCATTTACGAACGATGGCAGCATGGTGGACCGTGGATGAGCGTCGAAACTGGCGCGATCTGGCTAAGTCATCTGCTGCGCGTAAATGGTATTTCGCTGGTAGCAGTGCGTGATGGCGCGGTCGTCGGATATGCAGAGGCGCACCCCGGTACCGAGCCGCATCCCTTCGGCGAGCATCTGCATCTTGCCGAACTGGTTGCGGATGGCAGCGATTTGCAATCGGCGTTGCTGGCAACCTTGCGCGATCTGGCTCGAAGTCGCGGACTCAGTCAGGTGACGGCGGCAGTGTCGGCCTATGATCGTGCCACGCTCGACACTTATTTTCAGGCCAATTTTGAGCAACTGGCGCAGGTTGCCCGTTACAGCGTTCGCACCGGGACCGGGCAGGGTTTCTATAAGGCAGTCGATCATGAGGACACGTCCGCCACACAAATCAAAGGGTGGGGGATGCCGCTGGGACGCGAACAGAGCGCCCGCCAGCACTGGGCGGGGTTGTGGTATCGCTTGTGGGATTCTGTGCCCGAAATTGCAGCCCGCCAGACCTATCGCCTGCACTTCACGGCGTCGGGGTTTTTGACCTATGTGTGCGTGCAGCAGCAGTTATACGATTCACGTGCGGTCGATGTTTACGTGTGGTCGCCGCGTGATCTGACGCCGCAGTGGATGACCGCTCTGCGTGACTGGGCACACCGTCAGGGCTATCGCACGCTGACCTTTGCCGCCGGGGATGCCGAGGTCAGGGCACTGGGCGGTGAGATGGAATCGCTGCCCTATAAACAGACTGTCCTCGGCCTGCGCGTTTAGTCGTGTCTACGTAGTGGTATCTGTTGATTGCGGCGCAGCCATCAACGCCACACCATAGGGGAACAATTCCGCTTTCATAACTCCATTAGCGACCGCAGGGTCGGTGGCGACGAATGCACGGGCGGCTTCGTCGTTTTCTGCGCGGAAGATGACAATACCAAAGCTGCTGCGGTCGCTGTTGGTCGTGCGCCCCGCGTGCAGGACGATCCCCTGTTCTGTCAACTCCTTCAAACGATAGAAGTGCGCGGTCACGTGCTCCGCTTCTTCCTGTGTACCCTGAACGAGCATCTGTGTTCGTGTGGGCTGAATGCGCATCAGGTAGGTTTTAAGTTCGGTCATGGCATGGTCTCCTTGGCTGTGACAAATGAATCATTGGGTGACGCATACAAATATTTGGTTCGCGGTTGCCGCTATAGCACGCAACTTCTCGATTCTAGCACAAAAATTCGACTGCATCTTGCGACGAACCTAACAATCCAGGGCAATCGCGTTCTCGTAATCTCGCCCTCACCCCGCCCCCGACCCCTGTCACGGGTAGGTTTTTAATGGTTGGTCGTTTCGTGTCATTCCGCCAGACGCTAAAGCGATCCGGCTCCGAAAAGACAAGCCCACTGGAAG
>DAOTXA010000666.1:0-7002 GCA_034435595.1 Anaerolineae bacterium | reverse complement strand
GTTCGTTGTTCGGGTTGATCTCCAGCACGCGCTCCAACGCTTCCAGCCGCTCGCGGCGAGAAGCGGCGACCGAGGCCAACCACATCCACGCAGCTTCGTTGTAGGGGTCATCGCGGGTGACGCTTTCTAGCAGGCGTTTCGCCCCCAGACGGTCGCCGCGACGGACCGCCGCGATCCCCGCACTTAAGCGCTGTTGAATGCTATCTGCTGCCAAGATATGCCTCCTCATGGTGGCGAATCGAACTGCGCCTACCACACAAGCGTACTCTTAAATGGCGCAAACCGATCTTAAGATGCGACCAGCAGCCGCACGTCTTGTAGCCATTCTACTTGCGTTCCGCATAGAATCAAACCAGGATGCGCCGCACGTGCGGGCATGAACGGGTTCTGGCGGATGAGACTATCAGAGTAGAGGAGCAGCAGGGGGCAAACGGGTTCACCCCTGCGCAATCATCGAGTGTGTTACAGGACCACCAGTAGCACAATGGCGACCACGATCACCAGCATGATGATAGCCGCCGCGCCAAACAGCAGCAGCATCTGATTATCGCTGGCCTCCTGGGTGCGGTTCATTTTTGCCAGTGCTTTTTTTGCCGTTACGTTGTTTTCGTTGATCTGAACCACACGTTCCAGCCATTTGCGGCGTTCCTGCTCGTCTCTGGCGATCTTCGCCAGCCACAGCATGGCCTCTTCGTTGCGCTTGTTCGCTTCCCACACCTGCATAAACATGACTCGCGCACCTTCACGCTGACCGCTCTTCGCGGTTTCAATCGCCATGTTCAAAAGTTGTTCGTTGTTGGTAGTGTTCGTTATGTCGCTGGACGCCATCACGATTTGTCCTTGTACTCGCTAGTGGGGTTTCGTTCGACTGTATCTGTAGTCTATACAAAACGCTAACAATTGAAAAGCGACCATTGGTACTAAGGTCGGGGGTGAAAAACGTAAAAATACGCGTATATCACGGCAAGATGCCCGTTTATTTCAGCGGTTTAACGCTGCCTAAACCACCCTCAAATTAACGAGGGCTTTATCAACTTGTAATCCGCGCAACCCCCTGTGATTTCGCTACGTAGTATATAATTGAGGCATTGAATGACCGCAAAACGGTCATGCCGTCTCTTAATGTTAGTTTTCAAAAGCTCTGAAAGGATAGCGCGTGAAAAGACGATTTTTGCTTGTGCTTGTGATCGCCCTGATGCTGGCCTCTCTCACCGGGACCGTTGGGGCACAATCCGAAGACGCGGCAACACCGGACAACATCCCCGCCGCCCTCTCCACTTACCTCCCTGAAGGCTCTGACATCTTCGTCGGCCTCAATACCAGCAGCACCATCGCCGAAAACTACGATGGTATTCTGGCCTTACTGTCGAATGTCATTCCCGATCTGGCAGGTTTTAACACACAACTCCTGCTTGATCTGGTGTCGTTCCAGTTGACCGATGAGTCGTTCGCACAGGGCATTGACCCCTGGCTGGGCGATAGTGTCGCCATTGCCATTAGCGATATAGGGCCGTTTTACGAGGTGTTGAACGACCTTACAGCGATTGACCCGGGTATGACGAACGATCCCTCACCCTCCGATATCATGCAAGCGCTCGGTCGTATTCCCGTCGTGTTCGGTGTGGAAATTGACGACCGTGAAGCCGCAGACGCCTATTTCAGTAGCGGGATTTTAGAGCCGTTGGGCAACATCGTTCCGGTCGAAAGCGTGGAAGTACCCGGTTTTGATGTCTTCGCATTTGAAGGGCTGCCCATCTTATTCGCACTGGGTGAGGACGCCATTCTGCTGTTTACACCCGCTGCTGCCAGCGACCTGACCTTTGATACACCGTTGAGCGCGGACCCTGAATTCACAGATACGATTGCGCAGCTTCCCGCCAGTGGCTACACCCTTGTGGCCTATACAGATAGCGATGATATCGCCGCTGCCAACGCGGAATACTCTATGGTCAACCTGGGTATGATCTTAAACCAACCCGGTATGGACGACTTACCGCCCGAAATCACAGGCGCGTTGTTTAACGTCTTCGCCGCACTGAATGAGATGAGTATGCAGACGGCGGTTGGCAGGCAGGCGCTTGGTTTCGCCATTGTGGACGGTCGCAGTGCTGTAATTGATACAGTTGCCTCTATGCCGCAGCCGGGTGCAATGGACGACCGTAGTCTCAACCCGGTGAACCCGGATTTCGCCGCCCACATCCCGGCGGATGCGCAGTTGGTCATCCATGACAACGGCTTCGGGCCGGAAACACTGGCGATCTTCGACGCACTAGACATGCTGTTGCCCGCCATTCAGGATGGCATCGACTTCATTGTCAATGAAAGTGGCCTGCTGGATGACATCACCATCGGCGACGGTCTGGCGATGTTCGTCAATCAGGGCGAAATCACCGGAGAAGACGCGGAGATGGTGCTGTTCTTGCTGGATCGCTATGGGTTCAGCGCCGAAGACCCGGCAATCGACCTGCTTAACCTGATTGATCTGAGCGATATCGCACTGGGCGGCGCGGTCGAAATTCCGTTAAACGCGCTGTTTGGCGGCCTCACCGGACTCAGCCTGACTGACGATGTGCTGGCGTGGATGACGGGCGACTATGCGATGTATGCGCGTTTGCTGCCGGTAGAAAGCGACCTCAGCTTTACGCTAGACGCGGCGTTCCTGGTTGAGAACACCGATAACGATGCCGTTCAAAACGTGATGACCACGCTTGAAGAAACCCTGGTCGCATATCGCCTCGGTCACAGCGTCGAAGACATGGGCGATGGCTCCGCGCTGGTCGTTTCGGCTCCGCTGCCCTTCTTGTTAGAACAGGCGGATCTGCCGCGTGAGGTGCTGGACGCCACGCCGGAACTCGATCTGGTGGCGGCTGCTGACGAAAATGTGTATGTCAACGCCTCGCGTGCGGCAGCGGAATTCGCGCTGAACCCCGATGGTGATTCGCTCGCCGATCACCCCGATTTCGCTTACGCCGCCGAAACGCTCATCCTGCCGGATAGCGTCGCGGTGTGGTATGTGGGTGTCGCCCCCTTCGCAGATGCGTTGCCTGCCCTGCTGCCAGTTGCTTCGGCAGATGAACTGGAAGATCTCGCCGCGTTTGGCCTCATTCTGGAAAGCGCTACGTTGTCATCCAGCGTATCCGATACTGCGTCGTTGCTGCGTCTGTCGATCACCTTCCAGGACGACTACACCATCCCGGCGGAACTTTCGGACGGTGTGATGGGCGAAGAAGCCATGACCGAAACCGAAGAAGCGACCGCTGATCAACCGCCTACCGCCGAAGAATCCGTTGAAGCAACTGAGGAAGCACCGGAACCGGAAATGACGCCGGAAATGACTGAAGAAGCGCCAGACATGGAAGCAACCGAAGAGGCGACCGAAATAGAAGCCACCGAAGAAGCACCAGAACCGGAAATGACGCCGGAAATGACTGAAGAAGCACCGGAACCGGAAGCAACTGAAGAACCCGGTACATAGATAGAACGAACCGGATTCTGCTGTAGGGACGCAGTACGCTGCGTCCACAAACTATCCAACCGAAACCAAGACTCATCAAGGAGTGAAATGCCTTGAAAAAACTGATTGTATTGATGTGTATTATGGTGCTGGCACTGACCGCGCTCGCAATCCCGGCGGGTGCTGCCAGCCCTGAAGACCTGACCGCACTGGCGGATATTGCCCCGGTAGACGCCCCGTTCTTCGCGGCGATCCGCACCGACGCGGGCTACATCGAAGAACTTGACGCGCTGATCGCCAAAGCGGGCGAGTCTATCCCTGATCTGGCGGGATTTAGTCTGTCAGACCAGATCGAAATCGCCATCCTCTCTTCACCGGAATTTGAGGGCGGTTTTGATGAGAATATCGCGCCGTGGCTGGGCGATACCGCCGCCGTCTTTGTCCTCAACAGCGAGGTGCTGATGCATGGTATGGACGGCAGAGGGATGACGGGCGGGACCGTGATCGCCCTCAGCATTACCGACGCCGAAGCCGCAGAAGCCTTCCTGGATACCGCGTTTGCGGATGACCTTGCTTCTGAGGACGGATTCAAAGAGATAACCGACGGTGGCGTCATATACCGCGATCGTCCCTCTGAGGGCGGTATCCTTGTCACTGAATCCGTTCTGCTGGTGGCAGGCGCAGATGCCGACTTTGACGCGGTGATCCTGCCGGGTGAAGATGCGCAAAGCCTCGCCGATACTGCCGACTTCCAGGATACTCTCGCGCTGCTGCCCGGTGATGACTATAACATCATCGCCTATGCGGATATGCGCGATGTCATGGAAGTGATGATGGTAGAGATGCAGCGGGAATTCGGCCCGATGGCGGAAGAACTTGGCATTGATCTAAGCATGATGGCTGACCTGGGCAGTACGCAGGCTTTCGGGTTCACTATTCTCAACGGTCGCACGCTGACCATTGACGGCGCGACCTACGCCCCGAACACACCCGAAGAGTTCGCGGCGCATATCTCGCAGCCCATCAACCCGGACTTTCTCGCCAATGTGCCGGATACCGCCTTCTTGCTAATCGCAGGCGAGGGCATCGGGCGCAACCTCGGCGCACTGACGGAAGCCTTCTATATGCTATCGGACTTGCTCGTGGAGCAGGGACTCACCCCCGGCGCGATGGACCCGTCGCTGCCGTCGTTCGCTGCTGATCGTCAACTGCGTGACATTGCTACGTTTGCCCGTTTCGCCTTCCGCGCCACGTTCGGCGTCGAAGTGCAGGATGTGCTGGCGTGGATCGATAGCGACTTCACCACCTTCGCTACGCTGACCAACGAAGGACCATTCGATGTACAGTCGGGTATGGGTCTGGTCTTCGCTACTGACGAACCGGACGCGACCGCCGAATTCGTGGACGGGTTGGCGGCAAACGTGCAGCGTGTGTTCACACAGGCGACCTTCGAAGACGGTATCGTCACCCTCCCTGAAGACGGTCAGGTGTTCCCCGGCCTGCCCGCAATGCTGGCTGGCAGCAACGACAGTGTCTTTGCGATGGGTACAGATAGCGCGGTTTCGCTGGCGCTTGGCCTTGAATCCGACGCCGCCCCGCTGACGGACAGTGACATCTATGCCTATGAATCGGGCTTGTTCCTCGAAAACACCAACGGCCTGTTGTTCATCAACATGGAACCGGTGCGGGCCACCGTTGCCGGTCTGCTGGTCGCTTATGCAGAAGAAATCGAAGAAATGGGAACCTCGCCGGAAGAATTGGAGATGCTGAAGAACATGCTTGGTCTGCTCGATAGCAGCATCATCTCTACCGCTAACAGCGAAGACGGCACGGTCGGCACAGTCCGCGCCACGCTAACACTGAACGAATAATTCAACTTCACGCACCATCGAACGTAATTCAAAGGGCGGCCTCTACGGTCGTCCTTTTGACTCACCATATGGGCATCATGAAGCCGATATATAAGACCCACCAGAGGGTGTCAAACGCGCCACCAAATTTACTTCAGCACCCTCTGGTGTGCTTGGTACTGCACAGAGCCGGGTTGCTTCAGCACCCGGTGGAGTCAATCACCAGCGATTCGTTGCGCTTATGGCGCGGGCGTGATCGTCGCAAAACTGCCGTTGCGTGGTTCCGGCGTGGGAACGGGTTCGCCCCTCGTGTAGCTGACTCGCCATATGTGCCCGTAGATGAAATCGGCAATCACCAGCGACCCATCCGGCGCGACGATCACGTCTACCGGGCGAATCAAACCGGTCACGAAGGGTTCCGGCACAAATCCATAGGGATCGCGGGCGACTTCGTTATTCACGAGTCGGTCAGGTTCAATGCGGATAACGCGCTGCGCGAATTCAGTCCCGTTCCACAACGCGACAAACACACTGCCGAACATATTGGCGGGGAACTGCTTCCCCGTATAGGCGACGATCCCACGTGGCAGCGTATACGGCGGCAGTGCCAGCAGATCAGGCTGCACATCGACGGTAAAATCACGGGCCGGACAATCCGCACAACCCCGCGTGCGATACCAGGGCCAGCCATAATGAGCGCCTTCGTCCACCTGTAGAACGCGGTCGCCCAGCCCCTCCGCGATGCCGTTATCGGTCGCGTAGAACTGCCCGTTATTGTCGAACGTCAAGTCATAGGGATAGCGGATGCCCTGCGCATAAACGGTCGTTTCTCCGGTGTGAGGCTGAATGCGTAAAATTGCCGCCTCTTCGTCTTGAATCTGTGCAAATGGCTGCGAGTCAGGGCGTGGCGATTCGGCGCGGTCGGTAATCGCACCCACGCCCAGATACAGAAACCCATCCGGCCCGAAGACCATCCCGGCGGGCTGGTTATCGATGGTGTTATAGCAGCAGGGCAAATCGTCGCGGACCGTCTCCAGCGTGCCGTCGCTTTGCAGGCGATACAGGACACCACCGGATTCCACTGTAAGACGCGCACTGACGTACAGCACATCCGTCCCCGGCTGAAACGCCAGCCCGACCGGGGAGATCATGCGCGGGCCGATTTGCTCCGTTCCCCCGGTCATCTCATCAAGCGCAAACACCGCCCCCTCTCGCGTGCCATCAATCAGCACCGTCGCATACAAGCGACCATCCGGCCCGTAAGCGATTTGCATCGGCTGACCGGGAAAGCGCCCGACATGCGATACTTCATAGCCATCAGGAACCTGAATCCGCTGCAAGAAGCCGTTAATGTCCTCTGCACACGGAAAATCCCCGCACGACCAGCCCTCCGGCGTGGTGAATTCCGCCGGACGGTGCTGATCTGATGGGGGTGCTCCGGCAATAGATGCGGGTGTCAGTGTTGCAAGCGGCACTGTCGGCGATGGTGCAGGCGTGTCGGTCGCGGTCGGCGAAGGCGTGACGGTCAGTGTCGGCGTTAGAGAGGATGTGACCGTCGCCGTCGGCGTTAGCGTCAGCGTAGGTGTGGCGGTCGGTGGTGTCGTCGGGGTCGGCGTGGCGGTGTAAACTGGCGCATTGTCAGATTGCGGCGGCAGGGTTGCGCGGAAGGCGTCGTCACTATTATCGTCGGATGCACCG
>DAOTXA010000665.1:0-11492 GCA_034435595.1 Anaerolineae bacterium | reverse complement strand
GGCGATTTTGTCGTCAGAATTTGCCGCGGTGTTGTGCGGTCAGGACAATTTGACGCCGACGCCGGACGAGGGGCTGCGGGAGTTTAACACGTTCTGGAGCTTTGAGCCGAAGGTCGTAGGCCGGGTGCTGGATGTGCTGGAGCGTGTGATCGGTCAATATCGCCCGGACCGTTTGGCGTTGCTGCAACAGGCACGCACCGACATGCCGCTGACACAGCCGAATGCACGCCTGGTCACCCGTTTTACGCTGGAAATGCTGCGGTTCGAAGAGAAGTTGAACGGCAAACTGTTGCGCGAACAGGAGCAGTTCCGGCAGGTGGTAGACGCACTGAGTCACCAGATTTACGTCAAACGTGTGGATTTGGACGGCACGATTACGAATACGTTCACATCACCGAATATCGAGCCGCTGGCAGGATATCCGCTGTCACGCTTCAATAGCAACCCGCACCTGTGGGGGGAACTGGTCATAGCCGAAGACCTGCCGGTTGCCGAGGCGCATCTGGCAGCGCTGTTAAACGGTGATGATCACGAGGCCGAGTATCGCATCCGGCATAGTAAAGGGCATGTGGTGTGGATACGCGACACAGCTCGCGTCCGCTATGAGCCGGTAACAGGTCGCAAGATGATTTACGGCGTCTTGCAAGATATCACCGACCAGCGCGAACTGGAAAGATCAATGCGCGAATACGAGAAATTACGCCTGCAATTTGAGCAGCAGCGTGAAATGAGCGAGACGCGCACCCGGTTCATGAACACAGTATCGCACGAGTTCCGCACACCGCTGGCGACGATTCTGTCTTCGGCAGAGACTTTGCAGCGCTATCTGGAACGAATGCCAACGGACGACCGTGAACGGCGATTCAATACGATTAAAGAACAGGTACTCCACCTGCGCACAATGCTGGACGACATCTCGATCTTGATTGCAGGGGAGAGCGGGCATCTGGCGTTCCACCCGTCTCCCGTAGATTTACGCGCTCTGGCAGGTGAAGCGCTGGAAACGGCAGCAGTTGCCTGCGCGAACAGCCATCACTTCGCCCTGAGCTTCGAGGGCAACAACCGTCCGGTAATGGCGGATGCGCGTCTGCTGCGCTACATCCTCAATAATCTGTTGAACAATGCCATCAAATATTCGCCCGCAGGCAGCAATATAAGCCTCGATTTGTATCTGGACACGTTGCAGGTCACGCTCGGGGTGACAGACGAGGGCATCGGCATCCCAGAAACCGAGCAAAGTCGCATCTTCGACGCGTTTTTCCGTGGTAGCAATACGGGCCATACCGCCGGTTCAGGGTTGGGTCTAAAAATCGTGCAGGATAGCGCGGCGTTACATGGCGGCAGCGTGCGCTTCACCAGTGCCCCCAACAAAGGAACAACGTTCGCGGTCGTGCTACCAGTTATAGATGCGTGAAGGCCGCAGCTAAATGCAGTAGAGTAAGTCCATGCGCGGGCACGGCTGTCGCCCTGTTAAAATCACTGATTGGCACAAATTCATCGAAATTATGCAGCGATACCGCACCCGTTCCAGCGGGTGGCATTGCCCCATCTACATTTCCCTCTTTAAGCCTGCTATCATGGGGCTGCGCTATGGTCGGTGCGCTGATATTCCAGAATGAGAGGAAACAATTCTATGGCTAATGCACTCAATGACGCGCAAATCGTCGAGGCGCTGGCGGCGCTTTCTGGTTGGGAACGTGCCGAAGACAAACTGACGAAAACATACGAATTCGACGCGTATCTGGCAGGTGTCGCGTTTGCGGCGGCAGTCGGGACGGTGTGTGAGGGGCTGGACCATCACCCCGACCTGTTCATCGGTTGGCGCAAGGTGACCGTCAGCTTTACCACGCATGATGCAGGTAGCAAGATCACGCAGAAGGACGTGGACGCGGCGCAGGCCGTCGAAGCGCTCGGCTATCCGAAAGGGTAGGCTATACCCCTCTTAGATTCGCATACTGTTTGCGTAAGGGCGACTTATGGTCGCCCCTGCGTGCTAACTACGGACGTGCAATGCCCTCAAATGATACGCATATTGCCAGTACTTCTACTCCACGCCGCCCCATCATCGAAACGATTTTCGCCCTTGTCATTGTCGCGGCAGTAGGCGGCGGTCTATTCGTCGCGCAGGCCAACGCGCCAGAACGCGACCCGTTCCGAGCAACCGCCATTGACGCCGAATCCGCGCCGTTTACCTCACTGACCTACGGGATTCAGGCCTTCGTCTGGTGGGACACCGGGTTTAAGACGTTGCACCTCGACTGGGTAAAGCTGATGAGCTTCACCCATGTCAAGCAGGTATTCGCATGGCACGATATCGAGCCACAACCGGGTATGTGGCAATTCGGACCGGGCGATATTCTGCTGGATGAAGTCGAAGCCCGCGACCTCGAATTGATCGTGCGTTTGAGCGACGCGCCGCACTGGTCGCACCCTTCGCTGCCGACACAGGACGAAGCCGATTACGTCGATGCACCACCCGACCCTGAATTCATGGACGCATGGGCCAATTTCTGCGGGACCGTCGCCGAACGTTATGCGGGGCGTGTGGCGGGATACCAAATCTGGAATGAGCCGAATTTGCACCGCGAGTGGGGACTGATGGAACCGGACCCCGCCTATTACGTGGAAATGCTCGCCGCATGTAGTGAAGCGATTCGCGCCGCCGACCCTGAAGCGGCCCTCATCAGCGCCGGACTCGCGCCGACAGGCGAACACAGCCAGCGCGTCCACCGCGACGACATCTATCTGGATGCGATGTACCGCCTTGACTTTCAGCAGTACATTGATGTCGTCGGCGTTCATGCACCGGGCTACAACGCCCCTGAATATGGCCCCGACGACGCCGAACGCGACGGCACCGGGCGCTGGGCCAGCTTCCGCCGTGTGGAAGATTTGCGCAAGATCATGATCGAACACGGCGACGCAGCCCGCCAGATGGCGATTCTCGAAATGGGCTATACCACTGATCCGCGCCCCGGCAGCGGCTACGAGTGGTTTGCCGTCAGCGAGGACGAGCAGGCGGTGCGGCTCGAATCCGCCTTCGCCTACATCGCGGAACACTGGCGGCCCTGGGTGGGACTGGTGAGCACCATCTATATCCCCAAATCGACATGGACGCCCGACGACGAACAGTACTGGTGGTCGGTCACCGACCCGGAGATGCAGGGCGTGCGTCCGGCGTTTATGGCGCTGGGGCGAATGCCGAAATACTGCGGTGACATCGTAATCCCCGAACGCGAACGAAGGGAGGCGGCTTTTGCCCTCGCAGACAATCCTTGCAATTAGCCTGTTCTTTCATTTCACGGCAACGGTCGTATGGATCGGTGGCCTCGTCATCACCTCGATTCTGGTGTGGCCTGAAGCACGCAAGGCGTTAAAAGATAGCCCCGCGCTATACGGCCTGCTGACGCGCCTGCGCAAGCGCTTTACACCCATGAGCAACCTGGCGCTGGCGGTGTTGATCGTCACCGGGCTGACGCAGATGTCGCTTGACGAAAACTACGACGGCATCATGGAAATTGACAATACGTGGTCACAGGTGATGCTGCTCAAGCATGGCGTGATCGCACTTATGATCCTGACGGGGGTTCTGCTGCAATATGGCGTCGTCCCCGCGCTAGAACGCACCTCGATGCTGGTCGAACGTGGTAAGGGCGACCCGGCGGACTATACGCGACTGCGCCGCCGTGAAATTCGCCTGACGTGGGCGAGTACGCTGCTGGGTGTGGGCGTGCTGGCGCTGAGTGCGTGGGCGGGGAGTGTTTGAGGTCGAAGCGGAACTGATGCGCCGGATAATCTTGTTCGTGACGGTGTTTACGCTGTGTACCAGCGCGATTTTGCTGGCGCGTTGGGTCGGGTCAACGTTTCCATTTGGGTCGCCGCTGCTCTTGTATGGCAACCGTGAAAGCGGCGACATCCGTGTGTATGATCTGCGTGTGAACGACTCGCTCGTTGTGTTCGAGGATGCAGTCGCCCCGGATGGCAACTACTTCTGGTCGCCCAACCGCCGCGATTTGCTGCGCGTTCACCTGGATGGAGATTTCCGGTTTGACCTGTATCGAGGATGGTTCAGCGAACCCTTACGCGTGGGCGATGGCTTCGACGGCTACAGCACCCCGCAATGGTCGCCCGATGGACGTTCGGTGATTGTCCCCGCGTGCAAGCAGGAACCAACGGGTACGATATGCAGGCGCTGGTCATTTTATTACGTTGATCTGGCACAACCGCAGATGCGCGTTCTCGACTGGCCCGAACTGCGCCCACCACCGGGCAAGACAGGTTTTCTGCCACGCAGTTGGGGGTGGCTCGACAATGAAACGCTGCTGCTGTGGTGGCAAACCACGCTGCTAACACTCAACCTCATCGATGGCACGTCAGAGACACGGGCAACCGGCCTGCACGCGACCTCACGTAACATCCAGTGGACGCCGGACTTTGACCGGGTAATGTACTTCACGACCAATGGCGATTTCTGTCTGCATGTGTTCGTGCTGGCGGAAAGTGAAGTACAACCCGCAATCTGTGGCGATCTGGAAGTCAACGGGAATGCGGGCTGGTTGCCCGATAATGAGACAGTCTACTTCACCATGCGCGATGCGTCGGGCGAACACGAGATACGGCTGTACGACAGTGTGAGGCGATCACAGCGCAATGCAGC
This sequence comes from Anaerolineae bacterium, assembly GCA_034435595.1. GTDB lineage: Bacteria > Chloroflexota > Anaerolineae > Aggregatilineales > Phototrophicaceae > JAVJSU01. Next base: position 6,835 of record DAOTXA010000665.1, on the reverse strand, counting down.
AAATCCGCCTGTTTACCTCGATTGGGGCTTCGACTATGTGTACCCGCTGCCGGGAACGCCTTATCTGGTTCATCATGCGACGTTTAACCGTCATCGTTTTCACTTGATTGATACCGAAAGAGGCAAAGTAGAAGCGATTCTACTCAACTTCGCCCGACCGATGAGGGGTGGAGCATTTACCGCCGCGCCAAACGGCGAGGTAATCGCCGCCATCAATCAGGATGACAGGCTGTTTCTGCTCTGGCCTGATGTCTATCAGCCGCGTTTCATCACCAATGATGCCTGTTGTGGCATAACGTGGTGGCCTGCCAATTTATGGCGATAAGTCATCTATGTGACCGACAACCAGAAAAGACCCGACGTGCGTCAGGTCCCCGGTGTGTAGTCATCCCCCGGCAAATCTTTCGCCCGCGCTAATAGGCACTTTCGGGCATGATGAGCCACAGAATCACGTACAGCACCAATCCGGCACCGCCAAAGAGCAGGCTACCCGCAAAGATGAGGCGGACCAGCGTCGGGTCTACACCGAGATAATGGGCGATCCCGGCGGCGACGCCAGCGATCATACGGTCGTCAACGGAACGGGTAAGGCGTTTGGCTTCATTCATGGAGTTCACCTGTGATCGTGTGTTTCGATTATGCTCTTTATACGCGGAAACGCCGTAATAGGTTGCAAGATTGCTAAGAAACCGTTTGAGAAGTCGAAATCCATGCCTCCCCTCACCAACCCTGGCCCCCTCTCCCACGTTGGGGCGAGGGGACGTTTTCAAATAGCTTCTAAATCAGGCTTGTTGTACGGGCACACCTGCTAACGACTAAGAGCGTGTATGTAAATTAAGCTATTGCGCTGATTTGTCGCCGGATGCATAAGCAATCCGGCTATCCAAAAAGCCATCACCCTACCACGGCTGCGGCAAATCAGTATCTACCTCAAAGCGGCGTTTGTCGCTGTGCGCCATAATCTTCCCGCGTGACTTGGCGGAAACTGAATGCGGGTCAATGCCCTTGCGCCGCAACTCAATGCCGATGAGTTCGTCGAGTTTCGCCTTGTCCTTCCCCGTCACGCGGGCCAGTTCATCGGCGCGGGTGAGCGCGTAGGGGTAAGGGTTGCGCCCTTGCAGCATACACTGCGACAGAATCAGCGCGTGTAACTGGTTAACCAGCGCTTTATCCCGCGCCACCCACACCGGAATATCCACACGGGCAATGTTGCTGCGGTCCCATGTGCCCACACGAATGTAAAACGACGCGATTTCGTAGCTGTCGCCGCGCTGCTTGTAGGCGAGGTTATTCGGCGAATTTTGCACCATCAGCGCCGAGCGCTCGCCGGGGCGCAACATACTGCGGAACAGGTGCTTATCGCGCAGCCCTTCAAGGTCGCCGCCCTGCGCCAGTTCGCGCTCGTGCGCTTTGACATCCGCTTCATCCGCCAGACTGAGCAGATATAGCAGGCGCAACATCATGCGACCACGTATCGGATTATCCACGTACCCGGCGAGGATCGCGCCCGCGTCCTGTAGATGGGTCAGCGCCGCCTGATATTCCTTGAATAGTTGGTCGCCGCCGTGAATGTCTGTGTTTGCCCAGAACAACAGTTGATTGTCATACAGGGCGATCAACGGCCCCGCGCCGCGCTCCCGGTACTCCCATGCAACTTCAGCAAGCCGCTGCATCTCCGCGACGGTGCGGCGAGCATCCACGGTGCGATTGCCGATGACGTTCTCGTACTGGTCATGCACGTAATCCTTGTGATAGACCAATCGCGGCATACTGATCTGCTGCGGCAGCATATCCTGCCCGTGATGAAACACGAACAGCGCCACGTTCAACACGTAGTAGTGGACGGCGGCCTGCTCGTCCGGGTAAATCTGCGAGCCGTCGGCGGCGATGATGATCGCCTGCTCAGGGGTAAAATCGGGCGGGGGATAGGCGACGTTCAGCCGTTCGGCAAGGTCGCCCTCTAACGGTGCAGCGCCACGATAGCCGCTAATATCAGAGCGGCGCACAAGGTCAATGCGCTCGTGGACGAAATCCATGTCTCCGGCAGCAGCCAATCGCTCATGCGCGATGCGCAAACGGTCAGATAGGTCAAAGTCGAGTTTATCGATCATCACGCCCATTTTGGTGACCTGATCGACGATCTGGTTAAATTCTAGCGCCATTGCGCGTCCTTCCGGGTAAGTCGTTCAATGGGAAACTGCACGTTTGCGGCAATCAAAATGCCACTGCGCTTTGTGCGATCTGCACAGAATCATAGCACGTGCGTTCTGATCCGGTCAAGCAAAATCACATCGCCCCTTCTTTAAACCCACATAAGATACAAATGAAACCGTTTCCATGCCAATTTGTGCATAATTCTATAAAAAGTGATGAATTTCCCTACCGCTCGCCGTCAAAATGTGACATAATTTTCATAGGAGCATATCGTCCATTTACGTTGGCTTAATGTACGTTAACATTCAAAATCGTTTTGCCAGCGCAAAATCACCTCGGCAAAATCTACAACTACTGTTTTATTTTTGGAGTTTCACCCAATCGCATCTTAACGGCACTTGCTCGAGGTAACCAGTATGGCATCGAATTACGTGTTGGAGCGGACGCACGAGGCGGAAGGCGTGACATATGAACTGGCATTCGCCGGGGATAATGTGCGGCTTTCCGGTCAGATTGACTATCCTGCAAAAGCGCCTTTCAGCGGCGTACACCCCTTGATTGTCGTCCTCCCTCACGCGGGGTCCACCAGCCGTCACGACTACGACCATTATCTGCAAATGGCACTCAATGCCGGGTTCGCCATCTTCCGCTGGGATAAACGCGGATGCGGACGCAGTGGCGCGAGTATGCGCGGCTCCGTTGTCGAAGACGCGGTCAACGCTTACGACACCGCCCTCCACCAGCCCAACATTGACCTTGAACGCGTTGTCATTCTCGCTCAGGGTGAAGGAACGGTCGTGCTTGGCGGCAATTATGGTCTGTTTGCACGCATTCGCCAGCCAGACGCGGTGATGCTCGTCGGCAATATGCTGGACCCGGATGAGGTGCTAGCCATTAACACCCGCCTGATGATCGTCAGCGGCGACACCGACTGGAACGACTGGAAAGTCTACGCCCGTGATGCAGCAGATGCTCACAACAAAACCTACGATCGCAACGCGAGCTACTACGTGGCCCGCAACGCCAACCGCATGTTGAAAGTCAATCAGGGTGAACGCGGCCCCTTCCACTTTGGTGCAGAAAAAGAAATGACCGATTGGCTGCTAAGTCTGTGAGCCGTTTCGCCTTCGATTTCTCTGACAAAACCGCAATCGTAACCGGTGCAGGCAGCGGCCTGGGCCGGGCGATTGCGTTCGCGTTTGCACGCTCCGGGGCGAATGTCACCGTCAACGACATCAACCCCGACCGGGTCGCTGTCACTGCCGACGAGATCAACTCCACCGGCGGACGTGCCTTCGCATGGCAGGCCGACATCGCCAACCGCTTTCAGGCCTCCGCGCTGATCGAACACACCCGCGACGAGTTTGGCCCGGTGCATTTTCTGATTAACGCCGCCGGAGCCTATCGTGCAACCCCTTTCGACCAGGTCGATGAATGGGATTGGCGGCGGCAGATCGACGTAAACCTGACGGGTGCATTCTTCATGACGCAGTTGATTAGTCGCGTTCTGGGTGGAGACACCGAAGACGAGCGCGGCGGCGCAATTGTCAATCTTGCGTATACCTTTGCGAACTCCACGACGCCCGATGGTGCTGGCTACACCGCCAGCAAAGCCGGATTGCTCGGTTTGACACGACAGGCCGCCGTTGAACTCGCGCCACGCAACATCCGTGTGAACGCCGTGTGTCCCGGCAGCATTGACGGCGATGACATGCCGGCTACCCCCGGTGAGAACGCCCTCAAACGCAGCGGATCGCCTGAAGAAGTGGCGACAGCGGTGCTGTTCCTATGCTCCGACGCGGCTAGCTTCATCACCGGGCAGACACTTAACGTTGACGGCGGCAGCGCGTGACCCTCTGACACACAGCCAAATTTATGTCACCGTTCGGCAATAAGGCTGCGCCGGATGTCGTCCAGTGCCAGTAGCGACAGCAAATTCCTTAGCGTGCCACCATGCGCAAATTGCGGGCCATCGAACGAACAGAATTCGCCGACCGCGTGCGAGAGATGCGTTTCATCCGGGCCAATGCCATGACGGGGCAGCGTTTGCACGCCACGCCACAGGTTGATGAGCGGCACATCATACGCCGTCGCCAGATCGACCAGCACGTTGTTAAAGACAATGGATGCCTCGTAGACCTCGTTATCGGGCGGCACAACGAACGTCGTCAACACGGGGATGACACCCGCGTCAATGCTGGTTTCGAGAACGCGGCGCGTGCTTTCCTCGTAGAACCCGGCATCAAAATAGGTCACGTCCATGCGACCCAGCATAATCAGCGCGATTGACGCTTCGGTGAGACGATACTCACAGCTTAAGGGCGACTCGTTGGGGTGGCAGGCGGCGTCACTCGTCCAGATTGGATCGAGGACGGCGGTCATCGTCAGGCCATTAACCGCGGCGATGCTGCCCGCGTCAAAAGAATTTGGCACATCCCGGCGCGGCGGCTCATTGAAGAAGGCGACGGTTTCTTCCAAATAGGCATACGGTCCATATTCGCAGAAGTCCCCGCGCATACCAATCGGGCGCAGATAGTCGCCGCTGGTGGTGTCGCTATCCCCAACACGGGTGAATACGCCCGCCCGCCGTCCGTTGTCGATGCCGGTCTGCACGATACCGGCGAGCGTGTCACTATCGAAATTGTAGAAAATCGGCACATCCAGCAGGCGTTGCGCCAGCGCCAATGTCTCTGCATCTTCGGTCGCTTCAAGCATCGTAACATGGGGCGACGGCGCGGCGGATTCGACTGTTTCGCTGGAGATAGATAGCGTGTATAGATCGGCGGATTGCGGCAAGATCACACTGCCACCGGGAACCCAGCCACCCACGATATCGCCCATACGCGCCAGCAGCCACAATCCCGATTCATCCCGCGCATAGACCGTGAACGTCGCGCCAGCGGGAACGGTTCGAGCCAGGTCGAAATGCTGGCCCGGACCGGTGTATAGCGCCGTCTCTTCATCAATAGATGCCGCGAATGAAACCGTGTTTTCGTCGATGTCATCCTGCGCGAGGGTAGAAAATGCCAGTAACAGCGCGAACCCGCAAAGTACAATCGCTCGCATTGAACTTCCTCTATGTGTCCTGCGTGTATGTGTCCTGCGTGAATTCGTGCGATTTATCATCCGTATCGCCATGCTTGACGGCGGGAACCTCACGGGTTGTCAACACCTGCGTGGGGACCTCATCGGTCATCACAGCAAAGTCGGACGTGTTGGCCCACGGCATCCAGCGCACATAACGCAGACGCTCCGGCACCAGGCGCATCCACTCAAAGTGGGTCACGAAGTAGGCCATCAGCAGCCCGCCTACAATGTCAATCGTATAATGCGAGTGGCTGGCGATCAGCGCGAAGGCCATCATCGACGCCATCAACAGCAGCACCGGGCGCAGACGATGTCCTTTGAAGTACAGGGCTTGAATAAACACACTCGCCGTATGCCCACTGTAGAACATGCCGTGATAAAAGGTCTGCGCGACGAAGTGATCCTCACTGTAGTTCAGCGAGGGTGGCTGAATTTGCGCCAGCGGCGTTAGCAGAATGACATAGCCGCGTATCCAGAACATCACCCCGACAAGGAACAAAAGCTCTGCCCCGCCCTGAAAATGACGCTGCCTCAGGATGTAAAGCACCAGTACCAGCATGACGATGCTCAACACCTCACCGACGGTGACGAACGCGGGCATTTCCGTAATACGGTCCAGCAACAAATCAGGCGGGCGCGGTGGGTCGGGGTATTCACTGCGCAGGAAGTTAATGTTGATCATGATGTTGATAGCCAGCAACACCCAGAAGCCAATCGCCCATGCCATCTGCTTGAGGAATACCGGCTGCGTGAGGTCCTGCCAGGTTTGCGCGAGATTGCGCCGTAACACGTCCATCGCCTTTGCTTTCGATTGCGGCGGATCAAACGCGGACCATTATACGCCAGCGATCACCAAAAACCAGCGGTGAGGCCAAATTGCCCGACGCTCACCTTACATGAAACGATCAGATTGTATTTTCCAACGCTTTGTCGTCGCTTCGCCGCTTTCATCTCCCCGCATCTATCGGCTACAATACGTCCTAGCATCCATATACAAAACGCGACAAGGCTCATACCCATGACCCCGGAAGAACGTCTCGACCAGATGCATAAAATTCGTGTGTTGCCCGCCCGGTTAGAATCGCTGCTGTGGGATTTGACGCACGAAGACCTGACTACACCCTATCTTGAAGACGAGTGGACCGTCGCACAGAACGTCCATCACGTCGCAGATTCGCACATGACGGCATTTTTCCGCTTTAAGTTGATGCTGCTGGAAGATAATCCGCCGCTCAAAGCCTTCGATCAAGATGACTGGGCCGGCACGCTAGACGCCACGACCACCGATATCGAAAACTCGCTGGCGATCTTGCGCGGGGTGCATCGGCGCTGGTATGCGCTGATGGTCAGCCTGACGCCGGAACAGTGGAACCGCACCGGGCAGCACGAACATAACGGCGAACTGACGCTCGACTTGCTGCTCAACTACTTCGCCAATCACGGCGAGGCGCACATCGCCCAGATCGGGCAGGTGCTGGACGCCCGCGAGAAAGCTCAGCATGAATAGTAGCACGCCAGACCATCATTGGCCCGTTTATGGGCATGACTGGGCGGTTGACTATCTGCGCAAGGGCTTGATCTACCGCCGGGTGCG
>DAOTXA010000664.1:0-3672 GCA_034435595.1 Anaerolineae bacterium | reverse complement strand
TTGTTGAGGATGAGTTCAACGCCGTTCATCCACGAATGCCCCTGCAAATCTTCGGGGACATTTGCCAGTGCACGCTCAAAATCGTCAATCACGGGCAAGATACTGGTAATCGTATCTTGCGCGGCGCGTGTGCGGCTGTCGCTGAGTTGCTGCTCGCTGCGGCGCTTGAGATTCTGGAAATCGGCCAGTGCACGCTGCCATCCGGCGCGATTTTTCTCGACTTCCTGTTTTAAGGCGAAAATGACTGCGTCCTCCTGCTCAATGCCATCGGCGTCTTTCTCCCCTTCGGCATCCTGCGCATCCAATGCGGCTTCGGCTTCGTTATAGAGCTGTTCCATCACCGAAGAGTCGGCGGCTTCTTTGCCATTGGCTTCGGCAGATGGTATTGCGTTGTCGTCCATTGAAGAATTTGGTGAAGAATTCGGTAAAGAATCGGCTGAAGAATCAGCGGCTTCGTCACTTGTCTCATCGATGGGCGTTTTGTTTTCGTCGTTCACGGTCTGCATATCCTCCGGGCAGAGTACAGTGTGCGGGAAGCGTGCAAGTGGACAATCCCACAATACATGAACCCTACTTTTGTAGGTTAGCACCGCACCAGTGTAGCGAATAGATCATAGAATTGCGTTAGCAAATCTCGCCGTAAGAAGTTTTTTAGTTTGGGTCTAATTTTTGATTGTTTGCAGGGTGGGGGGATACGACATGCGGTATCCTTACTCAGATGCATCCGGCTGATCCCCCGGCGCGGCTTCCCCGTCCTCGCCGTAAAGATCGACCAGCATGTTCGTCATCAGACTAGACACATAGCGGACGGTGCTGATGGCACGCCCGTAGTTCAGATGCGTTGGCCCCAGCACGCCGACTGCGCCGCGCATTTGCCCCGGCACGCCATAGCGACTTAAGACCATGCTCAGGCGGTCGAGTTCTTCATAGTGTCCTTCACCCGCTACGACCACTTTCACACCGTCATCGCTGGCTGTGCCGCCGGTCGTGTTCAACAAATCACCCAGCACCATACTCAGGAATGCCCGTTCCTCAAATAGTCGCACCGCCTGCTGTGCGCCCTCGCCGCTGTCGGCAAATGCGCCGATCAAGTCACTTAGTCCCTCGCGGTAGACGATGCGCACCTGATTGCTATCCGCACGTTCCATCACATCGGCGACAAGTTCAGTGACTTCGCGCTCTAACAACGGAAGTTGCACGCTTTTCATGCGAATCTGGTTGGCGTACAGGTCCAGACATAGTTGGTTTACACGTCCGGCGACCTCGGTCAGCCGCTCCTGCGGGACCGGTTCCGCCAGATTCAACATGCGCTGGTGAACAGTCCCGCCATGCAGCACCAGCACCATCAACACCAGACGCCCGCGAATCGAGATGAGTTCAACGTGTTTAAAGCGGCTCGTCTCGGCAATCGGTGGCGTGACAATGGACGCCGTCTGCGCTGTGCGCGAAAGCACCGACGCGGCAAGACGCATCCACTGTTCGGTGGCAAGGGGCAAACTTTGCAGTTTTTTTTCGATGGATTTTTGCTCGTATCCGCTCAGATCACCGCCGTCGATCAAGCGGCGCACGAAGTAGCGATAGCCGCGTGTGGTCGGCACACGTCCGGCGGATTTGTGCGGTGCGCTGATGTAGCCGAGGTCGTCCAGGACCGCCATTTCGTTGCGGATGGTCGCCGAGCTAAAGCTGAGATTATAGGCTTCGACCAGATGCTTTGAACCCACAGGCTCCGGGTTGCTGGTATAAGCCTGGATGATGAGCGTCAGGATTTGCTCCTGTCGCACGCTAAGTTCGGGCAGGGTGTCTTCACTCATGCATGACCGGTGACGATACGTCTCGTGTTTGTTATCAGGATGATCTGGAAAAAGCGCCACCATCCTACCACGCGGCGCGGAAAGGCGTCAAAGGTCATGGTGCGATCCCTGCAAAATTGTACGAATTTCATCGACTGCTCACACACAATCCAGGTAAGACTCTGGTCGATCATGCCGTCATAGCAATACACTGAAAAGCGAACTGTGAGTTCGCTGCAAGAAACGAAATCTGTTGACTCGAGGAGCGTAAAGCGAGATGGGCAAGAAAACCTTTGAAGTAACTTCCGCCAATTTCCAGAACGAAGTGCTAGAAAACGATAAGCCGGTTCTGGTGGATTTCTGGGCGACCTGGTGCGGTCCATGTAAGATGATTGCGCCCATCGTCGATGAACTCGCAGACGAGTTTGATGGTACGCTGGCGGTCGGCAAGCTGGACGCCGACGCACATCAGGAAATCCTCATGAATTATGGCGTGATGGGCATCCCGACTCTGATCCTGTTCAAGGATGGCGAACCCGTGACCCGCATCACCGGCTTTCGCCCCAAAGACAAGATTCTCAAGGAACTGTCTACCCACGTCCCCGAACTGGCGTAACCACCAGACACGATGAAAACGCGAGCGCCCGTCATCATGGCGGGCGTTTTGATTTAGATTAGTGACGAGTTCTGAGCGCTGAGTAGGGCTGAGTATTGAAGAAAAGCCAGGTAGGTCGTTGACTCTGGCCTCATCACTCAGCCCTTTTCACATTTTGAAGCACCCCTGTGATGAGCGTCTTGAAGCGCTCTAGCTTATCCGCTTCATCCAACGCAGATAGCGGGATCGTCGGACGTTTATCCGCTTCACCTGGTGCGAACCTGTCGCCATCGGGCAGCAGTGCCGATAAATCTGCCAGCAGACGGCGGCGCATATCTGCTTCATCGTAAGGCGCGATGGTTGCCAGATACTTGAACTGCACCTGCACTGCCGGAACCCGCGCATACGCCCACACCGAGAATACAATCGGATCGTCCCCGGCTCCGGCGCGAACATGAAAGGCCGGGCGCTGCTTGCCGCCGAACTCGACCATGCTACCGGCATGACGCCGTGCCCAGCGGAACAGGTCACGGGCGACAAGGGCGGCGGTGTCGCCATCAGGACCGGCTTTAACATACGGGAAGAAGTTGTCCGGCGTTGGTTCGGCAGGCAGCGGCGGTTTTTGCGGTGGATCGCCGCGCAACCCGTCCGCCAGTTCGTAGACCGCCTGTGCATAGCGTGTTTCGTCGCTAAAATCGGTGTACTGGCGGTTGATGAGGTGCAGCGGCAGGCGCATGTCGTTGATGCGGGCGATGAACAGCGGTTTGCGCAGGTCCAACGCCAGCAGCGTCTCGCGCTCCACCCACTCGGATACCCGCGCCGCCTTTGACATCACCACGACGACCGCCGCACTGTTCGTCAGCGCGTCTTCGATTTCGCGCAGCCACAAATTTCCGGTGTGCAGACGTTCATAATCGACCCACGTTTCAAATCCTTCGGCTTCTAACGCGCCGTCGAGATAGGCGACGAACTCGTTATCTTGTGTGCTGTGGCTGATAAATACCTTGCCGTTGGCTACCATCCGCTTTCCCTGAGACGATGAAACCCATAAGAATTTCTCGTTGTCATTATCGCACAGGCGCGTTATTTGTGTGGACACTATGGTTGGTTATAATCAACTTTGTGAGCCAACCGGCGCATTGGAGCGTCTCGACATGCCCAAAATCTTCATCTCCTACCGGCGCGACGACAGTCAGGCGATCTCTGACCGCATTTACGAGCGATTGGTACGGTCGCTTGGGGATCGCAACATCTTCAAAGACGTGGACGACATCCCCTTTGGCCGCG
>DAOTXA010000663.1:0-4288 GCA_034435595.1 Anaerolineae bacterium | reverse complement strand
CGCCCGCCTGTAAAATGCCTTACGAAACGAATTACTCGGCTTTGAGCGTTGCTACCGGGTTGGTTATCGTGCCGATGCCATCTATGTTCACCGTGACCGAATCACCGTCTTGCAGGAAGCGCGGCGGGTCTTGCGCCTTGCCGACACCATCTGGTGTTCCGGTGAGAATAAGATCGCCCGGTTCCAGTGTAAAGGCGTGCGAAATATAATGCACCAGGTAAGCGACTTTGAAGATCATGTCTCCGGTAGAGCCGTTCTGCATTTCGTCATCGTTGACACTGGTCACGACCGTTAGCGCCTGCGGGTCTTCGATCTCGCTCTTCGTCACGATCACAGGACCGAGCGGGCAGAATGTATCCAGCCCCTTGGCACGCAACCACTGCGGTTCAGCACTTTGTAAGTCGCGGGCGCTGATGTCATTGGCGATGGTGTAGCCGAATACATGGTCGAGCGCGTCCTCTTCGCTAACGCGGCTGGCACGTCTGCCGATGACAACAGCGAGTTCACCTTCCCAATCGACCTGAGACGTGATTTCGGGATCATAGGTGATCGTCTCTCCATCCCCGATAACGCTGCTGACCATCTTGGCGAACAGCAGCGGTTTTTCTGGCACATCGTTGTCCAGTTCGGCGGCGTGCTTGGCGTAGTTGCGCCCGACAGCGACGATCTTACCGGGGCGATGCGGTGCGAGGATTTCGACCTCATCGACCGGGAAGCGTTCACTGGTGTGTGCGGGCGTTATGCCACGCCGCAGGACTGCTTCCATACCGTCCTGAATCGCCAGTTGGACGACCTCATCGCCGACCAGATCGCCAACGCGCACACGTCCATTGTGCAAAAATTTCATCAGTTTCATCGTGTTTTCCTATCGTATTCATTAGTTGCATCATCTGTCAAAATGCACTGTTTACCCTAAAAAACCTTTGCGAACGGCAAATCCAACTCATGACCAAGGCGTTTGCGGGCGCGGTTGCAACTCGCCATCCACATAAACGTCTACCTTCTCGTTGTAGAAACACAACAAGTCTTTGATTTTCGGGCATTCTATAACAGGATCGGGGTAGCTCCACACGACATTATCGAGAGTTTCTCCGCCTGCCTCAATGCTCCAATAGCGCGCTGTGCCCTTATATGGACACATCGAGACGTGATCGGTCCCGGTCAAATACACCATCTTCACGTCCTCGCGCGGGATGTAGTAGCGCGTTGGCAAAAATGTCTCGAACAGCAGATAGGGATCATGCGTATCTGCAATGACTTCGCCATTTACCCTGATCTGCACATGCCGGGAACTGGCGACAGTATCCACCCGCTTGTGCGGGTCGCGCGCGTGGACATAGACCTGTTCCGCTTCCTCGTACCAGTCGAGCAGACCATTCCACACAAACGTGATCCGGTTCGCCAGTTCCGCAAGATGATCGGACGGATTGATGTAGGTCCAGGCACCGTTTTCGATTGTTTCGCCATTCACGCGTACAGGCCAAATACGTCGATTATCTTGCTCAACAGGAGTACCAAGCAGCGACATGTCCACCTCATCGAGCTTGAAAAAGTATGTTGGCATGACATGTGGACCAAACTGCACAAGCAGTAGCGGCGCATGACTATCAGCGATCAATGTATCTCCCTGCCTGACACGTACCCAGCGCGGACTCGCTTCGACATTACCACGCTCCATCTGACGCAGTGCTTCGATGATGCTCGGCTGTTTCGTCATTGCCATCTCCTATGTGCGTTTCGATATCGTAGCGCAACAGTGTCTAGCGCGGTTCCAGATGCGCCCCCGCAAGCTGCCCCCAATGACTGTTGGGGAAATCTCCCCACAGATCATAGTAAACCTGTTTGGCGTCCTGCCGGTTGCCCAGCAGATCAAGCAGAAGCGCCTGTAAATAGCGTGCTGAAGCCGAGAGCGGGGCATCCGCATCCGCTCGAATATTGTTCAGCGCGACCAACGCCGCACCGAGATCATCGTCTACCAGCAGCGTACCGTAGATCGACTGCGACACTTCGGTCAGCCCCGATGGGAAGAATACATCGTCAAAGCCTGCGGGCGCGGTGGCGAGTTCTGGTACGTAAAAATCGGGGTCGCTGGCGACGAACGCCCACCAGCTCGCCCCGGTCAGGTTGAAGTTAACGACCTGACGCGGCAAGCGCCCTACTTCGTTGATGTTGACCTGATCCAGTACAGTCAAACCGCGAGACTCCAGTTCTTCTATCAGATCGCCCTCACGCGATATTGGGTCCTCATCAAACAGCCGCGATAACAGTTGATCAACACTACAGGCAGCGGTTTCGTCGCGCAGGGTCAGTTGGGCACAGATTTCGACCGGGGTGACTCCGTCGGTCGCGGTTGCGGTCGTGAATGCGTCAATTTGTTCGGTCAGCCACACGTTATTTTCGGCAAACGGGCGCATCAGGTCAATTTGCTGGGTGGCGCGGTCGTCTTGACCGTTCATGCGATAGAGCAACGCCAGCGCCATCCCCGCCCGCGCATAATCGTCGGTGGTGGGATCATCCGCACGCGCCAGTGCGCCGAGTACGGTATCCAACGCATCTTGCATCGGTTGCTCAAACAGGGGTTCCGCCGCCAGCAGTTCACAGCCGGGACCGTCCAGGGTATTTGACGTGGCGGCGAAGGTCTGCACCGGGCGGAAGAAGTTCGAGCGATATTCCCACGGCTGTTCGATTTGGCTCAGACATCCCCAGCGTGCCGACTCTACTTGATTCGTGGTGACGAGCAGCGCAGTGCTATTTTCAGGCCAATCAAGAATTTCGGTGTAGCGCAGCGGTGTATTCGGCTGAACCAGCGTGATGAACGCGCCGTTACGCCATCCCGCAATCACGATTTCATGGTTGATGCCACCGCGATCCACACGTAGCGCCAACTCGTCCAGCCCATCGCCGTTGAGATCACCGGTCCGCAGCATTTCCAGCGCTTCGATGCCATCAAAAGGAGCAGCAGGCCACGCGCCGCTAATCGATGGTAGAAAGAACAAGCCCGATTCTGTCCCCAACACGAGAATGAAATCCTCATACAGCGCGTCAACTGTGTCATCCGCCGGAAAACGCACATGCAGATAGGCATCACTGAGTTCATCACCATTGTAATCGGCGAAAACAGTTTGCACGGTGAAATTATCCAGCGCAGTACGCCCGGTTGCGCCTGTACTCCCGGCGTTGACCTGATCGACGATGAACGGGCGCATGTAGTCGCGCATGTCCACGCTGCCACGCGGCGCAGCCAGCATCAATTCGAGGACACGCTCGCGCAAATCCGCATTCAATGGCGCGTCGGGAAAGCGAGTGTTCAGTTCATACTGGGTTAGCTGCAAGGCGACAGCGGGCACATCTTCCCCCGCGACCAGACGCTCTAACTGACTGATGAACACCTCAATCATGTCAGATTCTTGCCACAGGCGCATGGCGTACTGGTTGATGAACCCGGTGCGTGCGCCGTCCAGCGGATCGGGCGGAACTGGCGTCACGGTCGCAAATCCGCCTTGTCCAGCCGGATGCGCCTTTACATCCATGACCTGCGATGTCAACAACAGCCCCGCAGCGAAGGCCACCAGTAGTACAATCATCGCCGCCCCGATCAAGCGGCTTTCCCCCCTCAAATTGCCACGCATAGCGTTTCTCTCTTCTCGTTCAGTCATCCGTAGCCGATGTAAATGATTCTATCCATTAACGTGCGATGCTGCTAACCACGAACCTGACGATTTCCGGGCGTGATCGCTAACACCATTGTGGACCTTCACATCAATTGGTGAGTATCACCTGCTATAGAATTGAACTATTCGCCACTTTAGACCCGCGAAGAAAGCACTTTGTTTGAAGGAGATGCTATGATGCCCGAATTACCCAATATCCTGCACATCACCTGCCACGACATCGGCAGACACCTGCACTGCTACGGGATTGATGAAGTAAGTTCGCCCAACTTCGACCGCCTCGCCGCACGTGGCACACGCTTCGCACAGGCGTTTTGTACCGCGCCACAATGCAGCCCCAGCCGCGCCTCACTTTACACTGGACGCTGGCCCCACAGCAACGGGGTCATGGGGTTGACCCACTCCAATTTCGCGTGGCGGCTTAACGAAGGGGAAACGCATCTCGTTCACGTACTGAACGAAGCCGGATACCACACCGCAGGAACAGGAATTATTCACGAGACGGAACGCAGTGAAATTGGCTTCGATACGCTTATCTCCGCTGAAAACTGACTCGCCGCCACCCTGTCACAGGCGACCATTGACCACATCCAAGGGATCAAAGATCGTGGCAAGCC
>DAOTXA010000662.1:0-5220 GCA_034435595.1 Anaerolineae bacterium | reverse complement strand
TCGCTTTGAGCACAGGCTCAATTTCACCATCGAATCACGTACCGCGGAGCTGATCCATGCAGCGCGGCCTATGTTACATCGCATTACTGGTGAACGTCTGCGCAACGAGCTTAATCTGCTGATTCGTGAGAAGGCTCCGGAAAATGGAATTCTCGCTATGCACCAGCGAGACATTTTGCGTGCCATCCACCCCGCATTCATCATCGACACCGGCATTCGAGACACATTTCCGCAAATCCGCGCTGGATCAGTGAAATGGCCCGTTCCCGTGCAAGATATCTATGCGCTGTACTGGCATATCGCCCTGAGTGTAGCACCAGTAGAACAAATCGCTGAACTTGGCGAGCGTCTACTCATCAATCGCGCCAATATTCAGTCACTGACCGATGCCGCCCGGTTACGTCAATCACCAGGAATTTTGCCAGAATCAAATGCACGTCCAAGTCAAATCGTTCATACATTGCATAGCTGTAGTGAAACTACTCTGCTTGCCGTCTGGTTGGTGGCGAATGACAAAGTTACACGCGACCACATCGCCCGCTATTTGCTAGAGTGGCGACACGTCCGGTCAAACGTTGACGGTAACACACTCCGTGAACTAGGGTTAAAACCCGGCCCACAATATCGCCCGATTCTGGAGCAACTGCTGGTAGCACGTCTCGACGGAATGATCGAAAGTGACGCCGATGAACACCAAATGGCTCTGTCATTGGTGAAGGAGGCGCAACAACATGGCCAAGTGTAAACGTTCCAGCCTTATTGCTTCGCTGCCAGTTCATGTTCGTCTTGCCAACGAAAGCGATTTGCCCCGGCTAGAATGGTGTGGGCAGTATCGCCACTATCGCCGCCTATTCAAGACAACCTACCTTGATCAGCAAGCGGGAAGGCGGATTATGCTGCTGGCGGATTGTCAGTCGAACCCAATCGGGCAAGTCTTCATTCAATTAGCGAGTGACAACACCAAGGTAGTAGATGGCAAAACCCGCGCCTATTTCTATGCAGTGCGCGTAATGCCAGCATTTCGCGCTAAGGGGATCGGCACCATGTTGTTGACCGAGGCCGAAACAACTATCGCCAATCGCGGATACACCCTGGCAACCCTGGCGGTTTCTAAAAGCAATCTGCGTGCGCAGCGATTATACCAGCGTTTGGGCTACCTATTTGCAGGTGAAGACGACGGAGTATGGCGTTATCGCGACCACATTGGTATTATTCGCCATATTCATGATCCGTGTTGGATACTGGAAAAAGCCATAAAATTACTGTAACATGGACAACATTGTGCGCTAATACGAAGATTTCATGAAAACTTAATCCAAGAACGTTCGTATTCAGTTACACTTGCAAGAATGCAGTTGCACGAAATTTAACAGAAGGTATGAGGCACATCGTTTCTATGGCAATTAAACAAACAACGGCAGCCCAGGTTCAACGTTGGCAGGGTAGCCAACACCCCACGCTTTCAACGATCACCAAAGCGATGCGTGCGCAAGGATTGCGCCCGTACATGTGGATGAACATGGCAAATCACCGTTATGCAGTGCGTTCCCACGGATATGACAAAGTGCTCTATGTGATTGACGGTTCTCTGGAGGTCACATTGCCAGATAGCAATCAACGAATCCAACTGCGTGCCGGAGACCGTATCAATATTGCTGCAGGCACCCGACATGGAACAATCGTCGGCAAAACCGGAGCCAAATGTGTTGAGGCATCCTATACGCGCCGTCGCCGTTAACCCCCTATCCCTAACAATTGAGCGTAATGACACGACCGGAAGATGACACGCATCCGGTTTTTTTCATATTCCCCCGAAATCCGCTGACACAAACCGATCACCCCGGTAAAATAGGGGTCTCTGTTAGTGAATTGGAAGATTTCGTGCCTAAAATCGAGCACGGGAGATTCAAACCGATTTGACGAGGATCAACTCATCCTATGATCGAAATTATCATTACGTTTATCGCCGGAGTAGTATCGTTCTTATCTCCATGTGTGTTGCCGCTTGTGCCCGCATATATTGGATATATGGGCGGTCGTGTGACCAACACAGTAGCCGCTCAAGTAGAGGTCAAAGCCGGTACGAGCGGTGCCGCCGTCGCCACCACGACATCAGCACGCTTTAGCACATTCTTGCACGCTATCGCTTTCGTCGGCGGCTTCACATTTATTTTCGTGATGCTGGGCGTACTTAGTTCCGCCCTGTTCCAGATTGGCGGGCAAACGACCGTCACCGGGATCATCGGTCGCATCGGTGGTGTCATGATCATCTTTTTCGGCTTTCACTTTATGGGTGTCATCCCTGCTCTATTCAAGCGACTACGCACAAATCAGGCAATCATCGACAACATTGCCGTCAGCATCATTGTCGCTGCGCTATTTGTTGTATTTTGGGTCTGGGGCTGGACCGGGACGCTCAACCCGCTCAACCCTGATCTGTTTATCCCGCCGCCTACATGGACGATTGTCGCCGCTATCTTGTTCTCATTCGGAACACTCGGTCTGATGGCAGCCGCTGGCGCATTTACCCAGCCTGCTGAATTCTGGAATAAAACCCTCAACACCATTGACCGCGCACTGTACGCCGATACACGACGCCAGATGACCGCATCCGGTCAACAGGGATACGGCGGATCGGCGCTGATGGGGCTGGTCTTTGCCGCCGGATGGACTCCCTGCATTGGCCCACAGTTGGGCGCAGCAATGACTCTAGCCGGGGCCAGCGGCGCAGACGCACTACCCGGCGCACTGCTACTCGCAACCTTTTCTTTAGGGCTTGGCATCCCCTTCCTGCTAACCGCCTTGATGCTCGACAGTGCGCAGGGCGTACTTCGCAAACTTCAGCGCAACATGCGTTATATTGAATTGTTCAGCGGTATCTTCCTTGTGATCGTTGGCGTTACCATCGCCAGCGGGCAGTTACAGTCACTCAGCACTCGATTTTCAGGCGAATTCGGGGATGTTTCCTACCGCATGGAAGGCTGCATCGTCGGAATTTTCGAGGGTGAACTCGGCTTCGGTGAACTCGGCTCTTGCATTTCCGATCAGGAAACGTTCGACTCCATCTTCGCCGTTGAATTTGAAGAAGCAAACATGCCCGCCCCCGGCGAATCCACTGCCGGGGTCGGCACTATTGATGGACTCGCCGGAAATACCGGCGAACTGCGTGTAGGCTTGCTGGAAGGCAATCTCGCGCCCAACTTCACCGCTCTTATGCTCGATGACACCGAAACACGTCTGAGCGAATATCGCGGACAGTATGTGCTGCTCAACTTCTGGTTCACCACCTGTGCCCCATGTCGATTCGAGATGCCCGCGTTTCAGCAAGCGTACGAAGCCTATGGCGACGGTCAACTGGCTATGCTTGCGGTCAACCGTGAAGAAGGGCCGGAAGCTGTGACTGAATTCGGAGAGGAATTCGGCGTGACCTTCCCCCTTCTACTGGATGAATTAGGCGATTTGCAATTGCTGTACGACATCGTCAGCTACCCGACAACCTTCATCATTGACCCCGAAGGCGTTATTGTGGAACGGCATATCGGCCCGCTAACCGCAGAACAAATTGCGGAAATGATCGCGGGGTTGATGTCTGCCTAAAAGATGACGCCACCACAACGCCTCATAGCACTTCTACTGGCGGCTAGCTGTCTGGTCTTGAGTGCGATCATCATCACCCGAACCGGATTACCGGAACGAGCAGCGTTCACCGGGCAAATCATCGGTGGACAGCAATTCGCGCCGGAAACAGGCTTTCTCGCACCACCATTCGATCAAAATACCATCAACGACCAACGTGTCACCTCGCAACAGTTACGCGGTCAGCCTGTCATCCTCAACTTCTGGGCAACATGGTGCGTGCCCTGCCGTGTCGAAATGCCAGCCCTGCAACAACTGCACAATGACTATCATGATAGAGGACTACAAATCGTCGGCGTCAATCTGGGTGAATCACCAGATGCAATTCAGCAATGGGTCACCGAACTTGACCTCACATTCGACATCCTCCCAGACCCCAACGGGGCAATCGCAAGCCAATATTATCTGCTGGGGCAACCCTCCACCTATGTAATCTCACCCGATGGACGTATCATCAACGTGTTTTACGGCCCGGTCACCGCAGATCGATTGTATGACACCGTCCGCCGCTACTTAAACTAAAGACATCAGGAGTTAAACACACATGCCAGAGCGGAAATCAATCGGCTTACGCCTGAATCTGTTGGTCCTGCGCATTTCAAGGCGGTGGTTGCGCTATTTGATCGTGGTACTCGCGATCTATGTTGCGTTGCCGTTTATCGCCCCAACTCTAATGCGACTCGGCGCACAGGGACCTGCCAATATTATCTACACGGCGTACTCGCCATTTTGCCATCAATTCCCCTTCCGCTCGTTTTTTCTGTATGGCGACCAACCCGTATATCCGCGTGAGACCGTCCCCGGTGAGTTTGACTCATATGAGGCAACCATCGCTACGCTGCCAGAATTCTCTGAATACACACAAGAGGATTTCTTCACCAGCCTGGACTGGACGCTGGATAACAAGACATTCAACGGCAACGAAACGCTCGGTTACAAGGTCGCACTGTGCGAGCGCGACATATTCATCTATATCGCCATTTTGACTGGAGCCATCCTCTACAGCCGTCCTGCGATCCGCCGACGCTTGCGACCGCTTCCGCTGTGGCTTTACGTGATTATTGGACTCGGTCCCATTGGTTTAGATGGCTTCAGCCAGCTACTCGGTTATCCACCGTTTGAATTCTGGCCTGCCCGCGAGACAATGCCTGAATTTCGCGTTATTACCGGGGCCATTTTCGGGCTGATGACTGCGTGGCTTGGACTCCCCTACATTGACGCCTCATTACAGGAAACCAAATACGAAATCGAAGCTAAGTTACAAAATAAGGGCGTGCCAATCCCATAATTGCGATACTGACCAAGCGCAATAAAAAACACCTTCGCAATTGCGAAGGTGTTGGTATGTCTGAGTATTTCGTCTAGCCGTCACCACCACCCGATGATGCTGATGTCGGAGGCGGCCCAAGTGTAGGCGGCGGCGGATCTGTGGGCGGCGGCGCTTCTGTCGGCGGTACGCGTGTCGGACCAGGCTTGCGCGTATTTGTGATCGTCGACGGCGGGCGCGTATTCGTGATCGTCGGCGGCGGACCTGGGGTATTGCTCGGTCGCGGCGTCCGGGTCGGGGGCGGCGGTTCCGCAGTC
>DAOTXA010000661.1:0-2512 GCA_034435595.1 Anaerolineae bacterium | reverse complement strand
AAGACGCTGTGATGCATCAGTTCTTCTATGCTGACGGCCAGCACCATAGAGCCATCCCGAACGCGATCCAAGTCTGCGAGGCTCAACTGCGTGGTGAGACGCTAGAGGAGCCGTCCAGCGCGACGATTCCAATGCCTGCACCGACCTGGGAAGACACCGACCTGGAGCAGGACAGCCTGTTTTAGTAGCAGCAACACTTAATTTAACAATCAAACGAGTGAGGTAATTAACACCATGACAGAGACAACCTATATCCACGACGAACCCGATGGCACATCACCGCATATGATCGAAAACCAGATGAGCCTTGAGCCAGGTCAAGACTGGCTTGAGGTAGTCTGGAAACGGAAGGCCGGGCATCTACCGCGTGTGTTCGTTATTGCTGGTACACGTATCACTGAGACCGACGGTATGAAAGCACTGTCCATCGACGAGGTGCAGAAGATCCTCTCCCAGACTCACCCGGAGGTCCGCAACGCCACCTTCAATGAAGAAATTGTGGGGGGCGAACGTCAAATTAAGTTCATGCCTCGTGCGGGGCGGAAGGGGTAGGGTAATGATTACTGCTTGGAGTGCGAATAAGTTATTTTATCAGATCATCACAAGCCTTGAACAAGGTGATATTGAGGAAGCACGTCGCCTTGCCGCTGAGGGTGCGCTTAAAACGGAGTTGCACCTCAAATCTTTGGACATGGTAGTAGGTGCTAAAGTTCGCTTGCTGACCCCCATTATTGTTGGCAAAGAAGAGCTTATACCAGCCGGGACGATTGGGCAAGTAAAAGCCACAGCCCCAAGCTGGCGCGAGGTGAAATTTGCTGACAGTGATCGTTCGCATTACCTGTCTTTGACAGAACTGGAAATTGTGCGATGACGACGAACCTATTTCAACAAGACATTTACGAAAACATTTGCGAACGATTCAATCTATACGACGAGGTGCTGTGATGACTGATCCCACCGAACTTGCAATCATGATCTACCCGGTCAAGGGCCGAGCATATACAGGCGAGAAGTGGAACGCCTGTCTTGGTGAGGGCGACATCCTTAGTGACGAAATCGGGTGGGGCGAAACGCCAGCAGACGCGGTGCAGCATCTAATGAAGACCATTGCTGAGGATGTGAACAGCATCATTGAGGAGGAAGTGGATCATGCCTGATCAATCGTGGCGGAATGACACACCATACAACCATGACCTTGCATTGATGTGGCGCAATGCACGACAAGCGGCCAATATGTCACTCATTGATGTGAAACGTGCGATTGGGCTAATCGTGCCTGCCAATGGCGATGAACCATATGGTTTGACCGTATCCTATCTCAGCGACTTCGAGCGTGGTCGCCTAACACCGCCTTTAGAGGACTTGACCGCAATGTTCCATGCCATTGGATACGCTTTGCAGATCAGTATCACGCCGCTGCCACTCTGCAATATCTGTGATGATGCAGGTCAAGTGGGCTGCCCTGATTGCTACGGCACAGGTTTTATCACTTGCAAGTGTAAAGAAGGCAAGTCATGACCGACGACATCACACTACTGGACATACTCGCTCTCGTCGATGACCTTGAGCCTGTAGAGTTGCTGGCTATCGAGCTACAGGCCCGCGTTGAGCAACCCGACCGAGACGAACTTATTGCGGCTACACAGCAGCTTGTGACGTATACAGACCAGTGCAAAAACCTGGCTGCCAAAGTTCGCAATCTCTCGCCTCAGCCGACTTCTGACGTGGAGATGGTCTGGGAGTTCGGCCTGTGATTGCTCTGTCTCAGTATCTTCCGCAGGCGCTTAACACCACGGATTACAGCGACGTGCTGGACGCTATCCAATGGCTCAATGTGCAGACCAATGCAGGTCCGTCCGGTGACATTGCACGCGCTATGCAATGGCTGGACCCGGTTGGTTGGAACCTGGAAAGCCTGCGGGATGTGTACTTGGATGGTGATGAGCAATCAACCATTGGTTACGGCCTCAGTGTTGTTCGACAATACTTCCCGCATCGCTATGGTGAGGTCATCCAAAGATGGCGTGAGGATGACAGTTGGAAAAACATGGAAGATGCCATTTGCGGGGCTATCGCGGAAGAGATGGGCACAGACCCGGACTTCCTCGACAACATACATTACATGCCAGTTGATTCAACTGCTTTAGATATGTATGACCAGTTTAACCTTGATGAGTTCTGCGGATTGGATGAACAACTAACTGAAATCCTGGGCTGGTTCGGGGTAAACAACTGGCGCACTCATGATAATTTTGACATCACGCCATTGATTGACACAATACCGTTTCACATGCGCGATCTGCGCCAGTTCCTAGAGTGGCTGTTCAAATGCACCAACAATACCTTCGCAGATTGGAGCCTGAACGAGATGTTTGAAATGGAGATGGAGCTACCATATTGGGAGCAACACGACCCGCTCTGGATCAAAGTAATCCAAGCAGAGGCTTACGACATCGCTGAAGCCGTTGGCCGCATCCGGCAACGTATCTATTCCGATAATTTCTTCAGAGCA
>DAOTXA010000660.1:0-6758 GCA_034435595.1 Anaerolineae bacterium | reverse complement strand
GCTTCTTCGTAGACGGTCGTGATCTCGCCCGTTTGCCGGTTCATCACGCGAACTTCGCGTTCGGTCGTGTAGGCGATGAGATCGCCATCCGGCGTCTTGGTGACGGCAGTGGACGAGCGCACCACATCGTCAGAAATTCGCTCAATCTCGCCTGTGTCGAGGTTCATTTTGTAGATGCTGTAGGCCGGGTCTTCGTGTGGGGCCTTGTCCTCGCCGGATGCGCGATCTGATTGAAAGATAATCTCGTTCTTACCCTTCACGAACGAGTTCTCGGTGAAATACATGTGGACGTTGTTGCCCGTTGACGTAAGTTGCGTAATTTCACGTCCGGTTTTCTCGTCGGTGAACGTTCGCATTTCCGAAGGCCACTTGTGACCAACCATGTGCGTTAAATCCTCTGTGGTTTGATGGTTAAAACAAACTCATTGCCGGAAACAGGCGTCGAAATCCGCTTGAGGATGCCGGGACGCTCGTTTTCGCAGCTTTCTTTCTCCAGTGTCTCGACGCTGAAATTCGCGTTTTCGGCTTTGACCATCACACGGAAATTTTCCCCCGTGATGGTGACTGTATCGCCGTTCGCCACGACTTCGCCCCATGTGACGAAGGCTTCTTCGATGGGCAGCGCGTTACCGTTGAACGCATATTCGTCGCAGATTGTCGCCTCTCCGGTAGTGGTGTTGAGCGATAGTGTGCGGTGCAGCGCAGTCAATTCGGGGATGTCGTAGGCGCGATGCAGGTCTGCGACAACGAACTTAACGCCGTCTTTCTCGCCGCGCTCAATGTACTCGCCGCGAAAACGCTGTTCGCCGCCGAACTCTGGCCCCGGTTGCTGCATCTCGCCGTTGATGCGCGGGATGTTATGCCCATAAGCGTTGTTGAAGATGTTGTCATAGCGCTGCTGGCGGAAATACTGCTTGGAGTATTTGCCGCGTCCGGCGTCGGGAATCAGACTTTCGCCGCCGATGTGATAGACGAAGCTCCCTACGTCAACGTGGCTGTGATGACCGTCGTTGTGACCGGCGGTGACAGCAAGAATCACGTCTGTATCCAACCCGTTCCCGACCATTTTGGTCACGCCTGCTTCCGGCGCGTAGTAGTCGCGTTGGGGCGGAAGCTCGGTTTCGGCGGGGTCCCACCAGACGATCTGGCGCAGCATCACCGGGAGCTTGGCAACCGGATGACTGTGATTATCATGGGCATAGCCGCCGACAAGCTGGCGCAATTCTTCGACGCCGGTACGCTCGGAGATACGTTGCGCGATCCCGGCGGCGAGGCGCACCACATCCGGTGCATCGCCAAAGTTGAGGTACATCGGTGGTTTAAGCATCATGCCCACCGGATAGCGGGCGATGTCCTGCATACGTTCGGTGGACAGCAAATCGAGTTCGCCGCCACTGATCTCACGCAGCAGTTCCGCGACGATGACGTAATACATCAAGCCGTAGTTCCAGTATCCAACGCCCTCGATACTGCCGCCGTCCGCCTCAAAGCCGGTGGCAATGTAGGCTTCAAAGCCGTCAAGGACCATGTTCAGGGCTTCAGCCAGTGTTTGTGGATCGTTTTCCAGCCGCAAAAACGCCAGACCTATTGAGCCGTTACACACCCCGTTCCAGTTCAACGCGCCATGATACCACCAGTGACTTTTGCCATACGCCAGATACGGCTTGAAGATGTGACGCTCGACTTCCTGCCGGACGCGCTCGCGCACTTCCGGGGCAAGGTCATCGCCAACAAGATGGATTGTCTCTGCCAGCGCCGCGCCTGTCTCTGCTGCGAACAGGTCGATGCTATCCGGTTCGCGGGTGAGCGAGGTATGTGCGCCGAAGGGTTCCGTCCGCACGATGGGCGGTTCGATGTCCCAGTAATCCGGCCCCTGTTCCTCGTGCGCGGGCAGCACCCATGAGGTTTCCTCGCAGATCGCCCACAGTAAATCTTCGATGGCAGGGAGCATAGAAGCATCGCCCATGATGTATTCGACCAGTGCGCGGGTGAGCGCGGCGCGACGGTCAAAATACGGCAGTTGATAGCCGGGACGCTCGCCGCTGCGCTCGAATTCGCGGTACATGGTATAGGTCAATACGGGGATGGCGGTCACGTCGGGCGCGGCCTCGCGCATCGTTTCGAGTAACTGCGGCGTGACAGCGGATTCCCGAATCGCGGCGCGTAGATCATCCACCGGGCCGGGATTGCTTACCCAAGCCTTCAACTGCTCAATTGACGGTCGCATCGTGAGACACTCCTGTGAGTTCGAGTTCGTCGGCAAAGTGGCAGGCCACCCCATGACCATCGCCGAATTCCTGCCATTGTGGGACTTCTTGCTTGCAGATGTCTTTAACGAACCGACAGCGCGTATGGAACACACAACCAGACGGCGGATTCGCCGGGTTCGGCACATCGCCAGAAAGGATGATACGTTCGCGGCGCACGTCCGGGTTTTTGGACGGTACGGCGGATAGCAGGGCTTCGGTATATGGGTGCTTGGGGTTGGCGTAGATTTCAGCGGCGGGCGCGGTTTCCATGATTTTGCCGAGATACATCACGGCGACACGGTCGCTGATATGCTCGATGACGGAAAGATCATGTGCCACGAACAGATAGCTGATGCCCATCTCTTTCTGCAAATCTTGTAACAGATTGACGACCTGCGCCTGTACGGAAACATCCAGCGCAGAAACAGGTTCGTCACATACGATCAGGTTGGGCCGCAGCGAGAGCGTCCGTGCCAGCCCAATACGTTGACGTTGTCCACCGCTGAACGCGTTCGGATAGCGATTC
Organism: Anaerolineae bacterium; assembly: GCA_034435595.1. Taxonomy (GTDB): domain Bacteria; phylum Chloroflexota; class Anaerolineae; order Aggregatilineales; family Phototrophicaceae; genus JAVJSU01. Next base: position 3,983 of record DAOTXA010000660.1, on the reverse strand, counting down.
ATGTGTTCCGGGCGCAAACCGACCTTCCGTAGCAAATTGGCGACTTCATCACGCAACTGTTTGGGGCGCTTGCCTGTCTGAATCACCAGCGGCTCACTGACGATATCAAGTACGGTCATGCGCGGGTTCAGCGACGAGAACGGGTCCTGAAAAATCATCTGTATCTCTTGGCGGTAGGGCTGAAGTTCGCGCTTGCTCATAGGCGCAAAATCGACTGATTCGCCTGTGTCTTTGTGATAGATGATCTCGCCCTCTGTCGGCGTGTAGGCGCGGACAATGCAGCGTCCGGTGGTGGTTTTGCCGCAGCCAGATTCCCCCACAAGACCAAGTGTCTCGCTACGATTGACGGTGAAGCTGACGCCATCCACCGCACGGACGTGCCCGACGACCTGTTTCAGCAGTCCCCGCCGGATGGGAAAATGCATCTTGAGGTCCTTGACCTCAAGGAGCGTGTCATTTTTGTTCATCGAGTATCCTCAATACGTCGGGCGGCAAGAATGCCGCCCCTGCAAATCTTAAAGGGCATGTAGAGGTCGCCTTCTTGCGAACCTCAGTCTATCGCTGGATGTCATCTACTCCGTATACAGCGTACACCGCACATGATGGCCCGGTTCGATTTCGACCATAGGCACACCCGCCGGGTCTTTGCAGGCTTCTTTCTTATCCTTGACCGGGCAGCGATCATAGAAGGCGCAGCCCTGCGGCACGTTAAATGGATCGGGGATAATGCCGGGAACGGGTGTCAGGCGCGTGCGTTCTTTGACGCCAAGTTCTGGCACTGACTGCAACAAACCGACTGTATAGGGATGGACCGGGCGTTTTAGAATGGTCCGGCGATCCGCGATTTCGACCACGCGCCCCAGATACATCACCGCGATACGATCTGCCGTTTCGTTGATGACGCCCAGATTGTGTGTAATCATCATGATGGCGCTATCGAAGTCGTCCTGTAGCTGCGCCATCAAATCGAGAATCTGAGCCTGAATGGTCACATCAAGCGCGGTCGTCGGCTCATCCGCGATCAGCAGCGCCGGATTGCACGATAGTGCCATGGCGATCATGGCACGCTGGCGCATCCCACCAGAATACTGGTGTGGGTATGACCGGATGAACTCTCGCGGGTTGGCGATGCGCACCGCTTCCAGCACTTTGATCGCCCGTTCTTCTGCTTCTTTCACATCGACATTCTGGTGCAGGATGATCGCTTCCATGATTTGCTCGCCAATGGTGTGCATCGGCGAAAGCGAAGTCATGGGTTCCTGAAAGATCATGGCGATTTCGTTGCCGCGAATCTGGCGGATCAGCGGCCCGTTGGGGTCCAGATCGACCATATTCACAGTGTCGCCGTTTTGCCGCCGGTAGTGGATGCTGCCGCGTGAAATTTTCGCTACACGCTTGGGTAGCAATCGCATGATGCTGTGTGCGGTCACGCTTTTGCCACAGCCCGATTCCCCAACAACACCCAGCGTTTCCCCGGCTTTGATGCTCATGGAAACGTCATGCACGCCGCGAATCTCGCCATCCAGCGTGCGGAACGTTACCTCTAAGTCGTTGATTTCTACAATCGTATCGGCTTCCATCGCGTCCTCTTAAATCGTGTAGGGATCGGCGGCATCACGCAGGCCGTCGCCCAAGAAGCTAAACGCCAGAATGACGATCACGATTACCACCGCAGGCGAGAATACCCAGGGGTACAGTGCCAGCGATTCCATGTTCTGGACTTCTTGCAGCAGCACGCCCCAGCTTGTTGTTGGCGGGCGCAAACCGAGGCCGAGGAAGCTGAGTGCCGTCTCTGCGAGGATCATGGCGGGCAGCGATAGCGTCGCCACGACGATGATCTGCCCGAAGGTGGCGGGGACCAGATGCCGAAAGATGATGCGGGCGTCACTCGCCCCGGCGATCCTTGCCGAGGTGACATAGTCGCTGTTGCGAATCGTGAGTGTGAGTCCGCGCAACTGGCGTGCCAGCCATGTCCAGCCAATGAGCGACAGAATGATCGTGATAGCGAAATAGGTCTGCGTTTGCGACCATTGCGGTGGAACCGCTGCCGATAACGCCATCCACAGTGGGATGGAGGGGAAGGCACGCACAATTTCAATCACACGCTGAATCGCCTCGTCGATAATGCCGCCATAGTAACCAGATGCGATACCTAAGATTGTCCCCAGTACCAGACTCAATGACACACCGATCAACCCAATCGTCAGCGATACCTGACTGCCGAGGATAATCCGCGATAGCATATCGCGGCCCTGTCTGTCTGTACCGAGGATGCTGACCAATGCGCCGTCTTCTGCCTGAAACAGATGAATGTCTGACTCGATGAAGCCGAGCAGGGTGTACGGCTCGCCCCTGGCGAAAAACCGTAGATGGTATTTTTCGTCATTGGTGACGAACACGCGGCGCAGATTCTCGTCAAACTCGGTTTCTACGCCATAGACAAAGGGGCGGAACTGCCCTTCATCAATGAGATGGACCCGCTGCGGCGGCAGGTAAATCTGCTGCGTAAAGCGCTGTGTATTGGCATAGGGCGCGAAGAAGTTGCCGAACATAGAGATGAAATAGTACACCGCGACGACGATCCCGCCGATGATGGCGGCCCGGTTGCGCCGGAAGCGCCGCCAGATCATCACCCACTGCGAGGCCGCGAAACGGGCTTCGTCTTCGGATAGGCCGACGCCTTTTTCTTCTACCCATTCGTCGCTACTGCGCTCGGCGGCGTCGCGCTCGGCAATTTCGCGGTAGAGGTCTTTCAGTCGCTCGGTATGGTCAATTACTACACGATCAGTCATTAGTTATACACAATTCTCGGGTCAAGCCACGCCAGAATCAAGTCAGCAATCAAGTTAGCAACGAGCAGCATCAGCGACATCAGCATGAGGAAGGTTCCCGCAACGAACATGTCCTGACTTTGCAGCGCCCGTAGGAACAATGGCCCCGTTGTCGGTACCGACAGCACGATCCCGATCAGGATAGACGATGAAATAATTTTGGGGATTTCCAGCGCGATGACACTCACGACCGGGTTCAAGGCAGAACGCACGACATAGCGGTTGATGACTTTATTCTCTTTTAGCCCTTTGGCGCGTGCGGTCGTGACATACTGCTGATTCATCACGTCTAACATGCCGTTGCGCATAATGCGCATTAACTGTGCCGTGCTTGCCATACCGAGAATGATCGCGGGGGGCCATAGATGCAGGAACCAGTCCCACGCACTGGCGACACTCGGCTCGGCATTAATGAATTCGGTTGATTGCGCCCCGATCACATCCAAACCCAGCAGGATCCCTCCCACATAAATCCAGAGTAACGCCAACAGGAATCCCGGCACCGACAGCCCAAAAAAGGCGACTGCGGATAGTGCAAAGTCACCGATAGAATATTGATGGGTCGCGGAATAGATGCCAATGGGAATTGCCAGTACCAGCATAACGAAGATCGAACACGTTCCCAGAATAATCGTGTAACTAATGCGGTCGTCGATCAGCGGCCAGACCTCCGTTTTCCACTCAAACGAATAGCCGAAGTCTCCGCGTGGAAAGCCAGAAATCCACGTCAGATACTGCCCGAAGAAGGGCTGGTCCATACCATAGCGCTCGCGCAGCAAGTCGGCGGTTTCGTCAGACATACCGCCGCCGCTGGCCCCCTGCACCGCTTGCAGGGTCGTGAGGAAGTCACCGGGCGGTAGCTGGATAATCGTAAACGAGATAAAAGAAATCACAAACAGCATGGGCACCATCGCCAGCACCCGGCGGATCACGTAACTAAGCATAAACTTCCCTTTTACGGTTCAACTTGCGGCCCGATGTGGCCCGGACGGAAAACCGGAGTGCGGCATATTCGCCGCACTCCAGAAGGTGTTACCGGGTGTTTAGGGTTCGCAGCCTTCGGCGAAGTAGAAGTGCGCCGGGTCTTGCGTGCCGGGGGTCATGATGATCCAGTCGGCAGTGTGGTTTTCTGCCACGTTCATGAAGCAGTTG
>DAOTXA010000659.1:0-3093 GCA_034435595.1 Anaerolineae bacterium | reverse complement strand
CATCGCTGGCATGTCGGCGTTTCAATGACCTGCGAGTGGCTGTCGAAACAGAATTTCTGGGGTGGCAATCCGCCGAAAAACGCGGACGGTTCGCTGGATTACACGCCTTTTGGTCAACAGCAGCATCGTGCATGGCTGGAAATGACCTGCGACGGCGACCACGCCCGCATAATCGAGCAGTTGACATGGGTCACCGGGACCGATGAGACGTGGCTTGACGAAACGCGGACGATTCGTGTTGCAGAGGTCGATACGGATCGCGGTGTGTGGGTGCTGGAATTCGGCACGCAGTTACGCAATCTCAGCGGCAAGGCGCTTGAGTTTAGCTCACCGACTGCACGCGGACGCCGGCCCAACGCCGGATACGGCGGCTTCTTCTGGCGCGGATCGCGTGACCTGACGAAAGCGAAGATCATGATCGACGGGCTAGACGATGCGAAGGGCGACGAATCCGAAGTCATGGGCAAGGCGGGGAAGTGGTGTGCGATTAGTGGTCCGCTGGATGGACGTGACACGCCCATCACGATGCTACTCATTGACCAACCAAACAACCCCCGTTATCCCAACAAGTGGTTCGTGCGTGTGGCAGATTTCCCGGCAGCGAGCTTCGCGTTCATGTTCGATGAAGTCTATACGCTCAACGACGGCGAGACACTTGCGCTGACCTACAAAATCGCAATCATTGACGGTGCATGGTCACGGGATGAGATTGGGGCGTTTGTGGGGTAGAGGTTATCGGATAGCATTGCTTGTAGGAGCGACTGAATCGGTCGCCCTTACGTTTTTACACCGGATAGCAAAATCCTTGCAAGCGCTTGCAATTCCCTGCATATAACGGGCATAATGGGTGAAATTTGCCCGGTTAAACCGTTTTCTATGTGGGGATTTTTCTATGAGCGAGACACCTGTGTATAAAGACCCGTCCGCGTCGATTGCGGCGCGTGTCGATGACCTTGTCGGGCGTATGACGCTGGATGAGAAGATCAAGCAGTTACTGTACACCGCAGCAGAGATTCCGCACCTCGATGTACCAGAATACAACTGGTGGAACGAGTGTTTGCATGGTGTCGGGCGTGCGGGGATTGCGACCGTGTTCCCGCAGTCGATTGGCATGGCGGCTAGCTGGAACGCCGAACTCATGCACACCGTCGCCGAGGCTATCAGCACCGAGGCCCGCGCCAAGTATCATGATGCGGTGAAGCAGGGCAATCGCGGGCAGTATTACGGCCTGACCTTCTGGACGCCGAACATCAATATCTTCCGTGATCCGCGCTGGGGGCGTGGGCAAGAAACCTATGGCGAAGACCCCTACTTCATGGCGCGAATGGGCGTGGCCTTCATCACCGGATTGCAGGGCGATGACGAGCGCTACATGAAGATCGCCGCGTGTGCCAAGCACTACGCCGTCCACAGTGGGCCGGAAGCCGAACGCCACGAGTTCGACGCGATTTCGACCATGCAAGATATGTGGGATACGTATCTGCCTGCGTTCGAGGCCGCGATCCGTGAAGCCGGGGCCGAGTCAGTCATGGGGGCGTACAATCGCACCAACGGCGACCCGTGTAACGCACATCCCTACCTCATGAATGACGTGTTACGCGGCATGTGGGGCTTTGACGGGCATTACGTCTCTGACTGCTGGGCGATCAAAGACTTCTTCAAGAATCACAAAATTGTTGAGACGCCGGAACAGGCGGCGGCGCTGGCGGTCAACGAAGGCTGTGACCTCAACTGCGGCAACACCTATCCGTACCTGGTCGGCGCACACGAACAGGGCCTCATTGACGAAGCAGCGATCACGCGTTCGGTCAAGCGTCTGTTCACCACCCGTATGCGTCTGGGCATGTTTGACCCGGACGAGATGGTCCCCTATGCCAGCATCCCGATTGAGCGCAACGACAGCGAGTCACACCGCGCACTGGCGCTGGGCATGGCGCGTGAGTCGATGGTGCTGCTGAAGAACGATGGCCTGCTTCCGCTAGAAGCGGGCGCACACAAGACTGTCGCTGTTATCGGCCCCAACGCCGCCGATGAACTGGTCATGTACGGTAACTATAACGGCTTCCCCTCATCGTCAACGACAGCGCTGGCAGGCATCAAGGCCAAACTGGGCGACGATGTGACCGTCGAATATGCACAGGGCTGTCTCGTTGCTGGCGACAAGACCGATGGCTACGTCGAAGCCGTCGCGCTGGCGGAACGCGCCGATCTGGTGATCTTCGTCGGCGGGCTTTCGCAGTGGCTGGAAGGCGAAGAAGGCCAGCATGAAAGCGTCCCCGAAGGCGAGCAGAGCCAGGGCGACCGCACCTACATCGAACTGCCGCCCGTTCAGCAGACGCTTCTGGAGCGCATTCACGCGACAGGTACGCCGACCGTACTGGTGCTGTATGGCGGTAGCGCGATTGCCGTTCCCTGGGCGGATGCGAACCTGCCCGCGATTCTCATGGGTTGGTATCCCGGTCAGGATGGCGGGGCGGCGGTGGCGGATGTGCTGTTCGGTGACTACAACCCGGCGGGACGCCTGCCGGTGACGTTCTACAAATCGACCGGCGATCTGCGTGACTTCCGCGATTACAGCATGGAAAACCGCACCTATCGCTTCTTCACTGGTGAGGCGCTGTATCCCTTCGGGCATGGCCTCAGCTACACGACCTTTGCCTATAGCAATCTGCGCTTTAGCAGCGAAAGTATCACCACTGGCGATTCGGTCACGGTCAGCGCCGACATCACCAACACGGGCGACCGCGCCGGGGATGAGGTCGCGCAGTTATACGTGACCGATCTCGAAGCGTCTACGCGGGTGGCGCTGCGCGTGCTACGCGGGTTCTCACGGGTCCACCTTGCGCCGGGGCAGACTCAGACCGTTAAGTTCACGCTGGCTCCGGCGGATTTGGCGCTGGTCAACGAATCGGGTGAAAGCATTATCGAGCCGGGCGAATTCGCTATCACTGTTGGCGGACGCCAGCCTATCCCTGATGCGACCGGCGATGACATCGTCGCCGGGACGCTGACTGTCACCGGAGAAGTGCGTCCGGCCCCGCGTTACTCGTAGTCTGCTATCCGCTGATGTGGCGGCAACAGATAGCGCTGCCG
>DAOTXA010000658.1:0-2030 GCA_034435595.1 Anaerolineae bacterium | reverse complement strand
TAGTAAATCACGATAGCGCATTTGCAGCAGCCCCGCGACTGTCGCCCCCGCCGCAATCAACAGCAGCAAAGGGACCGGCAGCAGCGGCAGCGTATCCATACCATCAACCGAGAGATCAAGCAGTGCCAGCGAATCCGCCGCGACCTCATCTTCCAGACCACCGAGCGAGAACAACATCCCCACCCCGGAATACGACTCGTCAAAGCTGTCGCGCACGCCAAAGCTAACGAACGGCAGCACAGCAAAGACGATCAAACCGGTCACGGCGGCGACAAGTGCCAGCAGGTCGGGCGAGGTGGAAGTAGGTTGTCCCAGTCGCATAGGCGCTCGTTTTCTAATCCTGTCAAGATGGCTAACTTAGCGCGTCAGTGTCTTGAATACAAATACAAAACTGCCGATTTCGACCTCATCATTTTCGCGCAGGACCATCGCGCCAAACACCTGACGCCCGTTGACCTGCGTGCCGTTGGCAGTTCCAAAATCGTAGATCACAAATACCATCTCCCCGGTTTCCGGGTGTGGACTACGTTTGATGCGCCCGTGATGATCAGCGACACGCGGATCATCCAGTTGAATCGAATGCACACTGCTGCGCCCGATCGTGGCGTCCTCTTCGACGAGGAAGAACACACCGAATTCCCGGCTCGGCACGCGCACGAATAAATAGCCAATCGGCGACAAATCAAGCGCCTCGTCACCCCACACTGGCTCTGCGGCACGGGCACTGATGCCCGGTTGCATGGCGATACTACGCGGCGTCGGGATGCCGTCTTCACCCGAAAGAAAAGGCTGCTTTGCGCTGGCAGATTCTCGCGTCGGGTCTGGCTGATTCTGACCGTCTTCGGTGATTTCGTCGTCGTGCTGCAACATGCGCGTTTAACCTTAGATCAGAATTTTTAAGACGAATAGGTGTTGCCCCATGCGGATTTCATCATTCTCGACGAGCATCTCTGAACCGCTGATGCGTTCACCGTTGACGAATGTACCGTTAGACGTGCCGAAGTCGAACACGCGAATACCCTCGTCGTCGCGTTCGATAGCCGCGTGCTTGCGTGACATCTTGCGATCGTCAAAGCGAATATCCGCATCACGGCGACCAATCGACTGCCCCGGCTGAATCGCAATCACCTGTCCGCGTTCCTCGACTGGACGCGCCACCATCAGCACCAACAGCGGGCCGGGGTCGGCGTCCGTTTCCGTTAATTCGTCCGCGCCGCCCTTCGGCAAATCAGGATCATCCTCGATCACCGTCGGATCATTATCATACATAGGAACAGACTGCATTTCCTGCACCTGTGCAATAATTCCATCGCCGCCAATCGTAGACGGCTCGTCCTCGATTTGCATCAGTGGGCCGGTCTTGGCCTTGCGCAGAATCTCACCGCGCTCCACCGCGCAATACGGGCAAGACTCGTACATCGAGTTGAACGGGCCATGCCGCTCGCAAAACGGACTGTTGGACATATACACGTCCTTACACTAACCATCTTACCCATCATAAGCGAATGGCGTGCGCACAGCAACGCCGCGTTGATCCACAAGCATTCCCGGCATTCGACACCCTCACACCTATGATGAACGTCATAAACCCACCAAACCGCTCATTTTTGTGCAAATATTGGCTGTATAATGCATAATGTACGAAAATAATACAGTCGCATTTGGGCAATTCACATGAATTCCCGATTTCAATGCCATTATAGATAAGGAAAACTACAGTGATTAAGACCCCGGTTATTCCCTCTGATCTGGAAATCGCGCAGGCTGCGAAACCTCGCCATATCAACGAAATTGCCGAGATGATGGGCCTGGACCCGGATACCGATCTGGAGCATTACGGCAAACACATCGCCAAAGTCAACCTCGAAGCCCTTGACCGCCTCGCCAACCGCCCCAATGCCAAATACATCGACGTGACCGCCATCACCCCTACACCATTGGGCGAAGGCAAGTCAACAACCACAGTCGGACTCGGTCAGGCGATGAAAGTGATCGGCAAAAACGCAGTCGTTGCGGTCCGCCAACCCTCA
>DAOTXA010000657.1:0-3119 GCA_034435595.1 Anaerolineae bacterium | reverse complement strand
GCACAGCGCCGGGATGGGCGCGGGCGGCGGGTGGTGGTCTGCTGGCGGTGACGCTGGTGCTGGGCATGATGTACCCGGTTTTGGGGATTTACTATCGCATGTTTGTAGAAACCGGACTCGCCAGCCAGCCTGATCCGACACGGGTAACCCTGAATGGCGGTCCTTCGCTGGCGATTGCGTCGGATTATGAGGTCATCACCTGCTTACACGATATGGTCGAGGGCGATGACGTGGTGGTTGCAGAAGTGGTCACCGGGTCATATCGTGAGGGTGGGCGTCTGGCTTCGCTGACAGGGATTCCCACGGTGGTTGGCTGGCCCGGTCATCAGGGGCAGTGGCGCGGAACTGCCTATAGCGAGACAGTCGGCTCGCGCCCGGATGACGTGCCGCTGCTCTACCGCGAACTATCGATTGAACGAATCGCGCCCTTGATCGCAGAGTATGAAATCGACTATATCATGTACGGCGTTTCCGAGCGCACGCGCTATGGCGCGGCGGGCGAAGAGAAATTCCTCGATAACTTCGAGGCTGTTTGTCGTTCGTTGGATGGACAAAGTACGATTTATCGCGTTGATACTGCGCGAGTTGCTGAACTCGTATCAAATCAGTAAGGATTGGATTCTACTATGCAAGTGGCTGCGGAAAACCCGATCCGCAAAACGGAGATGCAGCGACCGCCGCAGGTCGTGATTACAGTCGAGACGATTGCCATTGCGCTGTTGGTCGTGCTATCGCTGCTAGTTCGCGTGGCTGAACTGGATACCGTCCCGATTTCGCTGGACGAAGTCCCGAACGCACTCTCGGCGTATCAAAGTCTGCCCGGTGCCGAATTCCCGCAGATGCAAGACCGGGCCGCTGTCTCAGATAGTCCGATTGTATTCTGGGCGCAGCGGATTACTTACAGTCTGTTCGGACATGGCGAGTCGTCGTCGCGATTGTTGACGGCGATTGCCGGGGCACTGGTGGCGATGTTGCCGCTCTTGTTCCGCGATGTACTGGGTCCGGCGCGGGCATTTTTATTTGCGCTGGTGCTGACTTTCTCGCCGACATTGTTTCTGGTGTCGCGGGCTGCCAGTGGCACGATCTGGGCGTTGCTGCTAGCGGGGATCGGGCTGCGCATTCTGTGGTGGTACGCGCAAAGACGTGACGGTAAGGTCGATGCCAGCGGGTATGCTGTCGCCGCGACCGGCGTGTTTGGCACGCTGATTCTGCTGACCGGGCCAACGGGTCCGCTGCTGATGCTGGTTTTGCTGCTGGCGGCAGTCGTTGCCATCATCCTAACCGCGCTGGATCGTGCCTTCGACGACGATGACAAGGGTGAGTCGCCGGAATCCCCATTCACGCTGCTGATGCGCGGTGTCGTCGCGTGGCCCTGGGGATCGGGAGTGGTCGCGGTGTTGTTATCGACGTTCATCGTCAGCACCGGGTTTTTGCTGTATCCAGCGGGGTTGAGCAGTGTCGGCGCGGGGCTGGAAGGCTTTTTGCGCGGCTTTGTGGATGCAGAAGCGGGGCGAGTCCTGTTTCTGCCATTGACGTTGACTGTGTTCTACGAGCCGCTGGTGTGGGTGTTCGCGCTGGTGGGGCTGGCGATGCTGATGCGCCGCCAATCGTTTGATCTGGTCGAACGCTTTCTGATCGCGTGGGCGGGTTTCGCGGTATTGGCAGGGCTGCTCTATCGTGGGGCGGGGCCGGATGTCGCGCTGTTCTTGATTGTGCCGCTGGTAGGCTTGGCGTCATATGCGTTTGCCGATGCCTTCAACAATGATGATCTTCCGGTGCTGTGGTCGGATGAGTTTCTTGATAGTGCTGCACGCGAAAGAACCGCACTTCCGGGGAAGATCGCGCTGGCGGTGTTGATGTTCGTGTTGCTGATCGCGTTCACCATGCATCTACATATGGTCGTGCGCGGGGTGATCCGCACGCCGGAAGGCTCGCTAGGTACGTTCATCGGTTTTCTGGATGATCAAGCGTTTGCGAACGTGTTTATCAGTCTCATCTGGTTGTTGATTACGTTCCTGTTCATGCTGGTGGGATATTTTCTTGCAGGCAGTGTGTGGGGGTCTGTGCTGCCACTGCGTGCGGGGACAATTGGCGGGCTGGCGTTTCTGCTGCTGGTGGGTGGTGCGACGAGTTGGACGACCGCCATCACCAACGCGACCAATCCGGTCGAGTTATGGCAAAACGAAGTCGTGACGCGGGAAGCGTATAAGTTGCGAGAAACGCTGGTAGACATTGCCACCCGCGAGACGGGCGGCTTCCTGCGCGTTGAAGTACGTGCAGAGACGGAATCTGACAGTGTGCTGGCGTGGCTGCTGCGCGATTTTACGAATGTGACACTGATCGAAGACGCAGGCGCGGCGCAGTTGGCCCCGGTCGCGCTGCTGCGCCCGACGAACGATGGTGTGCCTGATCTGGGCGCGGCGTATGTGGGGCAGGAGTTTGTCCTCACACGTAGCTGGAATTCTGGCAACGGCCTCGTCGGATGGGATTTTCTGCCCTGGTGGGTGGTGCGTGAAGTACGCTTCTCGCCGTTTGACTCGCAGCGAATTACGCTGTGGGTACGGCAGGATATTTACGACAGTGAACCAATCGCGCAGTAATTCCAGCGTCGAATGAGGATTCTGACGCGAGTGTGTGTATATACACGGAATTCGACACGGCATTGACAGGGAACCGGACTATGCATGGTGACAAACAACCAGCACAACCGGATACGGAAACTGAGGCGTTGATTTTACGCTGTGTGGCGGGCGATCAAACGGCATACAGCGAGTTATACAGCCTATATGCAGATGGCGTGGTCCGGCTTTGCTATAGCCTGCTGTTCCAGCGTCAAGACGCCGAGGACGTAACGCAGGATTCCTTCTTGTATGCGTTCAAAAATCTGCGCCGTTTTGATGCCCGTAAAGCTTCGTTTAAGACGTGGTTGTACACGATTGCTGTCAGCCGCTGCCGGAATATGTATCGTCGCAAGCGCCCGCCGCTGGTTGACCTATCGCAGATGTTTAGCCTGCAAATCGCCGCGCCCAACACCGAACGACCGGAAGCCGCTTTTGCGCAACGTGACGCCGGGGATGCACTTGTCCGCGCATTGGCGGGGTTGTCTCCGCAGTTGCGCG
>DAOTXA010000656.1:0-2356 GCA_034435595.1 Anaerolineae bacterium | reverse complement strand
TTCGCCGCCGAAGTGTTCGCGGGGGAGCCAGTTCGTATGTTCGACCAGCGCCAGAAACGGAAAGCGGCTTTTTGTCTTGTCGGGGCTATCCGCAGGCAGGTTCAACCAGTACGTGCCGTCGGTCAGTAGCGATTGCTTCATCGCATACACGACGCACACCGCGCCGATGCTGTCCAGATCGTCTACCTTCTGTCCGTAGGCTGTTTTGCGGACGCCTTCCGCCAATTTGAGCAGCAGTCGCGGCGAAGTCGTCATGATTACGCGGTCGAAGCGATATTGCTGGCCTTTGGCGGTGATGACGGGCTTATGTTCTTCGATGTGCAGGCGCGATACCGGCGTATCGAGGTGAATTTCTGCGCCTTTTTCGGTGATGCGGTCGCTTATGGTGTTCAAAAACGCCTGAAATCCACCTTTGTAGATGCCGAGTCGCAGCGTCCGCGCTTTGATCCGCGCCCAGAACCAGGCCATATTCACGTCTTGATAGCGGGCACCGAATTTACCGATCAGCAAGGGGCGGAAGAAGGCGTTATAGGTTTCGCGGCCCATGTAGCGCAGCAGCCAGTCATGCGCGGTGAATTTTTCCAGCGGTTCCCACTGTGGTGTCAGCTTGAGATAGGCACCTGCCAGCGCCATCCGCACCGTTGCCGGGAGTGAAATCGGCAAGAAGAGGGCGGACGGTGAAATTTCCGAACGATAGTTTTTACCGTCGATCCAGTAGCTCGTTTTCGGACGCGGGTAGATAACGTTTTCCCATACGCCCATTTCAGTGAGGAGTTTGCGGATTTCTTCGTCGGATTCAAACCAGTGGTGGTAGAACTTCTCTAAATGCCAGTCCCATGCAGGATCGGTAAACCCGGCAGCCAACCCGCCGGTTTCTTTGTTGGCTTCAAACAGGGTAACGTGATGTCCGGCGCGGGTTAAATCCCATGCGGCAGACATCCCCGCGACGCCTGCGCCGATAATGCCGATGTTGAGCGAGTCAGTCATGGTCTGTTTTCAGTCGTCAGTGATTAGTCGTCAATAGGGGCGACCGGCTGGTCGCCCAAGATTTATTTTACGCTTTTAGTTGAATCACGCCGCGTTGTCCGTTGACGCGCCAGCGTGGATCAATCGCGTCGAGTTGTTTTGCTTTGCCCGGTTGCAGCCCGACAATCGGATCGCTTTTGAGCGTGCGTAAGGCAGCAATCGGCGATGGGAAATAGCCCATCACCTGCGAAAAGGGCGTATCCGGCGACCACAGGGCATCGCCCACAATGCGGCGATAATTGGCATCGCCCTTGACGAGGGTTAACCGTGCAGCTTGAAACACTGCTTCCAGTGAATTCGGTGAATCTGACGAATCCGGCATTTCCCATAAGAAATACGTGCTGTTCCAGAAGGGAGGCAGGGCAAAGCGCAAGCGTTCAGCGTTAAATGTCTGGGTCAGCCGTTTTGCGAATGCTGCATATACATCGCCGCGCTGCGTACAGCGTTCGATAAAATCCCACAGATCAGGGATTGTTGCATCGCTGACAAATGTCGGATGGTACTTGACATGTAATTTGACCGGGATGTCATTTTGCAGCAAGGTATCTGCCAGCGCCATATCGAGCGCGAGTTCGGTCCCGGCGTTGTCGAGGATGAAATGTACTGTACCCGTACCGTTGATCAACTGCCTGACAATCGCTTCGGTATCGTCGGCGAGTAGATCATCAGCGCAGACATTTTCCGCGCCGCGATTGAGCGAATCCGCGAAACTCAGGTCGATGCGGTTGCTCCACAAATCCATGTTGATGAGTTTAGCAAGTCGTTCTTCTAGTGTTCCTTCGACAGACAAAGCCCTTTCCAGCAGACGCCAGGGCGTTTCTCCGGCGTATTCTTCTTCTTTGATCGGGGCGAAAGGATCGCGTCCTGTTTCATACCAGCGAACCGCGTCAATGATGCGGCGATACACGTAGACTTCTGCGAACCACCACGATGTATTCAACCACGTATCGCCCTCGAAACGCTGCCATTGCGGATACCAGTTTGCATAATCAGGCGCACCGGGCGCGATCATGCGAATGGGTTCGTCGTTGCGAATCTCGTCGCTGAGTCGCTGCAACGCATCGTGGATTGACTGCGGATAATCCGGGTTTACGTCGTTGACACGCTTAATCGTCTCTGGCACGCGGCGGACCATGGTGTCATGCGCAAAGGCGTTGCTGCCGTCTGTGCGAATGGGTGCGGGCCAGTTCTGTGGCGGATTCATCGGACCTCCTGAGTTTGCGGCACGTCTTTTTGAGACGAGTCTTCTTTGAGATCGCGGGCGCGGGTGATCGCGTTCCAGCCGAGTCCCTGACGGGCGAGAAAGAAGAATCCGGCAAGTGTGACGGGC
>DAOTXA010000655.1:0-1896 GCA_034435595.1 Anaerolineae bacterium | reverse complement strand
AACTGCTCGATTATGCGGGCGTGGTCGCCGTCGCAGGTCATTTCCAGCCATGCACGATGCTGCTGTTGACCAAAAGGCGTATAATCCAGCGAACCGTCAGCGTTTTTCGGCGGATTGCCACCCCAGAAATTCTGCTTTGAAAGCCACTCGCAGGTCATTGAAACGCCGACATGCCAGCGATGGTCATGCGGACGATAGCCGGTCACGGTCGCGCCGCCCAGTGTGTTGACCGGGTGAAAATACGGACGGCGTCCCTCGGATTGCCTTTCCTGCGATTCGTAGATATAGCGAAAGAGCATGGCGTCGTCTGCATACAGTTCGACATACTCATTAAATGTGTGTTTGAGCGTGAGCGTCACAGGGGATTGTTTCCTTTGTTAAAGCAAATACGCGGCACCCGTCATGAACGAACGCCGCGTACAGTATAGCGACTTTGCTGAATAGTTTCTGTCACAAAGCCTTAACATTTCACATATCAAAGCTGTTACACTTCTTTGGGTTTTGCCGAAACCCCACTCATCGCTGTGTAGAAGGGGTCGCCGGGGCCGATCTCGCCGCGTTTGACAGTCTGCCCGGTCAACCCGGCTTTATATAGCGCCGCGATGAACTCGATGGTCGGGCGCACATCGTCACCGCTAATCGGCGGACGCTCCCCTTTGTCCAGCGCATCAAGGAAGGCGGAAAGCTGCATATCCCACACCGGCATCGGGTTATCGCGGATGTGCGACCACGCCGCCAGCAATTCCGTATCTGGCGAACCATCCGGCAGGGTGTAGCGCCAGTCTTTTGACTGGTGGGCATAGAGATAATCGACTTCGGCGGTTACACGCTGGTAGTCAATGCGGACGCGGGTTTCCTGCCGGGGCGAAAGCGCACTGTTGATGATGCTCATCATCGCGCCACTTTCCAACGTGACAATTGCCATCATCACGTCATCGACCTCAATATCACGGTCGAGTGTGCCTTTAACCGCACGAATTTCGCGCCAGGGACCCAGAATATCCAGCGTCATGTCGATGGTGTGAATGCCGTGAATCACGGTCGTGCCGCCAACTTCGGTATCCCATTTGCCGCGCCACGGGACATCATAGTAATCTTGCCCACGATACCATGTCGTCTGGCAGACGACGACCAGCGGACGCCCCAGTTCGCCAGATTCGGTCAGTTTCTTTAGATGCACCGCCCCGGCTCCAAATCGCTGCTGGAACACGCTGGCGGCATAGCGCCCTGTGCGTTCTTCGGCCTTGGTGATGGCGTCGAACTCTGCAAGTGAGGCGACCATTGGCTTCTCGCACAGCACACACGAACCCGCTTCCATCGATTTGATGATCTGTTCGGCATGAACATACGGCGGGGAGGCGATGATCACGAAATCGGGTGCTTCTTCCGCCAGGGCGGTGTCGAGATCGGTGTAATGACGGGGAATATTATAGGTCTTGCAAAACGCCGCTAGTTTTTCGCCGTCAATATCCATCGCCGCCACCAGTTGGACCCGATCAGAAAGTGAATTCACACTCTTCACATGTTGACGGGCAATGCCACCGGTTCCGACAAGAAGGGTTTTATACATGAATGCGCCTCAATTCGCTGCATATCCGCTGATAAAATCGCAGGGGAACGCTTATCAAGATACGGCAGTGTGCATGATAATGTGGCAATGATTTGAGCAGGACGAGCCGTCCGTGCTTTCACAACTACAACATCATATTACTTTGCCGCGCTACCCGGTTTGCGTGTCCCCCAACATTGATATTTGACCGCCTGCTACGATTCCTTTTTGATGTTCATCAGGATATCGTATTCTTCGCGTTCTTTGTAGAACTCATCCAGCGGGTAGCAGCCAGAAACCAGCCCGTTACGTGGCGCGGTCGTGCAATCGCTAAACGTGCGGCAGAA
>DAOTXA010000654.1:0-4721 GCA_034435595.1 Anaerolineae bacterium | reverse complement strand
CGGCACGGCGGCACTGTTCAACGCCATAGCCATAGTTGAATTGCACCGCACCAATGTTAGCGAAAAGCAAAATGTCTGGGGCGATATCGCGGATGGCATACGAATTTGCAAGATTGGCGTCTTCAACGGCGGCACGCTGTGACCCTAACCCCATTGCGATGCGGTGAGTCTGTGCGGCTTCGGCGAGATGCCGATTGATCCGGCGGGCGATATCGGTGCCGCCGGTCATCGAGGAGATCAAAATTGGTGCGCTAAGCGATTTTCCGAATACATTGACTTCGGTGCTGATCGCCGCCATGTCAACTTCCGGTACGGCCTGATGCATGAACCGATAGTTTTCTAGTCCCGTTGTCAGGTTCGGGAACTGCACGTTTTCATCCAGGTTAATGCGGATATGATCGGCTTTGCGACTTTCAGTTGTGGGAGGTTGCATAGCGGTTTTAGTAACTTTTGTCATTGGTTGAGTGTTTATACAACAAGCAGATGCTTATGCTATCTACGAAATCACCGGATGTCAATGCGGTCATCGTACTGGCAGAGAGCCTGTTTATCTGTATAATGTTGCTGTTCAATTATAGAAGTTCCCCTGACGGGAGGTAACGATGGCAGACGTCGAAGCGCGGGTTAAAGCGATTGTCGTAGATTTGCTGGGTGTGGAAGAAAATCGGGTCGAAACGGATGCTCATTTTCGTGATGATCTTGAAGCAGACTCGCTTGACCTGGTCGAATTGATCATGGCGTTCGAGGAAGAGTTTGGTGGTGAGATCACCGATGAGGATGCACAGAAGATCGAGACTGTGGGTCAAGCGGTAACCTATATCCAGGAACGCATGAGCAACACGTAATTCACGTGAATTCATAACTTCATAGCGTGCAAAATAGGGCAGACAGATTGTTAGGGCTGCCCTATTTGAATTATATGCTTCTCAGTGACCAAATTCCCCAAATCAAGACGCTTGCAAACAGTATACATGTGAATAGCAGGCCGGGTCCAAATGCGGCTGAAATGCCAAATTCGTCTATCAGTCCATATGTGCGTTGGAATCCGACGATACTTGTAAGGAGTCCGGCGAGTGCGATCAGCGCCAAAAGTATGGCCCTGAATTTCGTAAGTAGGCCACTGGCTGCGATGCCGCTGCCGATTACCGCGACAATCATCATCGTGAATTGCTGTTCGTAATTAGGGTCGTTGCGTGCCCATCCTGCTGTGAAGAATTCAAGCGGGGGCATCAGGGCAACCAGACTAACTGTAACCGCGACAAGAACCAACCAGCGGATCATGCCGCCGGAGGCGAAAACAGTTGCGTTGAGAGCAGCGATCCACAACGCGAATACCGGGGGGAGTCGCAGTAGCATACTGGTAAGTAGTGCCGGACTTTCTGCGCGTATAGCCGGGTGCAGGCTGCTCCATTCGGCGAAATCGATACCGGAAAACGTAAGTCCAGCAGCGGTCGGTGTCGTTAACCAGGGCAAGGCAGCATAGCTGATCCAGAATAGGAGTAGAAACACGCCAGCGAATAAGGCGCGTGAGTCTGAGTTTGTGCTGGACGCTTCAGGCGGTGATTTCGTCAATGCAATCACGGATTTTGCGATCCTCTTCCTGCTGGATTTCAAAGAAATTCGCCATAAAGGGGCTGCGACGCTGCCGAAGGGCCATCGGTGCGACGATGTGCAAATCGTCAAGTGTAGCTTCTGTGCGACCATCTGCGGCAGCCATCGCACGGGCGGCTTCAAACATGGTGTATTCAGCACGAACTGAGTCAATTTTGAGCGACTGAACAAGTTTCAGGCCGGCGTCTAACGTCTCATCGTTCACATTCGTCTTCTTGAGTAATTCCCGTGCGACGAATATATCTTCGAGAGCCTGAGTAGTTTCCAGTTCCCATTGGCGGATGAATTGGGTGGGATTCTGACGATAAGCACGATTGCGTTTGTAGACTTCGAGACGTTCTTGCTGGTCGGTAAGTCCGCCAACGTTGACGCGCAGGCCGAAGCGGTCCATGATTTGCGGGCGCAGACGACCTTCTTCCGGGTTCATAGAGCCGATCAGCACAAATCGCGCACGGTATGTTCCTGCCATTGCTCCGCGCCGAACGGTGTAACTGCCCTGTGCGGCGGCATCCAGAATTGCATCGACGATTTGATCTTCTAGCAAATTGACTTCATCGACATAAAGTAAATTGCGGTCTGCACGGGCGAGAATACCGCGTTCCAGGCGGATCGCGTTGCGTTGCACAGCGACGCGTTCATTGATGCCACCGACGACATCCTCCAGGCGTGCGTTGAGGGGTAGTTCGACCAGGCGAACGTTTTCAAAGTGTGAGATGGCTTCGCCCTTATGATGGCGTTCATAGCAATCAGGATAAAGGACTTTGGCGTCCGGGTGTTCAAGATCAATGGGAAGGACGCCTTCCTCGCAATCGCTAACCTCAACATCGGGCAGAACACCCGTCAAGCTGCGAACTGCCGTTGTTTTACCGGTTCCACGTGGGCCAATGAGCAGAACACCACCAATATCTGGATTGATGACCGAGAGAATGAGTGCGGTTCGCATTTCAACCTGGCCGACAATCGCCATGAAAGGGTAGGGACGATGGTCTGCTAACCCTAAGTCAGGTGTATCCAAATCTAGTATGGGTTTTGACCCTGTATTGCCTAGCAATCTTAGTAGGGCAGAGGAGCTATTGTTATCGTCGCTCATTGCGTGTTCGCCTCCTGTTGCCGCTGCTTTTTGCGATACGCCTGTCTCTCTTTTGCCCGCGCTGCAAGTTTGCGTTGGTCGTCGGTTTCATAGGTCAGCGCGGGGACAGACGTTGGGATACCCGTGTCGTCCAGTGCAACGTATACCAGATAAGCGGTGTTCGTGACCGCCGTTGTGCCGACGATGGGGTTTTCCGCTGTGACCTCAACGCGAACCTCCATTGAGGTGCGCCCTACATAGGTCAACTGGGCGCTGAACTGTACGAGCATCCCTACACGTATTGGTTCCATGAACGTCATTGAGTCCATAGCAACGGTGACGGCGGGGCGGCGTGCATGGCGCATAGCGGCGATTCCCCCGGCCTCATCGACGAGTTTCATGATAACCCCGCCGTGTACATTGCCTAAGCCATTGGTGTCCTGTGGCCCCATCATCACACTGAGGGTCACGCTGGAATCCTCTACCCGCTTGGTTTCGTCGGTCATTTATGATTTCCATATCTGTTGAAAGCACGCAACCGTAATTATAGCACTGTGGCTATGCGAGGACGCGCCAGTAAATTTCTTTTAACGATCTGGCAGAATCATCCCACGAGAAGTTGGCTGCCTGTTGGAATCCACGTTGAATCAGTAGATCACGCATGGCTTCATCAGTGGTCAGTTTGCGCAGGGCATTTGCTAACGCATCTACGTCGTATGGATCAACAATCAGTGCCGCGTCCCCGGCGACTTCAGGTAACGAGGACACATTCGATGTGACGACAGGCGTACCGCACGCCATCGACTCAAGGACGGGAAATCCGAAGCCTTCATACAGGGATGGAAAGGCGGTGCAGGTCGCGGCGCTGTAAAGAACGGGGATATCGGCTTCATCTGCAAAGCCAATCATATGTATATGGTCGCTCATACCCGTATCTTTGATCGTTTGATATAGAGAGCCATCTAGCCAGCCTTTACCGCCTGCAATCACGAGGTCAATATCGAGGCCACTGTCGCGCAGTTGAACCAGCGATTTGACGATGCGTGCATAGTTCTTGCGTGGCTGAACGGTCCCTATAGAGAAGATGTAGGGTTTTTGCGGAATCTGATACTTTCGCAGAACGGTGGCGGGATCGCCTGTAAAAGGAGCGAAGCGATCGTCAATGCCACTCAATAGTACAGTGATTTTCTCAGATGGAAGATTATACAGGTCGATCAGGTCGCGTTTGGTAGCGGCGGAGTCGGCGATAACATGGTCTGCTCGGCGTACAGATTGCGGTACTACGATGTCCAGATAGGCCTTCAGGCTCGGCGTAGCGGTTTCAGGTACGCGGACAAATGATAGGTCATGAACCGTGACAATGGTCCGCGTGGATCGCCGAACTGGTGGTAGTACGAAATCGGTAGCGTGGTAGAGATCAAGGGGGCCGGTAAATGTCTCTATGGGTACAGATAGGTGCGCACGATGCCAGATACGAGCTAACCATGTCGGAGTCAATCGGGTGGTACGCCACGTGAAGTTGGGGGCCAATGCCGGTGGAGAGTCACCTGTTCCAGCGATAAACAGGCGATAGTTGGTTTTGGAGTCGGCTTTGGCGAGATAGCTTATCAGATCACGAACAAGGCGACCGATGCCGCCGCCTTGTTCGTAGGCGGGTGTGTAGTCGATGCCGATGCGTACCAATTTAGCTTTCCACGTCGTTATACGTCCACAAGCGGTTGGCGAAGAAATTCCACAGCATGACTACGACCATACCCATCAACTGGGCGACAAGCGTGCCGAGTTTCTCTTCTGCCGTTCCTGATGGCGAGTATGCCGGGTTGAATAGTTGAATGACTGGGAGCAATACGGGCATTAATGCATAGCCGACAGGCTCATATGCGAGTGTGACCCATGTGGTGCGGGCGATACCGCCTGTTGTGCTGATGAGCGCGAATTGTGCAAGTTGTCGCCTGATGGACCGCGAGCGAGAATCCGGGTAAACCCAGAAGCGATTCCATGTGAAGTTGCTCAATACCGCGCAGGTGAAGGCGATCCCGGT
>DAOTXA010000653.1:0-26165 GCA_034435595.1 Anaerolineae bacterium | reverse complement strand
TCATTAACAAGGCGAATAAATTTGCGTTTTCCGACCTGTAGCACTATTGGCAGGGCATCCGGGCTGATAGTCGCTTGAATATCACTGACTGTTTCTCCATCCATGCGGACGCCCTTCTGGTCAATCATGCGTTTTGCCTCTTTCCCGCTGCTGACCATGTTCAGACGGCGAAGAATGTCAGTGACGCGCTCTTCTGCCGGTAAAATCTCTTCAGGAATGTCCTCGGGGATACCATCTCCACCACTGCGGAAAACTCTATCCCACTCATTTTGAGCGCTTTGTGCATCTTCAGAGCTATGGAAAATCCCCACAATCTCGCGTGCGAGTCGCATCTTTGCATCGTTGGGATGAAGGCTGCCATCTGCAAGCTGATTTTCCAATTGTGCAACCTGATCTGGCGACCATCCAAGAATCAGCTTGTGATAGATCGGCATGGCTTTGTCGGGTACGCTCATGACTTTGCCAAACATGTCGCCGGGAGGTGCCAGAAGCGGAATGTGATTGCCTAAACTCTTGCTCATTTTGATGTCGCCATCAGTTCCCGGAAGGCTTTCGCCCGTGATTATAGCGACCTGCGGTTTTTGCCCCAATCCTTGCTGGAGTTTGCGACCTGCGACAAGAATGTTGAATAGTTGATCTTGACCACCGACCTGAACATCGGCTTCCTGTGCAACGGCGTCGTAGGCCTGCATGAGTGCATAGAAGAATTCATGTAAATAAATTGGAGCGCCTTCATCGATTCGCTTTGCGAAGTTCTCCCTTACCATAAACTGTTGCACGGTGAAGTTGCTGGCAAGCCGGATGATGTCGGCAAAGTCCAGCGAGGATAGCCATTCATCGTTACGGCGCACCCGCGTGAGGTCACGATCCAGAATTTTGAAGGCCTGTTCTGCGTAGGTGCGGGCATTTTCGTCAACTTGCTCGGCAGTAAGTTGATCACGAGCTTTGTCTTTATCCGATGGGTCACCAATTAGACTGGTGAACGTCCCGATCAGGAACGTAACATCGTGCCCGAACTCCTGAAATTGACGTAGTTTGCGCATCGAAATTGTATGACCGAGGTGCAAGTCAGATGTGCGTGGATCATAACCACAGTAGACGCGCAGGGGACGTCCCTGTTCCTGTGCTTCTATGAGGCGTGCACGTAGTTCCTTGCGCATACTTTCCTTCGTTTCCGGGTCACCGTATTCGGCTCCGTACATGAGGACTTCTACTTGTTCGTCAATAGTCGCCATTGGCGTATTCCCCGCTAACTGAGTCGCTAATGACGGATATTATATAGAACGACTGTGGTTTCTCAAGGAAAGGTCTGCGGTACGAACAAATCGCGTCTCTTGTGATGACCTAGCAACATGCTATAATTTCTGCACCATTTAAGGTGGCCACCGATAAGGATTCCCCGTCTATGAAATTGATGACCAGCGCCGAAGTGCGTCAGGCGTATCTGGATTATTTCATTAGCAAGAAACATCGCCATGTGGCGTCGTCGTCGCTGGTTCCGGGCAACGACCCCACATTGTTGTTCGCCAATTCAGGTATGGTGCAGTTCAAAGATGTGTTTCTTGGAAATGAACAGCGCGACTACAAACGGGCGACGACTGCGCAGAAGTGTATGCGTGTGAGCGGAAAGCACAACGACCTTGAAGAAGTGGGGCCGTCGCTACGACATAACACGTTCTTTGAGATGATGGGGAACTTTAGCTTCGGAGATTACTTCAAAGAAGATGCGATGAAATTCGCCTGGGAACTGATTACCGAAGTATACGGTTTTCCTGTGGACCGGCTGGCGGTGACGGTCTACGAGAAGGATGACGAGAGTTTTGAACTGTGGGCGGATGCAGTCGGCGTACCGGTAAATCGGATTGCTCGCATGGGGCCGAAAGAAAACTTCTGGCAAATGGCGGAAACCGGTCCGTGTGGCCCGAATAGCGAAATTTTCTGGGATAAGTTCCCGGAGCAGGGCGAAGATAGTATTATTGCCTCTCTTCAGGCCGATGACGATCGTTTGCTTGAATTCTGGAATCTTGTGTTCATGCAGTTCAATCGTCGCGAAGCAGACCCGGCACATACTGGAGACCACGATGATCCGCTTCCCGCGCCTGGTGTAGATACCGGACTCGGCTTGGAACGTATGACCTCGATTATTCAAGGTGCGGATTCGGTCTACGGTACCGATTTGTTTACCTCATTAATTGATACAACACAACGCCTTGCAGGAACGACCGATTCTCAGCGTGATGAAAACATTGTGCCATATCGTGTGATTGCCGATCACATGCGGGCGGCTGTATTTCTAATTGGCGATGGTGTACTACCTGGAGCAAAAGGACGCGATTCCGTCTGTCGGCTGGTAATTCGTCGGGCGGCGCGTTTCGGCAAAAAGCTGGGCTTTGATAAGCCATTCCTTGCCGAAGTTGCCCGAACAGTGGTCGAGACAATGGGCGGTCATTACGTCGAACTGGTCGAACGAGGTGACACGATTGTAAAAGCGATCACACAGGAAGAAGACCGCTTCCACCGCACGTTGGATCGTGGTGTGAGTGAGTTAAACGCAATGCTCGGCGAATTGTCAAAGGGCGAATCGCTATCCGGCGAGAAAGCGTTTTACCTTAAGGCGACACTTGGCTTGCCTATTCAAGTGACGCAAGATATTGTCAGTGAGAGCGGCTACAATGTCGATATGTCTGGCTTCGAGACGGCGGAAGAAGAACACGCGGCGGTGAGCGGTGGTGGTCAGGCAATGGGCGAAGCGGTCGCAGCGGAAACTTATGCCGAACTGCTGGTTGCACTCAAGCAAGACGGTTACCTCAATGAGGGTGGCGTTGCTTATGATCCATATGGAGATACTGCGATTGATGCAGTGGTAGCGGCGGTGACGCAAGATGGATTTCCTGCCGGGAATGTGATGGTCGGCGATAAGGTTGAACTGGTGTTGGATGTGACACCATTCTATGTCGAATCGGGCGGTCAAGTGAGCGACACGGGTGTTATCTCCGGTGATGGTTGGACAGTTGAGATTGAGGCGATGCGCAGACCTGTCGACGGGCTGGTCGTTCATATTGGCGAAGTCGTTGAAGGAATGCCGAAAGTGGGTGATTCAGTTCACGCAGAGGTTGATGCGCAGCGCCGTGCGGATATTTTGCGCAATCATACGGGGACGCATCTGCTGCACGCGGCGTTACGTAACCATCTGGGGGCACATGTTCAACAGCGTGGTTCGCTGGTCGCGCCAGATCGCCTTCGCTTTGACTTTGCGCATGATGCAAAAGTTAGTACAGACGAATTGAAGGCGATCGAAGCCGAGGTCAACGAGGCGATCCTGCAAAATCATCGCGTACTCTCGGAGACGAAACCACTTCAGCAGGCGCGTGACGAGGGTGCGATGGCATTGTTTGGCGAGAAATACGGAGATACAGTGCGTACCATCATTATCGGCGATGATGGCGGGCGTTATAGCTATGAATTGTGTGGCGGTACACATGTGGGCGAAACGGCTGAAATTGGTTCGTTTGTGTTCACCAGCGAAGGGAGTGTCAGTGCGGGGATTCGGCGTGTTGAAGCCCTTACGGGGCGTGCAGCTATCGAATTTGTCCAGCAGCAGTTGGACAGACTCGGTCAGATTGCCGGACAATTGGGAACCACCCCGGATAATGTCTCGGCCCGTTTGAACGTTTTGCAAGATGATCTGAGTGCGAGCAAAAAACAGATTGACAAGCTGCGCCGTGATCTGGCTCGCTTGACCTTCGATGAGATGATCGGTCAAATGGAAGAAATTAATGGCGTTCCAGCGCTGGTGACACAGCTTGAGGGCGTGCCGATGGACACCATGCGTGAGATGTCTGACTGGTTCCGGGGCAAAGCCAAGAGTGGTGTGTTTGTCGCGGGTAGCGATATTGATGGTAGGCCGCAACTGATCGCTGTCGTTACGGACGATCTGACCAAGCGTGGCTTGAATGCAGGAAACATCGTGCGCGAGGCGGCGGCTGTTGTCGGTGGTGGAGGTGGTGGTCGCCCAACACTGGCGCAGGCTGGCGGCAAAGACAGTAGTAAGCTGCCGGATGCGCTAGAGCGTGCGCGTGAGGTAATCGCCGCTTCCGTGAACTCGTAAATTCTGCGTATTCGGATTCTTTCTGATGTCGTCAAAGCCTGAATTTGTACAGATCGAAGCCGGAGAAGATGTCGTCTCTCTCAAGGATCGACTGTCGTTTTACCGGGGAAGTCGTGTCCTACTGGTTTGGCCGGAGGAGGGAACGGCCCTGCGGCGCAAACTCGATCTGGTGCTGATTCAGCGTGAGGCGATGCGACGAGCAATCCGGCTGGCACTGGTCACGCATGATAGCGAAGTTATCAAAAACGCCATCGAACTCAATATCAGTACATTTGAAACCATCGGTGCGAGTGAACACAGTCGCTGGAAACGCGGACGTGCCAAGGTATTTACAAATCGCTATCAACGTCCCGATGCTGCACCGGAACCGGATGATCTCAAAGATGTCGCCAGCCGTGTTCGATCTGAGCGGACTGTGCCGCCTATGATATTAAGGCTGGGCGTGCGGATTACGGTGATGATTATGCTGCTTGCGATTCTGGGTGTATTGGCTTACATTGTGATCCCCTCTGCGACAATTGCTCTTACGCTTGCAGAACAGGTCATTGAGGCTGAGGTGTCTGTTACTGTTGACCCTGAGTTACGGACACGACAGGTTGATGTGGAAAATGCCATTGTGCCGGCCGTGATTCTTCGTGCGGATGTGACCGATACGGCATCGATTTTGGCAACGGGGACTGCGGAGAGCGACGCCGCACGTGCTAGAGGTGATGTTGAATTTATCAACCGGACATCGAGTGTTGTAGCAATTCCATTGAACACGCAGGTAAGTACAGATAGGAACAACCCGGTGGTGTTCCGAACAACGCGTGAGACGGTGGTTCCAGCCGGGGTAGGGCAGACTGTAGTTGTGCCTGTAGAAGCGATTCCGGCGTCAGCAGGTGAAATTGGTAATGTTGCCGAAGACCAGATCAACGTTGTTGTGGGTCCACTGGAAAACAGTGTGAACGTGACGAATCCGACGGCGATGTTTGGCGGTGAAAACCGGGCGGTCTTTGTGATTAGTGAGGCGGATCGAGCTTCGTTGCTCCGTCAAATGAATGCACAATTGCAATTTCGTGCTTCTCAAGATATGAATGCGCAGCTTGACGCTAACCAATTTGTCATTCAAGAAACTATACGGCTTGTTCCACAGTCTGAACTAATCCAATTTAGTGCTGAGGTCGGCGACCGTGCCGAAGTGCTGGCAGTGACTATGAGTGCACAGGTCGAAGCACTAGCAGTTGATGAATTGCGTGCTCAGGAGATCGTATTTGCTCGTATGTCTGCCCAAATTCCACGGGGCCGTGTGATTGATCCGGCAAGCATTCGTTATGTGCTTGGTCCCGCGATGATTGATCCCGCAACTGGAAGCGTAAGTTTCTCGATGTCCGGTAGTGTGCGTGTGCGAGGTCAGTTAGATAGAACTGTGCTGCGCGACCGCGTCGCCGGGGAAAACATTGATGATGTGATTGAGTACCTTTCTCGTGAAATTGATCTTGCCGATGGCGTTGAGCCGCAAGTTTTTCTGTCGCCGGATTGGTTTTCTCGTTTGCCTATTTTGCCTTCGCGAATTGTGATAGATGTAGAATCGGATATGCAGCCATGATACGGGGACGTTTGATCGGTATTGACTACGGTTTAAAACGAATCGGCCTGGCAGTTTGCGATGAGTCGTGGCTGATAGCGCGGGAGTTGTTTGTGTTACAGCGTAAGTCGAAACGTGAAGATTTTGAGCGAATCGACCGATTAGTCCACGAACAAGGTGCAGTAGGGATCGTGGTTGGCCTTCCGTCCGATCAAGATGCCACGGCTGATGCGTATACGCAAGCGGACCGTGTACGGCTATGGGTTGCACGCTTGAAGGTATCTGTATCTGTCCCGGTTACGTTGTGGGACGAAACGCTTTCCAGCCATGATGCAAAAGCACTAGCGCGTGATTTGCGCCGAAAGAAAGAGGCACCAATTGATGACCTCGCAGCGAGAGTAATTTTGCAGCGTTATCTGGATGCTGTTCGTGATGGCCTGGCTGTACCGTGTTTTGATGAAGACGACGGTTCGCCTGAATGCAGTTAGTAAAGATGTTGGTATATAAAGTGGAATGGTTTCTATTTTGAATCGTGCGATTCGCGCATTCCTTGGGCTATCTGTTGCGCTGGTATTTTCGGTGGCTATATGCTCGGGCCTAGTCCTATTACTAGCGGGCGACGATCTCGCAAGTTTCGCCAGGGTTATGATTTTACGCATTCAACTGGTATCCCGACAGGATGACCTCGATAGGCCGGTTGGATTGGACACTTCTCCGATACGCTTCACGGTATCCAGCGGAGATACTGCAACCGTTATCGGTACGAATCTGGAATCTACCGGTTTGATTCGAGATGGAGGGCTATTCACTGCCTTCGCCCGCGTCGAAGGGTTGGACGTTGCTTTTGAAGCTGGGACGTACTTCCTGAATACAGCACAATCCACTCGAGAGATTGCCTACGCATTGACAGACTCCAGTTTAAGTCAAATATCATTGACTGTTTTACCCGGTTGGCGTATTGAACAAGTAGCGTCAGCAATTGACCAGAATCCCTTGTTTGCGTTCACCGGGGAAGATTTCTTGACGTTTGTGGGCCGTGGGGTAGTAATTGACGAGGGAGTACGACAGCGTTTAGGCATCCCGTTGGGCCTGTCTCTCGAAGGGTTTTTGTATCCTGATTCCTATAGCTTGCCGCCAAATATTACTGCGCCGCAACTTAGGACCATTCTATTGGACACATTTTTGCAACGTGTATCGCGTGACTTAGAGGTCATGGCCTCTGCGCAGGGATGGACACTTTATGAGGTAGTGACACTCGCTTCTATTGTCCAGAGGGAGGCTGTGCATGATGATGAACATGCGCTTATTGCAGGCGTGTACAAGAATCGTCTTGATATCGATATGCGCTTAGAAGCTGATCCTACCGTTCAATATCCCCTGGGAGAGCCGGGGGCCTGGTGGCCGCGCATTACGGTTGCAGATTATCAAGGCGTGATATCTGATTACAACACATACCGTGTCAGTGGGTTGCCTCCAGGCCCGATTGCGAATCCGGGGTTAAGTGCTATGGAAGCAGTCGTGAACCCCGAAGCGAGCAATTTCTTTTTCTTCCGTGCTGATTGCCGTAGTGACGGATATCATGACTTTGCAACAACATATGAGGAACATCTCTCCAATGGTTGTTAGCAGGATCGTCATGTTTGGTGTTTTGCTCTGTCTTGGGCAGATTTTGATGGCCTGTGCGATTGTGGATGCGCCAGTTGTTGCTCGAATTGCGCTACTTGCTCCTTTTGAGGGGGCGGATCGTGAGATTGGATACAATGCGCTTTATTCAGTACGCTTGGCTATTGGCGAAATTGCAGCAGATGACGTAGTCTTGCTGGCAGTCGATGATGGCGGAACTGTCGAGACGGCGGTAGAGCGAATGCGTGCTTTGTCAACTGACATTAGTATTGAAGCAGCCATCGTGCTGGGTAAACATGCGAGTTCATTGGATGTTCAGAACGTTTCCGCAGATTTGCCCGTATTGGTTGCCGGATACTGGGATGGAGTATCAGAGCGAACAAATGTCTTGCTGTTTGCACATATGGATATTCCTTCCATGCTTGAGTCGCCAGAGTATGTTGGCATAGAGGCGACGACAGAGAATTATTCTATATTTTTTGATATTGACTATATGACTGTACTTGCCTCAAGTGCGCGTCCTGATGACGCGTTTCGCACCGTATATCTTGATAGCGATCAATTTGCACCAGAGCCAGGGATTATTGCTGCGCATACTTATAATGCAGCGACTTACTTGTTGCAGAATATACAAAAGACAAATACAAGACAATCGCTTCTAACGGCGATGTCGAGTGATTTTGTTGACGGTTTCTATCAGAATGCTGAACTTCACTTATTCTCGTTTACCGAATCTGGCGATCTTTTATCCCTGGATCGTGTCGTAAAATAGCGGTAATGGTTTTGCTGGATTTTCGGAGATTTCGATTGCGTCCCGCAGCAGTTCTTGTGCGATTGATAAACGCGTCGGATCGTTAGCGTGAATTTCTGCAAGTTTTGTGCCTACATCCACTCGCTCACCCACTTTGACGTGAGTCAAAATCCCCACTGCCAGATCAATGGGATCACCTTTTTTCTCGCGTCCGGCTCCAAGCAAGAAGGCAGCACGGGCAACAAAATCTGCTGCAACTTGTGAAATGTACCCCTGTCGCTCACTCTCGACCGATTGAATAAATTTAGCCCATGGTAACTTGTCAGGATTGTCGACATATGACGTGTCGCCTCCCTGTGCGCTAACCATATTGCGGAACTTGTTCAATCCTTGTTTGGCTTCGAGCGCTTTGATGAGTATGGATCGGCTTTGAGTCAAATCAGTCCACTTCTCATTTCTACCGGCCAATCGCAGCATGTGTGCGCTTATTTCTAGGCAATGTTCTCGAAAATCTGACGGTCCACCGCCATTTAACGTTTCGATCGCCTCCCGTACTTCAAGGGCATGACCGACTGCTGAACCGAGCGGTTGGTTCATATCTGAAATAACTGCCACCATGTCGCGCCCGGCTCGTTGTCCAATTTCCACCATTGTTTGGGCAAGTTCACGGGCGCTATTTACGTCTGCCATAAAAGCGCCAGAACCTGCTTTAACATCTAGGACGATGCCATTTGCCCCTGCTGCTAACTTTTTGCTCATGATGCTGCTAGCGATGAGCGGAATACTGGAAACAGTTGCAGTTACATCACGAAGTGCGTAGAGTTTGCCGTCCGCTGGTGCAAGGCGGCGTGTCTGACCGGCGAGTGCGATACCATTTTTACGTGCTAATTGCTTGAACGTATTTTCATCCAGGTCACTGCGAAAGCCTGGGATGGCCTCAATTTTGTCGAGTGTGCCGCCTGTATACCCCAGACCACGCCCACTCATTTTTGCGACATAAACGCCGAAGGAGGCCACAAGCGGCAGCACTACGAGGGAAGTTTTGTCACCAACACCACCGGATGAATGTTTATCTACCGCATAATCGGTAATGTCTGATAGATCAAGCTGTTCTCCTGATCGAGCCATCGCAATGGTAAGAGCAGTCGTTTCTTCTGTCGTCATTCCGTGAATTCGAATGGCCATTAGAAGTGCAGATGCTTGATAATCTGGGATGTCCCCACGTGTATAGCCATCGATAAACCAGTTGATTTCTTCCTCTGAGAGTGGTAGGCCAATGCTCTTTCGGTCAATAATTTCGACGATATGCATAATTTTGTCTTTCGAGCCGATTACTAATAAACGCGCCTTTAAGACGCCTTATAACTTATATCAGTATAACAGACCAGACACTCTCAATAACGCGATTAGCGCTTAAGCAAGGTTTAATTTCGCCATTTTAGTGTTGTCGCCGGAGTTTTTCGGCAACGGGTCTCAAGCGAGAATTTCGCAGGTAGGTGGATCAAATAAAATTGTGGGCGGCATGTTCCGATTATCTGTTATAAGCTGTTCATGTGAATATGTTATTGAGGGTCGTTCAATTCGCTTGACCATGAATTTGATCGCCGCAATAATTCAAATGATTTTTGAGTGCAGGGCTTGAATGTTGAGGTAAGCAATGCTACCTGTCTTGATCGTGTTCAGTCTATATGCGGTTTTTCACAGTTTCCTGGCGGGGCGGGGCAAGTTGTGGTTTCGAGATTGGTTTGGCGAACGCACCTATCACGGTCTATATAGGGTATTTTACAATATTGTCGCCGTTGTCACGCTTCTACCCGTGATCTATTTGATGGCTTGCGATCCCGGTCCGATCTTATGGTCGCTTCCAATTAGCTTAGAGCCCTTTCTGGTTTTCGTGCAAATTACTGGTATTTTGGGGGTAGCTATTTCGCTTATACAGATCGACTTGCTCCGGTTTTTAGGCTTAAAGCAACTTTATGCCTATATTTCAGGTGCGCCGCTGCCTTTGCCATCAGAGCGTTTACAGACTCGCGGCATGTATGCGCTGGTCAGGCATCCTTTGTACTTGTTTGCGCTGATGCTTTCCTGGCCTGTGATGACGATGACTTCGGCGTACTTCGGATACTGTGTCGTGTTAACTACGTATTTTGTATTTGGATCAATTTATGAAGAACGGCGTATGATGGAGTATTATGGGCAAACCTATTTGGACTATAGGTCGCGCATTCCGCGCCTTGTTCCTTTCCTTAATATCAGTAAAGGGTTTGTGGACAAAACCTAACAATTTCATCACTTGGGAATTAAAATGACGTGGGTTAGAGTCTCAGATACCATATTTTACGTCAACGCAAATTAAATCAAGCGAGACAAGAATGAGTTCACAATCCAAACCGAAGACCAACACAGATGCACGCCAGTCATCTCAAAATCTTGTGATGATTGGGGTAATCGTGGCGATTGCGGTAATTGCTGCGGTAATATTCATTGTTCTATTACAAAATCAGGCAAATCAGGGCGGGGCGACCGGAGACATTTATCCCTTCCTGGAAGTCAACAATGACGGTACATTCGCTTCTGATTTTGAATCCGGTGAGATTTACCAGTGGCGGATGCCGGATGGTGGTTTCGTCATGGGGAATCCGAATGCTCCGGTTACACTTGTCGAGTTTGCGGACTTTCTATGCCCTCATTGCCAATCATACAAACCTCAGATTGACCGTTTTGTCGAGGAATTTGTGCTTACAGGGCAAGCGAAATTTGAGTATCGTATGATCCCAACGCAGACTCTTTCCGAATTTGTCGGTGGTGTAGCTGAGTGTGCTGCGGAAGCTTATGAGGGTGGATTCTATCCGGTTCATGAGGAATTGTTCCGTATTGCTCGTAGCGGTGCTGTAACGGACAGTATCGGTCGGAACATTGCTGAGGAATTTGACCTAGACTATGCAGAGTTGCTGGAATGTACGTCTGATGCAGATCAATTGCGGGCAGATGGGGCGCTGGGTAGCCGCGCTGGTGTTGCCAGTACGCCAACTATTCGTATTCGTATCGGCGACAGTGATCCGCAACCAATTGGCCCTGCTTATGAACGTGGGCAGGTCCCGTATGAGGTGATTGCTGGCGCAATCCTCACCGCTCAGGTTCAGTAGTCACGATGCGTACCGTCGAATGGCACAATGGTGCCGTCCGTATGATTGATCAGAAGCAAATCCCCTGGGCATTGGCTCAGGTGGATTTGTATTCATATCAGGAGGTTGCAGCCGCCATAAAAGATATGACTGTGCGCGGCGCGCCTGCCATCGGGGCATCTGCGGCATTTGGCATGGCACTGGCTGCACAGACCAGCGAGGCTGAAGATGTTGCAAGGTTGCACGCTGAACTGTTTGAAGCGGCAACTGCGCTAAAAGCAGCGCGTCCAACGGCGGTGAATCTGGCGTGGGCGATTGATCGCTTGCTTGGCATCGCCGACGCTACTGGAGATGATGTCGGCACGATTAAAGCGGCCTTGTTGAATGCTGCGAAATCAATTGCCGATGCCGACGTGGAGACTAATCGTCGTATGGGCGTGCATGGTGCGAATCTTATTAAAGACGGTATGACTTTGATGCATCATTGCAATACGGGTGCGCTGGCGGCAGTAGATTACGGCACGGCTCTTGGTGTGATACGTGCCGCATATGAACAAGGAAAGAAGTTTCATGTGCTTCTTGATGAAACTCGTCCGCGTTTACAGGGCGCAAGATTGAGTGCATGGGAACTTGATCGGTTGGGGGTATCTTACGATATTATCCCTGATACAGCATCCGGCTATTTCATGCGAAAGGGCGAAGTTGATCTGGTGCTGGTAGGTGCGGATCGTGTGGCAGCAAATGGTGATTTCGCCAACAAAATTGGGACTTACCAGATTGCGGTGCTTGCAAAAGAGAATGGCATCCCGTTTTATACGGTCGTGCCCACATCTACAATTGATCTAGAACTCGTTCATGGTGATTTGATTCCAATTGAGGAACGTAGTCCCGACGAGGTCCGCGCCCCGTATGGAAATGCACTTGTTCCTGATCATTTCAATGCTCGCAACCCTGCGTTTGATGTGACACCCAATCGTTATTTGAGTGGTGTTGTTACTGAAGCGGGTATCTTTGGCGCTCCGTTTGTCGAGACGCTGTCGAAAGCGGTCCATGCCGAGGATGAATATCGCTGATACATCGTTGTTGATCGACGCTTATATTCTACCTGCCCATAAACCGAAAGAATCTGACAATGCCATCTAACTTAGCCGAGCGACTACTCTGGGAGAAGCCGCTGCTTTCCGATGGGGCAATGGGAACTCAACTTCACCAACGAGGGGCCAAGATTGACGCGTGTTTTGAAGCACTAAATTTGACAGACCCCGATTTGGTTCAATCAATTCATCAGGACTATGTGAATGCCGGTGCAGATATTATTGAGACGAATACCTTCGGTGCAAATCGCCATTCGCTGGCTGAATACGGTCTGAGCGATAAAGTCGTTGAGGTGAATCGTGCTGGAGTAGAACTAGTGCGTGGCGCGATTACCGCCAGTGGGCGCAAAAACGTATATATCGCCGGTGCAGTTGGTCCGCTCACCAAACGGATGCGACCTTACGGGCGTATCTCTGATGAGGATTTACGCGCCTCGTTTGCCGAACAAATCCGCTCTTTAATCGATTCAAGAGTCGATCTCATTTTGCTTGAGACATTCACCGATCATCATGAGATCGTCAGTGTCATCAAGGAAATCAAGTTGTTACAGGCGAAATCTGCCGGTGATCCGATTCCAGTGGTTGCCCAGATGTCGTTTGCGCCGGATGATCGGACGCTATTGGGTTATTCTCCAGCGCGTGTAGCACATGAGTTACATAAAGCCGGGGCCGACATCATCGGTGTCAATTGTTCGACTGGACCCGCCCAAATAGCCGGAATCGTACAATCTATGCGGGAAGCGATTCCTGATGCACGTATTTCTGCGATGCCAAACGCAGGCTTCCCGGAGTCTTTGCGTGGGCGAGTGATGTACCCTGCGACGGCAGATTATTTTGGTGAATATGCGCTAATATTTCGGCAAATGGGTGCGCAAATTATAGGTGGGTGTTGCGGCACTACTCCAGCACATGTTGCTGCAATGCGGGCAGCGTTAGATCATTCTCCTGTAGTGACTAAATCCGATGTTCAAGTTCTTGACTCCAATGGTGAAGAGCATGAAGTTGAGGTTCGACGGCCAACTGGACTGTCAGACCGCTTAGCGGCGGGTTTGTTCACAACGACAGTTGAGATGGCACCACCGAGAAGCGTCAATATTGAGAAATTAGTCCGCAGTGCACGCTTGTTGCGCGAAGCAGGTGCAGACATCCTTGACATTGCTGACACGCCTGCGGCACGGATGCGAATGAGTCCCTGGGCAGTCTGTCATGAACTTCAAGCTCGTGTAGGCATTGAGACGGTTCTGCATTTTCCGACGCGAGGCAGAAACCTGCTTCGTATTCAGGGCGACTTGTTAGCTGCGCATGCGCTTGATCTGCGCAATTTATTTGTCACAATGGGTGATCCGACTAAAATCGGTGATTATCCAGATGCAATGGATCAGTTTGATATTGCGCCTTCCAAATTGATCGGACTCATCAAGCAGAAGATGAACATGGGGGAAGACCTCGCAGGGAGTTCGATTGGTGGTGCAACCACGTTTACCGTTGGGTGCGCTCTGAACATGGGCGCGGATGATCTTGATCGTGAGATCAAACTGACGCTCAAAAAACAGGCTGCCGGCGCAGATTTCGCGTTAGGTCAGGCGGTGTTTGATCCGCCGCGACTTGAACGTTTTCATAAACGGTATCGTACCATCGCTGGCGAAGATTTTGGATTGCCGGTGCTGATGGGAGTGATGCCGCTTTATAACTACAAGCACGCACAATTTTTGCATAATGAAGTGCCGGGTATCGTGATTCCTGATGCGATTATGCAGAGAATGGTTGAAGCGGGTGAGGGTGGCCCAAATGAAGGCGTGCGCATTGCACGAGAACTCTTGCAATCTGTGCGTGAGATGGTTCAGGGTGCGTACATTGTCCCGGCATTTGGGCGATATAGTCTTGCAGCAGATGTTATCAATGGAATACCAGTTGCTGGATAATGGTAGAATTTCTCTCATTGCATGAAGCAGTTGCGAGATTGCCAAATAGTGCAACGCTCGCTATTGGTGGAATGACTTCACATCGTCGTCCAGTAGCGTTCGTGAGTTCACTGCTTGCGCAAACTTCGCGACCCTATGACTTAACTTTATTCACGTTTACCGCTGGCTACGAGTCCGACTTGCTGGTCGGTGCTGGATGTGTCTCCAAAGTCAGAACTTGCTACTTTGGGTTGGAGAGTTTTGGCCTGGCCCCCATGTTCACTGACATGGCTGCAAACGGTCGAATTGAAATCATTGAAGAAACAGAAGCTAGCCTGGTTTCAGGCTTGAGAGCGCAGATATCTGGGGTGGGCTTCATGCCTTCACGGGCATGGATCGGTACGGATTTGCCTCGATTGCGCCCGGATGTGAAAACGGTCTCAGACCCCTATACAGGCGACGTCTTGATGGCATTTCCAGCGATACCTGTACATGTAGCAGTTCTACATGGGTTGGCTGCTGACCGGTTTGGTGATGTGCTTCTAAATAACAACCTCGGTATCGATCTGGAATTAGCATATGCTGCTGATACGGTCATTGTCACGGTTGAGCGTATTGTGGAGCGTTTAGAGCGTACTCTTGATGGTGTGATTCTGCCTGCTCCCGGTGCTGATGTGATCTCGGAAGTCCCGGAGGGTGCATTGCCAACCAGTTGTTATCCACTGTATTCGGTTGATGGGAATGCGCTCATGCGTTATGTCGAACGTTGTAACGCCAATGAATTCGATGCCTATATTGCAGAGTTATCGAGTCGCTTTGCTGATTCGTACTAGGCGTGGTCTTGAAATTCTCTGTAAGTGTGCTATTTTGAGTTGACATGTATATACGGCCAGGGGAGTCCGGCTAAGCGGACTGAGAGGATGCATAATGCTGCATCGACCCTTCGACCTGATCCGGGTTATACCGGCGTAGGGAGGTAACACAGTTAAATTGTGTTGACTCTAAACACCCCTGCGTTACAGGGGTGTTTTTCGTTCCCTGGTCCCATTTATGGGAGTTGAGACTATGTTGAAGCGAGCGATGCTTGTTGTTGGTGCCATTTTGATGCTTGTTATTGGTTTGAGCATCAATGCTCAGGAAGGTATTACGCTCACCGTTGTTACTTATGATAGCTTTGCCATTAGCGAAGATGTGATTGCTGAGTTCGAGGATAAAACCGGAACTACGCTCGAATTTGTGCTATTGTCGGATGCTGGCGTGATGGTTAACCAGGCCATCTTGCGGCGTAACAATCCTATTGGGGACATCATGTATGGTGTTGACAATACGTTTTTGAGTCGAGCATTAGAAAATGAGATATTCACCCCATATGAGGCCGATGGATTGGAGTTCGTGCCTGATGAATTCGAACTTGATCAAGATGAGTTTCGTGTGACTCCTGTGACGTATGGGGATGTGTGCCTGAATTTTGATCGAGCATACTTCATGGAAAATGAGCTTGATCCTCCTGATAACTTACTTGATCTGACCGCTCCTCAATATCGCGGGTTGCTGGTCGTTCAAAACCCTGCTACATCGTCCCCTGGCTTGGCGTTTTTGCTGACCACCATCGCCGAATTTGGTGAAGAGGGTGACTATACTTATCTTGACTTTTGGCGTGATCTAGAAGCAAATGATGTGTTGATTGTTGATGGGTGGACGGAAGCGTATTATGGTGAGTTCAGCCTTGCCGAAGATGGAGATCGCCCGTTAGTGGTGAGCTATGCTAGCAGTCCACCTGTAGAGGTATTGTTTGCTGATCCACAGCCAGAAGAAGCGCCGACGGCGGCGATTGTTGATGATGGCACCTGTTTCCGTCAGATCGAATTTGCCGGAATTCTTGAAGGGGCTGATCATGTTGAGGAAGCACAACAGTTCATTGAGTTTTTGCTGGGCTTAAGTTTTCAGGAAGACTTGCCCTTGCAGATGTTTGTATTTCCCGTAAATGAGGAAGCGGCCTTGCCTGATTTGTTTGTGGAGTATGCCACAATTCCTGAGAATCCTGCGTCGGTGGATTACGAGTTGATTAACGAGAATCGTGAGCGCTGGTTGCGATCATGGACTCAAGAAATTCTCCGATGAAATTCGGATCATTTGGTGTGCGCAATCCAATTGCGAATGGTGTGCGGTACGGGCTGATGTTCGTGCCGCTTGCGTTCCTTTTGCTGTTTTTCTTCTATCCTTTGATGTCAATTCTTGGAATTGGCTTGTGGCCTGATGGAAAGCTCGATCTGAGCAGTTTCTTTGAGATCATCGGTCAACCCTATTATCTGGAAATCTTATGGTTTACGTTCTGGCAGGCGAGTTTATCTACGCTGCTGACGCTTGTGTTCGCGCTGCCTGCTGCCTACGTGTTCACGCGATATCGGTTTCCCGGTAAGAGTTTGCTATTATCCTTGTCCACATTGCCGTTTGTGCTGCCGACTGTGATTGTTGCCGCGGCATTCAGTGCGCTTCTGGGTGATAATGGGGTTATCAATAACCTACTGGTGACCCTGGTGCCTGACTCAGGCATACAGATGGATTTAGAACGTACACTGGCGATCATTTTGATCGTTCACGTTTTCTACAATTTCGCGATCGCACTACGCATGATTACCGGATATTGGGCGAATCAAAGCTATCATATTGAAGAAGCGGCTCGCGTACTTGGCGCACATGGTTGGTCGCTATGGTGGTATGTTCGCCTTCCTGTCCTGCGCCCTGCAATTGTTTCGGCAGCGGTTCTGGTATATATATTTACGTTCACCAGTTTTGGAGTGATTTTGATCCTCGGCGGACCACAATTTGCGACAATTGAGGTTGAAATCTATGTACAGGCAGTCAGTTTGTTTGACTTGCCGGTTGCTTCAGCGTTATCTGTCATACAATTATTGGTTATGTTTGGGATGATTACCCTGTATACGCGCCTACAATCAAATACTACGGTGGATTGGCAGCGTGCCACACAGATTGCCCGGTATCCGCAGCGCCTTGGCGAACGGGTTTTCCTAGCGCTGATTTTGATCTTCATGTCTGTTTTGTTATTTATGCCGTTGCTTGCCCTAATCCTTCGCTCGTTCATGTCAGATGGCGGATTTTCATTTGTGAATTACACGGCATTGCTCGAAAATACGCGTCGTTCTGCGTTATTTGTGGCTCCAATTGAGGCCGTCAGCAATTCGTTGCAATTTGCATTGGTTACTATGGTGATTGCTGTTCCGCTTGGAGTGCTTGCCTCTTATTTATTGGCGGTGCGTCGGGCACGCTGGTATTCCATTCTCGATCCGGTCTTTATGTTACCGTTGGCAGCAAGTGCGGTTACACTGGGGTTTGGATTTACGATCGCGCTGGACGAACCTCCGGTTAATCTTGTTTCGTCGTGGATTGTCATTCCTGTTGCACATACCCTGGTGGCTATGCCATTCGTTGTACGTAGCGTGTTACCCGCGTTGCGCAATATTTCACCGTCGTTGCGTCAGTCGGCTGCAATACTTGGCGCTACTCCATCGCGGGTTTGGCGTCGGATCGATCTCCCTCTTATCAGTCGTGGTGTGCTGGTCGGGGCGACATTTGCGTTTACTGTGAGTTTGGGCGAGTTCGGGGCTTCGCTCTTCATTTTTAGGGCTGATCTGCCAACGATGCCGATTGCGATCTTTCAACTACTAGGGCGACCGGGATTTGCGAATTATGGACAAGCGATGGCGTTGAGTGTCATACTTGTGGCAATTTGTTCTGTGAGTTTTATTCTGCTTGAACGCATAAGAATTATCGGGATGGGCGAATTCTGATGCTCGAAGTCGAACATCTAAGCGTAATGTACGATGATACTCAAGTTCTTCATGATGTCACACTCACAGTTCAGCGTGGTGAGATTTTCTGTTTGCTTGGTCCGAGTGGATGTGGCAAGACGACACTCCTGCGCACGATTGCAGGCTTGGAACAAGCTTACACAGGTGTAATTCGGCAAGACGGTCAGTCCATCGAACACATTCCCGTACATGAGCGTGGTTTCGGGTTGATGTTTCAGGATTTTGCATTATTTCCCCATCTGAATGTACGTGAAAATATACGATTTGGACTTCACATGAAGAAGGGGGGAGGACAAGCAGAACGAATATGCGAGGTGCTGGCTTTGACCGGTTTGCAAGATTTCGAGGATCGAGACGTTACCCAGTTATCCGGTGGTGAAAGACAGCGGGTCGCATTGGCACGTAGCCTGGCGCCTAATCCGACTTTGCTCATGCTGGACGAACCACTTGGTTCGCTAGATGCGGCGCTGAGGCAACGTTTGATGATTGATTTGAGAAACATCATTAAGCAGGTAGGCTTAACGGCAATCTATGTGACACATGATCAACAGGAAGCATATGCAGTTGCGGATCGCGTGGCTGTCATGACTGCCGGAGAAATCATCCAAATCGATGCGCCTGAGCGACTATATCGTGAACCTGCTAGCCAGGAAGTTGCTCGTTTTCTACAACTACAGAACATTGTTCCTGTGTTGCAGTGGTTGGATGGTGTAGCTGATACTCCAATCGGTAAATTTAAAGTCAACCGTGATGTGCAGGCGATCTTAATTCATCCCGATGAAATCGAAGTTGGCGTCCGAGGTGATATTTCGGTTACAGTGGTTGAGTGTGTGTTTTCGGGCAGTGTATACCGACTTGTTGCACTCAGTGGTGGTGGAGTCAGATTACACTGGTCTATGCCGTCAAAAAACCCGAAAGTCCCCCGGATTGGGGATAACGTTTACCTTATAGTAAATCATGATGCGGTGGTTGGTCTGAAACGTTGAATACTATAAGATCCAGTAAATAAACTCAGTAAAAGATGGAAGCGAAGAATGACGCCCGCGCATGTTCTTATTGTAGACGATGAACAACGCATACGACACCTGGTTCGTTCAAATCTTGAGCAACGCGGTTTCTTAGTTGACGAAGCACCAGATGGAACGACTGCCATTGAAATGATTCGCCAGCTAGAGCCAGATTTGATTCTACTTGACATCAAGATGCCAGATATGACCGGACTTGAGGTCTGCCAGTGGTTGCGTGAGTTTGATCCGTCAACACCCGTCATTGTTCTGAGTGCTTTGTCGCAGGAGGAGCAAAAAGTAAAGGCACTGAATATCGGAGCAGATGATTATATTACTAAGCCATTTGGATATGAAGAACTCGTTGCGCGTGTGAATGCGGTGATGCGGCGGGCTGGAGATGCAAAAACAACGGATGCTCCCGATGCGCGTATCGAGATTGGCGAATTAACCGTGGATATTGGCTCGCGACGTAGTTTTCTTAAGGATGAAGATATTCGTCTCACACGTACTGAATTTGCGCTGCTTGCAGAATTAGCTACTAATTTAGATGCAGTTGTTAGCCATGACGAGTTGCTTGTCCGAGTATGGGGGCCAGAATATAGGGGAGCGAATCACTATCTCCATGTATATCTCGGTCGGATGAGAAAGAAAATGGGGACGCATAGCACGCTTCTAGAGACTATCGCGGGCGTTGGTTATATTTTACATTCAAATTTACCATGAGTGATGATTAGAGGGTAGTTAATAGATCAATGAAGAAATGTACCGAGTTTGCGCTATTTTAGGACATATTTAGGTGTGATCTGGTAGCGTGAAAATGGAGGTTTAACTTTGGTGTTTGAGAACTAGATAGAAGTACTAGTCATCCTCTGCAACTGCACCTAGCCAAGAGCGTTGATGCTGACCAGCACTACACTCGACTCTCCAATTTCGCCCAACGTTACGATAGGAGCAGCGTTCAATGGTTCAGAATGTTCCCGGTATGAATATGATAAAGGTATCTGCAAAGTCACGTCCGACTGCGGTCGCTGGTGCAATTGCTGGTGTGATGAGAGGTAGTCATATAGCATATATGCAAGCAATTGGTGCTGGTGCCGTGAATCAGGCAGTCAAAGCAATTGCGATTGCCAGCGGTTATCTTACCGATGATGAAATTGGCATTGCATGTACCCCTTGTTTTACTGAGGTTTCAATTGATGGGCAAGAACGTACTGCCTTGCTTTTTGTCATTCGTCGTGCTGAACCGCTTCAGATGGTTAATGACTGACAGATTTTCGTTGATTTAATAGAATGTGCAGAGGCCGTATCCCGGCCTCATTTTTATTAAGTGACTCTACAGGAACCACGTCTTATGACTTCGACTGGTAGAACTGTTTTCGATTCTACAGTTTGACCGGTAATGAGTTGCACTAGTTTTCTCACTG
This sequence comes from Anaerolineae bacterium, assembly GCA_034435595.1. Classification (GTDB taxonomy): domain Bacteria; phylum Chloroflexota; class Anaerolineae; order Aggregatilineales; family Phototrophicaceae; genus JAVJSU01. The sequence goes on along the minus strand of DAOTXA010000653.1, from coordinate 5,735 downwards.
TCTCTCTACCTGCCTCTTCAATGGGCGCACGAACAGTCGTCAGGGGTGGAGTAAGATGGCGTGCAAGCGGAATATCATCAAAACCTACGACTGAAACATCCTCAGGAATCCGCAATTTCCGTTCACGCAGTGCGACTAAGACACCTAAAGCAGCGTCGTCAGCGCCAGCAAAGACGGCGTCAAAATCAAGCTCAACATCTAGCCATTTCTTCGTTTGCTTATAGGCGCATTCTTCTGTGAATCCGCCTTTACCAATCAATGACTCATCATAGACCAGTTCGTGTTTGAACAAGGCCTCTTTATAACCGATGTGCCGCCAGTGCGAATCTTCGTTACCCTCTGGTCCGCTTAGGAATGCAATTCGTCGTCTTCCACACTGGATTAGCAGCTTCGTGATTTCAAAGGCTCCTTTTTGATTTTCTATAACCACATAAGGAATGTCGATTCCTATTGGCGGTGTTCGATAGAGCATGACGACGGGAAAACGAATGTCACGTAAATGGCGAATGCTATCATCGCTGAGGCTATCGGTATAGACGATAAGGCCGTCGGTGTTGTGATTGCCAAGCGTTGGTCCAAATCCTCTTCGACTGTCTCCGAATGATTTGGTGGAGTTTACGAGTAGATCAAAACCTGATTCACGAACACTATATTCAATACCGCGCAACATAGGTTGAAAGAAAGGGCCGCTAATTTCGTGGACAATCAGGCCGATTGTTTGTGTTTTACGACTAGCAAGGCCTTTGGCGGCTGCTTGTGGCGTATAGCGTAGCTGCTCAATGGCTTGCATAACTCGTGTTCGTGTTTCACCCGCGACCTGTCCTGTATCATTGATAACGCGACTAACGGTTGCAATAGAAACGTTGGCTAATTTGGCGACATCGCCAATTGTTGCGCGGTTGTGATCGGATGAGTCAGACATGGATTGATTCAATCAGCAGTATAACAACAATGAAAGCGTTTACAGTTGACTTGAGTGTATATGAGAAGTTGTTAGTGGTCAATCAATGCTTTTTTGGAAGATTATGCTATGTAACCTGTTCGGCTCCATTACTGGCATGGCAAACGTAAATCGCAGGTTCAATGCCTGTTGCCTTATGATATGTTTCTGCGACTATAGTTGTAAATTCGGTGACGTTTGACAACTTGATTAGCGCTACAGCACAACCTCCGAAACCGGCTCCGGTCATTCGTGCGCCATAGCATCCTGCTTGCTCTTGCGCGATTTCAACCATGACATTAAGTTCTTTACTCGAAACCTCGAAATCGTCTCGCAGGCTGACATGACTTTGATGCATGAGTTGACCGAATCGGATGGCATCCCCTGTTTGTGCTGCTCGGCTGGCCTCCAGGGTGCGTGCGTTTTCACTAATAACATGCAAGGCGCGGTGACGAGTAAGTGGGGCAAGATCATCAGCACGCTGCTCATATTGATTCATAGTCACGTCACGTAATTTGGGCACGCCAAAGAAGCGTGAAGCCTCTTCGCATTGCTGGCGGCGTTCATTGTATGCCGAATCGACCAACCCGCGACGTGTTGCAGTATCCATGATAATGACGGCGGTTTCGTCTGGCAAATGCACCGATTTGGTATCTAGCGAGCGACAATCAATCAATAAAGCATGACTCTTTCGTCCTGCGGCAGAGATCATCTGATCCATGATGCCGGAATTGACGCCAACCCACTCGTTCTCTGCAAGTTGCGAGAGTTTTGCCATTTTGCCAGGATGCCAGTCGAAGTTGCTTACGGCGGCAAACGCTCTAGCTGATGCTAGTTCGAGCGCGGCGGATGATGATAGGCCCGCGCCGATTGGGATGTCACTTGCCATGACACCCTCCCAGCCTGTAAGCGAGTAACCATTTTCGCTAAGTGCCCAGGCTGTACCACGGACATATTCTGCCCATCCAGTATTTTCATGTTGAAAATCATCCAGGGTAAATGTGACGCCTTGCTCATAATCGATGGAATAGGGAACGACTCGGCGATCACTGCGTGCACGCAATGCAATCCAGAGTGCCCGGTCGATTGCCATCGGAAGCACAAATCCGTCATTGTAGTCGGTGTGTTCACCGATCAAGTTGACACGTCCCGGTGCTCTTACAACGATTGGAGCAGGTTCTCCGAAGCGTTGTTCGAAGCCCTCGCGTACTTTTTTCTCAAGAGGGTTCATTTAGACGCGCTCCTTGTAATGTACATCGGATAATGCACGCAAGCGGTCGGCGGCTTGTTCGGCGGTAATGTCACGCTGTGCTTCTGCCATCATCTCGTAACCAACCATGAACTTTTTCACTGTAGCTGATCTGAGTAAGGGGGGGTAAAAGTGTGCGTGAAGTTGCCAGTGGGAAGTATCTCCGTCATAGAAGGGTGCGCCATGCCAACCCATTGAGTATGGAAAGGATACTTCAAACAAATTGTCATATTTTGTGAGCAATCGCTTCAAGATGTTTGCCAACGAGTCGCGTTCGCTGTTGGTCAAGTCGGGTAGGCGTTCAATCTGACGGCGGGGCAGAAGAAGTGTCTCAAATGGCCAAAGTGCCCAATATGGGACTACTACCAGCCAGTCGTCGTTTTCGATAACGATGCGCTCACCAGTCTTCGATTCGATTTTCTCATAGTCAATAAGCAATTGAGATCCATTCTTCGCCATATACTCACGCTGCTTATGATCTTCTTTTGTTACTTCGTTAGGCAACCAATTTCCGGCCCAAATTTGCCCATGCGGGTGTGGATTTGAGTTCCCCATGATTGCGCCCTTGTTCTCAAACACCTGGACCCATTCATAGGTCGTGCCGAGTTCCGAGATTTGATCTGCCCAGAGATTGACAACATCATTGATTGCGGACACATTCATTTCCGGGAGTGTCAAATCATGTCTGGGGGAGAAACAAATTACACGGCTAGTCCCTTGAACACCATTTGAGCGCATTAACGGATGATTGTCTTGAGTAGTGGGTGTGTCAGGCAATAGTGCAGCGAAGTCATTCGTGAAAACGAAAGTTTCTGCGTATTCAGGGTTATGCTCACCATTTGCCCTCACATTTCCTGGACACAGATAGCACTTAGGGTCATATTCCGGTCGTGTATCCTGAGGTGTAGTTTCTTGCTTCCCCTGCCATGGACGCTTCGTCCGATGCGGTGAGACAAGTACATATTCGCCAGTTAATGGATTGAAGCGCCGATGTGGATGCTCGGTCGGGTCAAAGATCATGAAAGCATCCCCTTCGCTGGCAAAATATCCAGCGAGACAGAAACAGAATTGAGACGTGACCCAGAAGCCGTGATTATGACATTGCCAGGTTCAAATCGTGAACGAACGAGCAGTGCAGCCTGTCCGCCCATAAGAGGGAAGGGTTGCTCGCCTATGAGTTCTGCTGGACCATCGACAATAAACTGAACTACTGATTGCGTGTAGGGAAGACAATTCCCATATTGATCTACGATGCGAAAGGTAAGCCAAGTCATATCGCGTCCATCAGCAATGAGGTTTGTATCACTTAGAGTTAATTCGAGTTTTGGCGGTAGCGCCTTTGCATCAATGATCTGTTCCACAACTGGTTCTGCATTGATATAGCCAACGACACGCAAATCCGATGTATCCATGCCCCAGGCCATCCATTGCATAAAGCCTGTGGCCTTAAACGGGGGATGAGGCAAACCGGGATATGTGGCTGCATCAGGTTTGAAACGACCGAGTTGCATGTCGCCCATAAAGACTTCGACTTCTTCACAATTGCTGAAGATGATGACTGGATCGTTGCCGCCTTCGCTGCGATCCCCCATTGTCCAAAGCGTCGCTGCTTTTAAAACAATACGCTCATCTGGCGAAACCTGACTGGCGTAGACATAAGCAGCATATTTGGGCTGACGGAAAATATCCATCACGCCGTGATAACAGATGCGATCACCAGAACCAAACTCTGCGTGTGTATTATAGTCAAATGCGCACCAGCCAATGGCTCCGGCAACGTTGGGGCGCTCATGTGCCCTATCTTGAATATGAGCGTGCCTGGTCGCGTGTTCGATGAGGCGTTCTTCTTGGTCCCACGATTTAGTGGGGAACATATGTCCGGTGTATTCAGTAACCAGATGTGGTGTAACCTCTGGTTCAACAACTGTATTTGAGAAGTCATTGAATGTATAAACATCTTCAAGGAACTGACTACCTAGGAAGAATCGAACGCCGCCTGTTTGCCGCGTTGAGTCTAGTTCGCGTGCTAAAGCATTGGTTGCTTTGTAAAATTCTTCATTGTCCTGTGATTCATTGATGCGCACGCCCCATAGGATAATCGAAGGGTGATTGCGGTCGCGCTCGATCATAGCCCGTACATCGTGGATACTGAGTTCTTGCCATGCCTCATCGCCGATATGCTGCCAGCCAGGTATTTCCTCGAATACGAGGAGACCGATTTCATCGCAACGTTCAAGAAAATACTTCGACTGCGGATAATGCGAGGTGCGGACGAGATTGAGGCCAAGTTCGTTCTTGAGGATGTCGGCGTCGTGACGCTGAAGTCGCGCAGGAGCTGCATAGCCTATATACGGGTAGCTCTGGTGGCGATTGAGTCCTCGGACCTGGAGTTTTTCGCCATTGAGATAGAAACCATCATTACGGAAGACCGCGTCACGGAAGCCGAATTGACCGTCCACATAATCGTAGTCATCTCCATCGGAAAACAGGATATCATCGCCATCTGATATTGCGACTGTATATACTGCCATTTGTGGATTATCAGTTGACCAGAGTGTGAAATTTTCGACACGAAATTGTTTGTTTACTACGAGCGTTTCGCCCGCTTTGACTTTGAATTCCTGTGATTCGGTGACATCGACATGTGGCGCATTGACACCGTAACCAAAGCCAATCAAGCCAGAGAAATCGATTTCTCCAATGTTCGTGACCCGGACATCAAGGTGAACGGTGCAGGGTGATTGAAGGACATTCTCCGTCCATACAAACACATTTTCGATATGTACTGGTTCGACATAGCGCAGACTGACTTCACGGTAGATGCCGCCAAAGGTCAGATAATCCACCACAAAGCCAAATGGCGGGATATCTTTGCGCTCGGTTGAATCCAACCTGACCTCAAGCAGATTCTCGCCATCTTCATTGAGATGAGCGGTGATGTCGAATGAAAATGGAGTGTATCCGCCTTTATGTTCGTTGAAGGTGTGCCCGTTGATCGTCACAGTTGTAGCGATCATCGCGCCCTCGAAGTCGAGAAACACGCGACGACCATTTATAGGTTCAGGCAGTGTAAAACGTTTGCGATAGGTTGAAATAAAAGCGTATTCGCTGATGTCAAAGTTATGATGCGGCAGAATTTTGTTCGTATGCGGCAATGTAATAGACTCGAAATCGCTATCCGGCATGTCGGCGTAGACATCCCTGGGGCTGAATAACCAATGATGATTAAAGGGGACCGTGGTACGCACGAATACCTCCTGTCGCTTGGGTAATAATTACACTGGAGTATAGCGCAGGATAAGGATCACGTTAACTGTGCGTTGATGATCCAAAATTGAAAAACGTATCTCATGTTCGAGATACGTTTTGTGAATACAGTGATGCTATTTGATGTTAAATGTCGAGATTACGCACGCGCTTGGCATGAGTCTGAATGAAGCGACGACGGGGGGGGACGCTGCTACCCATCAGCATATCAAAAACGCGATCTGCTTCGGCTGCATCCTCCACATTTACCTGCAACAATGTGCGTTCCTCAGGGTTCAT
>DAOTXA010000652.1:0-4620 GCA_034435595.1 Anaerolineae bacterium | reverse complement strand
AGGGGTATATCCGCGAGAATCACCCCGAAGTGCACTTGATCGAACTGCCAGAAAATCGTGGGTTCACAGGGGCGTGCAATGCAGGGATGCAGGCTGCACACGGCGAGTTTGTGTGTCTGCTGAATAACGATACGGCGGTTGATCCCGGTTGGGCGGCGGCAGTAGTCGATGCGTTTGACCGCCACCCGGAAGCGGGGATCATCGCCAGCAAGATGCGATTGTTCGACAAGCGCGATCACCTACACACGACCGGCGATTTCTTCACCGTGGATGGTAAACCCGGTAATCGCGGGGTATGGCAGCGTGACGAGGGCCAGTTCGACACCGAAGAATACGTGTTTAGCGCCTGTGGCGGGTCATCAGTGTATCGCCGTGAACTGCTGAATCAAGTTGGTTTGCTGGATGATGATTTCTTCTTCTCGCTGGAAGATATCGACCTGGCGTGGCGGGCGCAGCTAGCCGGATGGCGCTGTCTTTACACGCCACAGGCTATCGTGTACCATCATCTGGCTGCGACCGGGGGTGGAGTCACCGCCAGTTATTATGACGGTCGCAATCTGATCTGGGTACTTATCAAGAACTACCCTTCAGAACTCTGGCGCAAATACGGCTGGTTGATCGTGAAGTCGCAGGCGAAACAGGCCTATGGCGCGATCCGAGCATGGCGTGGCAAGGCAGCACGCGCCCGTCTGCGTGGGATGCTAGCCGCAATACGTGGTACCGTGCGTATGTGGCGCAAGCGTCGTGACATTCAGCGCACTCGCACCGTATCTGTTGAATATCTGGAAAGCGTGCTATGGCCGCCTCAGAAGTGAAACTCGCGTACCACGAAGAGGATCGTGTGGAACAGCAAAATCGCCCCTGGTTATCCATCGTTATTCCGGCGCACGACGAAGAGCATCGTCTGCCGCCTGCGCTGGAAAAGATTGACGCGTTTCTCGATAAACAATCATTCGAGGCAGAAGTCGTCATTGTGGAAAATGGCAGCCAGGACAATACGGCAGCGGTCGCACGCGGTTTTGAGTCCACACATCCATATATACGCGTGTTGGAAATCAAGGAGCGGGGCAAGGGGCTGGCTGTAAAAGCAGGTATGCTGGCGGCACGCGGTCAGTATCGCTTCATCTGTGATGCCGATCTTTCCATGCCGATTGATGAAATTGTCCATTTTTTGCCGCCGGAAGTTGGTGACGAAGATATCATCATCGCCACGCGAGAAGGCAAAGGTGCGCAGCGTATTGGCGAGCCGGAATATCGCCATCTGATGGGGCGGGTCAACAACTGGCTGATTAAGCTGCTGGCGTTGCGCGGCTTTGAAGACACGCAGTGCGGGTTCAAGATGTTTAAGGCGGATGTCGCCGATGATTTATTCGGCGTGCAGCAGATGGGCGGCATTGGCTATGATGTCGAGGTGTTGTTCGTTGCGGTGCGGCGCGGATATACAGTGCGCGAAGTGCCGATTATCTGGTACTTTGACCCTGATAGTCGCATGAAACTGGTCAAAGATTCGATGAAGATCATCCGCGAAATCTGGCAGATTCGCCGCAACTGGCGCAAGGGGGCCTATGCCAAGCAAGAAGCGCGAGATCAAAACAGCGAGTCTTAAGCACGAACGAAAATACTATGCGCTTGGCTGTAAGCACATCATCGGCATTGATGAGGCCGGGCGCGGTCCCTGGGCGGGTCCGGTATCCGCTGGAGCCGTGTGTTTGCCCGTCGCACAGAAAGACTTGCCTGCAATCCTCAAGGGCGTGCGTGATTCCAAGCAGATGACACCGCTTCAACGTGAGAAACTGGTCGACAAAATCAAAGAGGCGGCAGTGGTCTGGGGGATCGGTTCCGCCAGTGCGGCTGAAATCGATGATATGGGCATCGTCCCCGCGACGATTCTGGCGATGACACGCGCTCTTAAATCCGCGCTGGAAAAAGCTGACTTCACGCCGGATTGCCTCTTCCTCGATGATATGATTCTGCCAAAAATTCGTGACATCAATCAGGTAAGCATGATTGAAGGTGACAGTCGATCAATGAGCATTGCGGCAGCGAGTGTGCTGGCGAAGACATGGCGTGACGAGCATATGCTTGAACTTGATGCCGAGTTTCCGCGTTATGGGTTCGCCGCACATAAGGGCTACGGCACACCGCAACATCAAGCAGCCCTTCAACAATATGGCCCCTCACCTTTTCATCGCATGTATTATCGTCCGGTGGCTAAATATGCCGGAAAAGCAGATTCTGATGCAGTCTACGATATTGAAAACGGTGAAGACACATGAAAGTGGCCCTCGTCCATGACTGGTTGAATCAGATCGGTGGTGCAGAGGACGTGCTGGCGGCGATGGTCGATTTGTATCCCAATCGACCGGTTTATACAGGGATTTACGCGCCAGATGTGATGCCTGATTTTTATCGTGAATGGGATATTCGCACACTGTGGATTGATAAGCTCCCCGCTATTCACTCGCATCATCAGCCGTATTTGCCGGTGTATCCGCTGGCGTGGAACGGGTTGGACCTCTCCGAATACGACGTAGTGTTGAGCAATAAAAGTGGATTCTGTCACGGGTTGCGCCACGATACACAGACGATGCACGTCTGTTACTGTCTCGCGCCGACACGCTACGTGTGGCAGTTAGACGCGTATATTGCCCGCGAGGGATTGGGCAAGCCGATTGAGCTTGCGCTGCGCCCGCTGGTGAATGTGATGAAACGCTGGGACTATGACGCTGCGCAACGTGTTGATTACTTCATTGCGATTTCGACCGAGATTCAGGAGCGCATCAAAACCTACTACGACCGCGAGTCGATAATTATCTATCCCCCGGTGGAAACTGAACGATTCACAGTCAAAGACGTACAGCCAGAAGACTATTTCCTGATCGTTTCTCGCCTGATCCCGTATAAACGGATTGATCTCGCGGTCCAGGCGGCGACGAAGCTCAACGTGCCGCTAAAAATTGGCGGCAAGGGGCGCGATCTGGATCGCCTGAAAGAGATGGCAGGGCCGACGGTCGAGTTCCTCGGCTTCGTACCAGATGACGAACTTCCCGGTTTGATGGCGCGGAGTCGTGCATTTCTTTTCCCCGGCCTGGAGGATTTTGGGATTACGCCCGTTCAGTCGCAGGCGGCAGGGCGTCCGGTGATCGCCTATGGCGGCGGCGGTGCGCTGGATACAGTGATTCCCGGTTTGTCTGGTGAACACTTCAATGAGATGACGGTCGATAGTCTGATGGCGGTCATGGCGGATTTTGACGAGCGTAAATACGATCCCGATACAATGCGCACTCACGCCGCAAAGTTCGATGTCGGCGTGTTTAACGATCAGATTTCGGCATTTATTGCCGAGAAGTGGATTGGCTTTCAGTCCGGCTTCAACGCTTAGGAGATTCTGACGATGGAACTGATGCAAGTTGTGCGCGTGCTGTTGCGGCGCTGGTGGATTGTGCTGATTCCGATTGCGATTGTCAGCGTGATTGTTGTGCCGGATTTGTTCGCGGATCCCCCGGCGACATCTGGCGGATTCACGACGGTTGTGCGCTATACTGCCGCGCAGAAACTTGAGGCGATCCCTGACCGTGAAGGTGACTTTCAAGACGTTTGGCTGGCGTCGGAACTGACGGTCAATGCGTTTACCGAGTGGGTTCGGACGAATCGGTTCCGTGAAGAAGTACGTGCAGAAGTGGCGAATCGCGGGTTAGAAACTGACCTTGCCGGTCTGGGCATCAACGCAGATAACGCCCGCAGCATCGGGCAGGTTTTTCTAAGTTGGCCCGACGCCGACCAACTCGCCATCATTGCGGACGCAGCGTTTACCGTGCTGACCACGCGCAGTCAAGACTATTTCCCGCAGTTGGGCGGTGCTCCGGCGCAGGTTGAACTGCTAGACGAACCACAAATTGCACCCGCACCGCTACCGATCACAGATCGCTTCGAGCCGATTTTGCGTCTCGGTCTGGCGGTACTGGCAGGACTCGGCCTTGCGTTTTTGGTGGAGTATCTCGATCCGACGCTGCGTTCCCGCGAGGAACTCGAAGCGTTAGGCGTGCGCGTGTTTGCGACACTGCCGCGAAATCTTTAGTCACCCGCTTCGCTTTCCTGCTTCATATAAGCCTCGCGCATCTCGTTGGTCTGGAAGTACCATGCCATCGCCAGCGTCGCACCGCTGAAAATCAGGCTAATCAAGAAGCCGAAGAAAATCGCCTGCAAGCTCATGATTTCCGGGTTGTTTTGCAGCAGCGTCATAATCATGGCGATGGTGCTGGCGATCATGCCAACAGCGACGGTGATAGTCGGGTTAAACAACTGGCGACGCAGCGCGACATACATCCCTATGATAATCAGGCCAAAGCCGAGAAAGAAAATGAGTGCGGTCACGTTCATTGTATGTTCCCTCGCAAATCTCTTATGCGACTTATTCGATGGTTTTCAGTACGGCCCGCACAGGCGATCCGCACGCAAGATCAAGTTTCAAGGGCAGGGCGGTCAATTCGTAGAGTCCATCCGGCACGTCACGCAGCAACAGCGTTTCCAGATTGACGAGTTTATGTTGTCGCAGCGCATGGTGACACGGTAGATCGGTACTATCGAATGCGTCTACGGATGGTGAGTCCAGGCCGATCA
>DAOTXA010000651.1:0-3478 GCA_034435595.1 Anaerolineae bacterium | reverse complement strand
AGCAGGTTAACGGTCGAACCGGGAATAATCCCGTCGAAGTCGTCTCGATAGTTCTGGAGTTCCTGTCGCTGCGCGTTGGTTGGCGGAGGGCCTGTCCATCTTAACCCGTATTGGACCCTCGCGTTCGGGAAGCGGGGGGTGATCGCACGTTCAAAGCTGAGCTGGTCTGCAAGCCCGTTTGGAACAGGCCCCGGCTCCTTTAATTCGCCAACCTCACCGATACTGACCTCGAACGAAACAGCATTCGAGACGGTGGTATTATACGCCGCCGCCAATGCGTCTACAGCTAACCGAAAATCTGCACTGGAGACGTAGTTGTCGAGGGCGGTACGTTCGGCGTTGGTGGGCGGCAGATTCGGCGTCCATGTCAGGTTACCCCCGTTTTGCCCCAGTTTACCGCGCAGTTTGGCAGGCAAGGAATTGTTCGGCGGAACCTGCACGCTCTCGTCTAAGGGTACTGTGACCCCGGCAATAGTGGTCAATAGTGCGGTGACCGCCCCGGTGAACGCGCCGTCACCATCAAGGGCTTGCAGTGCTGTGACCTGTGCATCGTTGGGATGGCGTTTGTTCCAGGTCAGTGATGCCACAAAGGGTTGGTTGTTGATAAATAATTGGCTGCGGACATTTGCCGGCAGTTCGTTTTGCAGCGGACGCGGTGCGCTCATCGCTGGCGAGACGAAGGTATGGTCGTCATACGTTTCGATGATGTTTTCGGCAGCCGCTTTCATCTGTTGAAGCTGCGCATAGGCCAGCAGGTTGTCGCGGTCCTCATCGTACATGAGGCCGTGATAGGTCATTGTCAATACGGTGTCGCCCTGATCGGGTGTTTCCGGGTCCAGCATGACACTACTACGCAGGGTAGACGGTATCTGGTAGGAACCGAGTGCGGTTTCCACATAGACGCTGCGGTCAGTCGCGGAGCCGTCGCCTTTTGGTGGCTTTTCGGCTTCGGAGATCAATTCCTCAATGGCTTCGGCGAATTTCTGGTCAGCGACCGTCGCCAGATCGCGCAGGGCAATTTTTTGTTGTTCTGTCATAAACTCGCCACCAACAAGCGAAGCCGTCCAGACCAACGTCAGGTTGCCGGGGTCAGGTGTAGATAGCAGGTCGTTGAGTTCATCAGAGAGTGCGCCGCGCATCCCCATGCTGAACTTTGCACTTATAGCTTCGACACTGCGCCAGCTATCGTACACATCGCGGATTTTCTGGCGGTCCTGCTCGTTGAGAGCGACGGTCGGGTGGTTGGGGTCGTCGTTGGTCAGGAAGTAAAGCACATTATCGGTCAACACATCAAAGACGGTGAGCGTATTGGTCACCAGGTCGAATTCCACCTGTCCGGCAAAACCGGGTATCTGGTTCCAGATGGCAAGTACGCGCTCGCTCACGCCCCCTTCAAACTTGATTTCGGTACGCTGGCGCAGGCTCGCCTCAATGCCGAACAGCAGATCATCGCCCCCGGCGGGGTTGGCGACTGCTTCCGCGAACAGCAGCAGTGTAGACGGGTCGCTCTTAAAGAATTTGCCGGTGTTGCGCACGTTAAAAGCCCCGGTCGAAGTGTCGTAGAAGAACTCGACCTGCACTTCGACGTTGCCGAGGTATTCAGTCACAATCTGGTAGACGATTTCAGGGTCAGGTAGTTCACCCGGTTTGAACGGAATCGTCGCCAGATCGCCATTGGGGACGGCAAGCGCCCCCGCCTGTGGTGCTTCGTCCGACCAGCGACGCTGTGCGGAATCCGGCAGGCTGTCCCACAGACGGCGCAGCGGCAGGAACACGGTTCGGGTGCGCGGGCGCGTCATCCCTTCTGGGACAATCGATAGTATCTGTGTGCCAAGCGTCCCGAAGAAGCGATCATCCGGGCGAACTGGCGACACGTACTCGAAGTCTTTCTGCTTGGTACTGTTCAGTTGTGATGCCATATCCGCCGTCTGCGCGAACAGCAGCAGCATATGTTCGTAGTAGAAGGGCAGTCCATCCCACTGTAAGGCGACTGCGCCCTTCTGGAACGCGCCCAGACGTTTGGGCAGAGCCAGACTGCGCATCGTTTGGTCATCGGCGGCGATGATATCGACATGATCAGGGTCAACCGGGTATGCGCCGGGGATACCAATCGTGTTCAGGTCGCTGGTGATGGCGCTGACGTTCACACGGTACTGGATGCCGCTGGACTCCATCAGGCGATTGACATCATCAATCCAGCCGTCCATCCAGAAGCGGCGCAGCAGCGTAAATGCAATCTGTCGGAAACTGAGTTGACGGGCGAGCGTCTGGTTGCGCTCCATGAGGGCCTGTTCGCGGTGCTGGGCGATGATGACTTCCCATACCGGGGCCGGGGCAACCGGGACGCCCGGTTCCGTTGGTGGATCAAGGCGCGTGCTGTTGAGGATCAGCGGGCGATCAACGGCCTGCGTCCGGTGCAAGACGAGGTCAAGGCCGCCACCATCCGGCATAATTTCGACCGGGTCGGCAAACCCACCGTCCGTTTCAGGGAACAGTGCGGGCGAATCAAGCAGGCTTTGCCACAGCATCGCATAGCGGCTGTAGGGCTTAATGTAATAACGATAGTTGTGCGCCCATTTATCCACAAAGAGATGATCGTATTTGAGGCGTCCGGCGGCGTCGGGTGTGGCGTAAGCGGGCGATCCCGCACGTGGATATGCGGTCACGCGCCAGGGGCCGATCCCGGTCTGGTATTTGTGCATTGCGCCTGCATCCGACGAAGAGAGATAGTTACCGCTCTGATCGAAGAAGCGGCGCGACCAGATCATGAAGTCGTTGAGGATGGCCTCAACGCCCGCTTTGTCGGTGGGCACGGTGATCTTGGGATCGTTGGGTCCGTTGATGGCTTCGGCGAATGCCTTGAACGAAAGCCACTGTTTCTTGATCGGATCAGCAAGTTTATTCAATTCTTCCAGCAGGTCAGCGCGGCTCTTGATCGATTTAGTAATCTCAATCAGGTCTGGCAGATCAGCCGGGACGGTGAACATCGCCGCAATCTCAAACATTTCTGGCGCGGCAACGGGTTCAACCAGAGTGAAGTTCAGATTGCGCAGTCCTTCGGCACGGATGCGATCATTACCCACAAGAGCATCAACCGTATTGTTGCGCTGTGTATCGGTCAGTAAATCCCACTCTGACTTGATGAACGCCATGCGCAGGTTCGGCTGGGTAAGGATGTCGAATGCAGGCGACATCAGCGGGACATCTAGCGCGTTTTCCAGCGGAAACGTGACCGTCACCGATGGCAGGGTAGTTCCGCCACGAACCAGCAGCACCAGGCGACCATTCAGCGGTACTTTGACCTGCATCTTCTTGACGGGTTCGGCGGCGTCGAATTCGAGTTCGACCGGGCCGCGTTCCGGCTCTGCGCGGTTGATGAGCGTACAGTTTTCGGTCAGCGTAATTTCAAGGACGAGATCGGTGCCACCGTCGGCTTCGATGACCAGTTGTCCGTAGGGGCGGATTTGCTTGAGCGTCG
>DAOTXA010000650.1:0-4767 GCA_034435595.1 Anaerolineae bacterium | reverse complement strand
GAGCCAATGGACGAAACCACCTGGCTGTACCATCAACTACTGTCCCCGGTCGATGGTCAGTCGGGAGCCGTGACACTTGATGATGCCCTGGACCGCCTGAACGAAGCCATCCTTCGCCTCAATTCGGCCCAGTATCAGTTGGATTACGCCATCCAGCAGGTAGAGCATTTTCGCAACCAGCAGCGCGACATCACGAGTATGTGAGGCAATCTGGCATCTATACAACCCGGAATGACGAATGCCCGGCGTGGCGTAACTTACCCCGCACGCCGGATGCATTTGCCGGATTTTGCGGCTAGGCTAGCTTATTGACGGCGTCTACCAGCGCCAGAATATACCCGGTCGCGTGGGCGTGCCCCCGGTGACGCCAGTCACTATCATCAATCATACGCGGCACATGATCGTCGATGATGAAGCCATCGAAGTCAACTTCCTTAAGAGCTTTCATTGCATCAACGACATCGACATTACCCTCACCGAGAAAGCACTCCTGGAAAATCGGAACACAGCCCTGTACATCCCGAAAATGGATGTAAAACAGGCGGCCCTCATTCCCGAAATAGCGAATGGCTTCGATAACATCCTCGCCCATTTCGCTAAAGCACCCCATACAGAATTCCATCCCGTGATTGGGGCTGGGTGCGATCTCGAATGCACGCTTATAGCCTTCAGAACTGCCAAACAGTCGCGCAACACCGCCTAATTCCGGCACAGGCGGATCATCGGGGTGCAGGGCCAGCTTGAGGCCAACTTCGTCGCATACGGGCATTACAGCCTTGATAAAGTACGTGTAGTTTTCCCACATTTGATCGTGAGAAACCGACTGTCCGTCAAGTTCTTCGATTGTGCGGAGGCCATTGACCAGCGGCTCTGTCTCGACCCGTGCCATATCAAACGCGGTCACAATCGCGCCACCGCGCCCCTGCGCATGAGGTGTTCGCCAGACCATGTTGGGCATCCAGTTGTAACCCAGCACCGGAATCTCTGCCTGTGCCATATTGCGGATCGTCTGCTGGTAGTTCTCGATTTGCTCGTCGCGTCCCGGTAGACCAAGCATCGCCTTGTCGTAAAATGTCCGGGGAACGTTTTCCAACGCTTCCAGACGCAGACCATAGGAGTCAACACGTTCTTTGACGCGCCGCAGGTCCTCATATTCCCAGTAGCCGTTCTCCGCCGGTAACAGCGGGGTGTTCATTTGTACGCCACTTACACCTAACTGTTTGGCAAAGGTCAGGCGTTCGTGGGTCATCTCATTAAACTGTCCTAATGCGACTCGCATTTTGAGCTTTCTCCACTGAAAGAATGCATGAAAAGGCACATGATCTTGTTGCCAGAGCGCCGATCAACCTTTTACCGCCCCGGCGGTCAACCCCTGAACGACAAAGCGTTGTGCCATGTAGTAAAGGATCATAACCGGCACGGCGGCTGCTACGGCGGCTGCCATAATCAGACCGAAGCGGAACACGTCGCCCGTGATGAGATAACTGATTGCCACGGGGACCGTCTGCAAATCTGGTGAGGTGATGAAGATTAGCGCGTATAGCAGCTCGTTCCACGCCGTTGTGAAGGTTAAAATGCTGACGGCGATCAAACCGGGGACAGCCAGTGGCAGCGTGATCCGCAAAAAAGCATACAGGCGTGTTGCGCCGTCCACCATCGCCTGTTCTTCAAGATCGGCGGGGATGCTTCTGAAGTATCCCATCAGCAGCCACGTACTCAACGGGGCTGCAAATGTCAGATACACGAAGATCAAGCCGTGATAGGTGTCACCCAATCCAAGTCGAGCGACAATTACCGCAAGTGGGATAAATAACATCGCACTGGGCGTGAGGAACGTAATCAGAATCAAGCGCCCGATCCAATCACGAAAGCGATAGCGGAACCGCACCAAACTATAGGCCGCCAGACTGCTAAACGTCACCGAAATGACTGTCGCAGTGCCTGCAATGATAAAACTGTTGCGAATGTTCTTGGTGAACTCTTCGTCGCCAAACAAGTCCTCATAGTTTTGCAGCGTTGCATTTTCCGGCAGCAGCGACGGAGTGCGATAAATATCTCGCGGCGTCTTGAGCGAAATGAGGACCATGTAGTAAATGGGAAACAGGATCACAAACGCCAATAGCAGCAGCAATGTATAATTTACCACCTTTTGCAGGGGAGTCATCTTGAATAGCATCAGTCATCCTCCCGCAGCATGACGGTAATCACAAAGGCCAGCACCGAAAACACAGGCAGCATCGTCACACCGACTGCCGCCGCCTCGCCGATGTTGAGGTTCTGCAAACTATAGTACGCAAACACCGGGAAGGTCATCGTTGCATTCGATGGCCCACCTCCTGTCAAAAGGAAAATTCCCTCAAAATTATTCGTCGTGCCGATGGTAGAAATCAGGATGACGACAAGGACAATGTGTCGAATGCCGGGTAGCGATACAAAGCGGAAGCGCTGCCACGCATTCGCGCCATCCAGTGCCGCCGCCTCATATAGCTCCTCTGGCACACTTTGCAATGCCGCCAGGAAGGTAATGACCCAGAAGGGAAATCCCCGCCAGACGAGCGCCACGACCACACTGGGCATCGCCAGCGCTTTTGTACCCAAAAAGTCAATATGGGTGTCAATCAGGCCGCTTTCAATCAACGCATAGTTGAACGCGCCACCCTGTGGGCTGTAAAGCAGTCGCCAGGTGATAAATGCGACAAATCCGGGCATGGCCCAGGGCAACAAGATCAGGCCCCGCCAGAATTGGCGTCCCCACAAGCGCTGGTTGAGCAAGACCGCGATCCCCATGCCCAATAGGAGCTTACTGATCTGAACCGCAGAAATCAACACAATGGTGTTGGTAATGGTCTGGACAAACTCACGCTGGCTAAACAGGTATTCAAAGTTTGCCAATCCGACAAACTCACCAGCCGCGCCAATGCTTCGATCTGTAAAACTGATGAAAATAGCGAAAAAGAAGGGGTATACCACCAGCACCAGAATGCATACAAGCAGTGGTGCAACCAGTAAATATCCTGTGAAACTCTCGATTTGACGCAGCGAAAAACGAGGGGACTGTCTGCCGGTGGACGGCAAGGTCTTTTGAGAAGTCGTCATAAGTTTATTCCAACCGTTTCAAGGACAGGGTGACAGCACCGAAAAACGTCACTGTCACCCTGGGGTCATATTGCGGTGTTATGCGCTATTCGTTGTTGCGGTCATAGATCGCCTGGCAGGTTTCCTGCGCTTCCATGGCGGCGTCATCAACGCTGAGGCCATCAACGACAACGCGCTGGACCATGCCGGGTGTTACAAAGTTCGTGTTGTACTCGGCAAGCGCGAGATTATCGATTTCGGGGAAGGCGCTGGGCGTACCGTTCAAAGCAGCGTCCAGCAAGCCCACATGCACCGGGCTTTCAGTGAAGATCGGGAAATCTACCTGGCTTTGCATTGCCGGACCATAGATCGCCGCGCTCATGTATTCAGCCATGAAGTCATCTTCTGCGAGGAAGGCGAACAGGTCGAGCGCCAGTTCTTGTTTCTCTTCACTGGTGCTGGCAGGGATCGAACGCAGGAACGTATCCACCGGGAGGATGCGTGTTACCGGGCCACCGGGCAGACCAGAGAAACGGGTCGCTTCCAGCAATTCGGGGTCATTTTCACGCATGTTCAGATAGACGCTGCCCGGATTAGCGATAAACAGCGCGTTTCCAGACTGGTATGCTGTGTTGTCCCAACCGCCATCGGCAGTCGTTGCACCGGGTGAGAACAGGCCATCGTCAAATTTCTCAGAAATCCATGTCAGGAATTCGCGGGTTTCGGGGCTGTCGAGCATGCAGTTCAAGCCGTCGTCATCGGCAATGCGTCCACCCCAACCCTGAAGCATGAGGTTCAAAACGCCGTTGGCATCACCCACGTCGGAAAGTGCAAAACCCATGCCGTAGTGTTCCGGCGGATTCTGGGAATCGGCAGCCATTTCTGCCAGTTCGTCCCAGGTTTCCGGCGCTTCAGTATATCCGGCAGGTTCCAGCACATCCACGCGGCGATACAACACATTGATACCACTTGCAGCAAATGGGACGCCGTAAATTTCGTCGCCAAAAGCGTCTGCCTTGACAAGCTGATCAATCACATCAAGCCAACCGTCATGCATCTCGCCAATTTCTTCGTAGGTCTCAGTAACGGGGATTAGCAAATCATCCTGGCTGAGCAGCAGCGCAAAACCGCGCCCCAGGTCAAGCGCATCGGGCATCGTGCCCGCTTCAATCGCAGCCGAGACGCGCTGAACCGTTTCGTTCTGGTTGATCATAATGACTTCAACGTCAACGCCGCGCAGTTCGCCCCACTCTTCGATGCGTTCCACAAAGGCGTCGTTGGCTTCATCAGAGAAGATGAGACCGCCCCAGTATACAAACGTATCTTCTTGCGCGAGAGTGGGAGCAACCAGAATGGCGGCGACGATGGTAAATAGAACTAGAAATCTCAAATTGCGAAGTTTCATAACACATTTCCTCAAATTATATTTAAAGCGAAGTCGTACAGTGCGTTTGTCGTATCGTATAAACTCCCTCCTGTAAGCATTGGTCTATTAAATCGATAAACTACCGCGTTTAATACCGGTTGTCAAAATCAGCTCGTCCAGATTGGCAATACTCACTTTGTTCGAGTGACTGTCAATTGGGTCACCGATCAGGTCAACGGTGGCACATCGTCAGATCAATGACCGAGGTCATCGCCTGATAATACATGTACAGAGAATGAACATTACTGTACATTTCTAGCAAGCGT
>DAOTXA010000649.1:0-1651 GCA_034435595.1 Anaerolineae bacterium | reverse complement strand
TGAGCGTGGTGTGGGGATGGTTCGATCCGGCGACAGGACAGCGACTCACCAGCGAAAGCGGCGATACCGCCCTGCTCGGACAGATCGACCTGTTGCCGCACCCATCGAACTCAGACGTACCCAATCCTGTTGAAGTGCGGTTCAATGAAGGAATTCAACTCTCAGGCTTTGCGCTGGATTCGTTGGCGGCCTCAGCCGGGAAAAGCGTTGATGTCACGCTGTACTGGCAAACCGATCGCGCCATCGACATCGATTACACCGTTTTCGTGCAGATCATTGACCTGAACACGCAGGAACGCGCCGCCGGGTCTGATGCCATGCCCGCCGCATGGGCACGTCCGACGACGACATGGCAGCCGGCTGAGACAATCGCAGACGCGCACACATTGACGATCCCGGCGGATGCGCGTCCGGGCCTATACAGCGTGATTATCGGTCTATATGTGGTGGATGAAACAGGGTCATTTCAGCGGCTTGGCCTGCGAAACGGGGGCGATTTTGTGCGTCTCGCCCCGTTCCGCGTTGATCCGCCAGCAGAATCTTAGAAGCTATTTGAAAAGTCATTTGGGGCGCTGCCACCACGACCTTCTCAAACGGCTTCTTAGTCTTCTACATCAACGAGGAATTCTGCCGGAAGTTGGACCGTTTCGCCGTCCATATCCGGTTCGGCTGCGAACATGGGCAAATCGAGCGTTTGCGGCGAGGTTAGCGGAATCGAGAAATAAACCGCTGTGCCGCGTCCGGGTTTGCTGCGGATGCCGATGCGCCCGCCATGTGCCTCTAGAATCTGCTTGGCGATAAACAGGCCCTGCCCCATGCCCGGAACATGAATCACCTCGCCACCGGGCGCGGTCGGCGTGCCGCGATAGAAGCGCGTAAACACCCGTGGAAGCTCGTCTTTGAGGATGCCGACGCCGTTGTCACGGATGCGCAGGTCTGCCATATCGTCGGATGTGCCTTTGATCTCCAGCGTGAGTGCGCCGCCGACCATCGTGTATTTGATGGCATTATCCACCAGATTACCAATCGCCCAGCGCAGGCGTTTTTCGTCGCCGAGGACGTGCAACCCCTTTATATCAACGATCACATACAATTGTAAGCCGTTGGCGCGTGCGACCTGCCGCCACTCATTGACAACCGCCCATAGCAACGTCTCCAACCGCAGCGGACGCTGTGAGCGCTTGACCGACTGTGCATCCACGAACGCGATTTCGCGCATATCGACAATGGCTTTTTGCAACGCGACTGCGTGACGGGTCACTTCACGGGCAAATGTATTGACCGGGTCAGATTTACTTTGTGCGCCCATCTGTGCCAGCTTTTCGAGCGGTTCCTGCACGTCTTTAATCAGATGACTGAGCAGGATTTCGCGCTCGTTTTCGCGCCGTACTTCTTCGGTAATGTCGCGCAGCACAATGACCGTGCCCAGACGATGCTGTGTATTCGACAGCACTGCCGCCGCCTGTGCGCTCAACATGCGATCATCCAGCGCCAGACGATGCGGATCGCCCAATGTGTAAATCCCTGGCGCAATCGCCCGCCCGATTTCTTCACTGGCAAGCGTCGCCAGTTCGTGCAGGCCACTGCTGCGATATACGCGCTGCGAACCAAGCATGAACTTGGCGTGTTCGTTCATCAACAGCACACGCCC
>DAOTXA010000648.1:0-5165 GCA_034435595.1 Anaerolineae bacterium | reverse complement strand
CCCGCCAGTTCATAGCCGAGGAAGTACATATCGTCGCCGATGCGCAGTTGTAGCGGACCGTTGAACGGAGCGCGTTCCAGCAAGTCGAACTTTGTGCCCGGTCGCAGGCCCATCGTCTCGAAGTATTCGAGCATGGCATCGTCGTGGGTGTGAACACGACTCAACATCAGGGTTGCGCCTTTTTCCGCCTCATTGAGTGGATAATCGACCACCTGCGGCATTTTGCCGTCACGGGTGGGGATCGGTTCGCCGTGCGGACAGCGGCGCGGATAGCCCGACATGACCTCCATACGGTCAACCAACTGCTCGCTAACAGCTACACCCAGCCGGTCGGCAGCGTCGTGGACCTCGTGCCAGCCAAAGCGCATGATATCGACGAGGAAACGCTCTACCAGCCGGTGGCGGCGGATATTCGACAGGGCCTCGCGTTCGCCTTCCGGCGTCAGCAGGATTCCCTGATACGGTTCGTGTTTGAGGTAGCCGCCGTCTTTGAGGCGCTGCACCATACGCGTGACTGCCGGGGCAGAAACGCCCATTTCCTGTGCCAGTGCGGAAGTAGAGACGTAGTCCGTGTCTGTTTGATAATGAGCGAGGCGGTAGGTTTCGGCTAGATAGTTTTGCATCGCGGCGCGAAGCGTCATAGGTGGTTCATTCCCGATGTGATCGAATTTCTCTGATGCTTATTATAATTAAACGCTACCGAAGATTGCAAGCGTTGAACTATAAGTTTAGCATAGATTAACTTTCATCGTCACCGGGGTATGGTCTGCAAGTAGGCCACCAATGCGTCAATGTCATCAACAGTCGCAGATGCGATAAGCTGGTGCGCCCCCGGCAAAAAGAAAACCTCGTGCAGCGTTTCTGCACGACCATCATGCAGATAAGGCGCGGTCTGCCACAACCAGCGCAGCGACGGTGTATCGAAGGTGCCGCCTGTGCCCACGTCGTATTGCTGTCCGTCGGTAAATATGGCCCCGGCATGGCACGATGCACACTCAAATTCGGCAAAAAGCGCCTCACCGCGTGCGACAAGATCGGCATCCGGCGAGAAGGGCAACCCCGACGGGACCGATAGCGTGGCAATATACTCTGTCAATGTATCGAGGTCAAACGATAGCCCCGCGTGCGGGTCGCCGTCAGCGGCATTAACGCCGCCTTCGATGAGACCGTCGCCCGCGCTTAAGGTGCGGATTTTGAGTTCGAGGTCGGCGAGTTCATCCCACATGCCCGACCACGTATAGGGCGCGGTATCCAGCAAGCCGTACAGCGCCGGGGTATTGCGCGGACCGTCGGCGAAGCCCTGCCAGATTCGTCCGTCCGATTGCCCGTCAAAGTGACAGGTGGCGCAGCTAATGGCACTATCTGCACTCAAACGCGGATCACCCGCGCTATGGAACAATTGCGCACCGATCAATGTGCCCGCTGGAATTTGCAGATCGCTAATTGGCAGCACATCGCGGATGCTGCGGTCATTCGTGTTGACGATGGTCAGCGAGCCGTCAATTGCGTTATGGACGAATAGCAGGCTGCCATCACGACTCAGGAGGACGCCACGCGGGTTTGCGCCAACTTCAATATGCGCGAGCAGGGTCTTGCTGGAGAGTTCGATCACGCTGACGTTATCTGTACCGGCATTGGCGACATACAACCACCCGCGTACCGGGTCCACAACGGCGGAAAACGGCATATTCACCGGGCGATCGACCACATTCAGCGCCACCAATCCACGCCGATCCACGCCGAACAGCGACAAATCCAGCGCGTTGACCACCGGGAAGGCCAGACCGTCGTAGGTCGGGTTGGGGTTGCTGGCGAAACTGCGCGTCTGTGGCACATAGGCAATGCCAGAACGCGGGTTCAGTGTGATGGATGGCGATAAGACGGTATTGGCTCCGGTCGATTGTGTTGTAACGACGCGCTTTTGCGGTAGATGGATAAGGCTGACATCGCCGGACCAGAAATGCGTTACATACAGTAAATCGTCCCACAATAACAGGCCCGAAGGTGCATCTGGCGTCGGGATGCGGGTGAGGATGTCGCCGTTGAAAATGTCGATTTCCACGACTTCGTTTTGTGCTTGAATCGCAACATAGGCCGTCGTATCTGTCGCAGCAACTACGCCATAGGGCAACAGGCCAAGCGGATGCGTATCCATAATGACCGGATTCATGATATCACGAATATCGAATACGGTGAGTGTTCCATCACCGCGATTGACGACCATGGCCCGTGTATTATCCAGCGTCAGCGCCACCATGCGCGGATCATCGCCGACCTGTATTTCAGTGACCAACTCGCCTTGTAGTGGCAATACGAACGAAACCGTATCGTTTAGCATATTGGCGGCGATCATGGTCGCCGCACTTTGCGATACGGCGATGCTGCCGCTGGACGTAAAGCGCGTATTGGCAGTTGGCAACTCGAAAAGCGGCGCATCGTTTTGCGCTGTAACCGCCATCACGCCGCCCAGCAACAAAAGCAATGCCCCGGCTGTTGTGATCAACTGTGCGAAAATCAGTCTGCGATTGTCTACGCGCATATCGCCTCGATTTCTCCAATTCATTTGTATCGCTTATGTTTCCTTCTGCTGTCTGCCGAAGGCTGCCGTATGCAAAAGGAAACATCGAAACACGCACGCTGATCGCCGCAAGCCCCCTCTACCACAACGTGAGAGGAGTTTAGGGATGAGGGGGCTATTCCCCTACAAACGACACCAACTGATCGTGCAAAATATAGAATGTGCGGCTTTGAATTACGAATTGCCCGTCCGGATCGTTGCCAGTGATAGTGAAGGTCAGCATGACCACATCCGAAGCTGATGGACCGTCGCCGCGTCCCTCGAATTCAAGCATGGGGAAACTGCGAGCCAACGTCGCCGGACTATAGGTATAAATTGCCGAGCGCCCGGTCAAACTCAGTACGCCTGTTTCCAGCACATAACCGGGGATCGACACCGTTCGGTAGGCGGTGACCTCTGTCCAGTCCTGCGGGACCGTCTCGCTAAAGTTGAAGGGTACGCCAGGGTTCACCGGCACGTTGACGCTGCCTTCAGTGTTGTTGTACGGGAGCGCTTCCGCGTTGCGGGGCAGCACAAACACGTCAAAGCGTCCATCCGGCACACCGGGAATCACCGCGACCGGAAGCGGGGGTTGCGCCTCCCCAACGGAGGTTGCAGCGACCGGGATCGCGCTCATTTCCACCGACCACACGCCGATTTGATCGAGCGCGATGTTCGTGGTGGCGTCATAGAAGTAGCCGATAGCGTTCGTCATGATGCGGCGCTCGGTAATGGTTCCGTCGGGCGCGGTAACTACCACGCTGACCTCGGACGCTATCGTTGGGCCAACCTGTCCGGCAAATTCGAGCGTCTGCCCCTGTTCGTAGACCTGCCCAGGCCACACACCTGTGGCGTGCAAGATCGACTCGTATTCGATGCCGTCCAGCGTGAACAGTGGACCGCCGTCCGCGCCGCCCGCTGCGCCGCGATAGGGCGGAAACACGCCGGTACGCGCATTTTCGCCGCCGACAACCGCCAGTGCCCCATAAATAGACGCATCGTTGATGCCGGCCTCGGCGTTGCGCACGACCGTTCCGCCAAACAAAAAGAACAGATCGCCCTCACGGTCGCCGGTATCGCCGCTGCCGATCTGACCGTTGTAGCCGTCGTTGGTATCCCATCCCAGATCGAGTCCGCCCGCGTCACTGCCGATCACGAATTGACGCGCTGTGATGCCCGGTCGTACTGCACTGACGTAGCCATAGGCCTCGTTGGAGATAAAATCGGGGACCAGCGCCGGACCAAACGATGTCGGCGGGCCGCCCAGAACCGGGATCAGGGGCAGCGTTCCCTCTACGGTTAAACGATCAATGTCGTCGCCAAAGGGCGATTCATATGTCGGGATCGTGCCAGACAGCCATTCCGCATATGCGCCGCCGGTATCCTGCACGCGCAATGACGGTAAGAGTCCGCCTTCACCACCCCCGGCAAGGACAGCGACATCGCCGCTGAAGTAGGGGAAGTAAAGGGCGCTGCCGGTCGCTTCAAGATCGTCGGGTGGGTAGCTACCGGCATTGAACCACGCTGGACGGTATGCCGTATATCCGTCCACACCGCGCTGACCATGCGCGATCAGTGCCGAGAGCGGCGTAGCGACGACACCCGCCGAGCGCAAACTCGCCGCGTATAGTACGCCTTCTGCACCGGTGTAGCGGGCCTCATAATCGACGATGTATTCCGCCGGGAATTCGAAGGTGAATGATTCGTCCGGTATAAAGACGCCGCGAGCGTTCGCTGTGCCAGAAATCTCCTGCGTTACCGGGTCACTGCCGTCCAGCGGATACAGTGTCAACGTGACCGTGAACTCTGCCGGGATACCGGGCAACAGGCGACCCCCGGCATAAAAGGTGTCGCCGATTTCAAACGGTGTCCCCGGTAGCACGCCGGGTAGCAAATCGAGCGGTTCGGCAACCACGAGGCGATATGTGCCGCCGCCTTCATAGCGGTTGCCGCGAATGTCCTCGATGTTGCCCGTCAGCGCGATGTCATATTCGCCGTATGCGTCGAAGGGGTAGGCGTTCACCGCCGGATTCAGCGTTTCCAGCCGGTAGAAATCCATGAGGTTGCGTGCGCCATTGGGTTCCGCCTCATCAACGGCATCGGTCCCGATTGTATTCTGCACGATAGCGACGCTCATTAGCTCGTCTACGGTTTCATCCGGGCGCGTTACAATCGCGTTCAGGCGTCCACCGGGGAACAGGGTCGGGACTAACGGTGACACCACGGTTTCATAGTTGTTGGCAAGCTGACTGGGCACATATGGTTCCAGCGGATACGTACCGGGCGGCAGAATATAAGTCGGTGGCGGGAACTTGACGCGAGTCGAAAGCGCGATACGGTCGCCGTCTTCATCAGGTAGTAGACCGCGTGCCCCGTCGCTCGGATGCTCAATGAACAGTGCCCACGGCTGCCGCGCCGATGTAATCTCACCGACGTTGAGCACCAGCGGCAAACGGGTAAACGTATTGTCGGAAATACCGGGTCCGGTCCCGAATACGCCGCTATCGCGCCAGCTAAAGACCTCGCCATCGCTGACCTGCGCGAACCCGCGAAAGACGGGGACATATAACCCGGCGGGCAAATCGGCGGGCAGGGTCACGTCAAAGCG
>DAOTXA010000647.1:0-6054 GCA_034435595.1 Anaerolineae bacterium | reverse complement strand
CCGCCCGTAGATGAGCAAACCGCAACCGGCGAGCACACGCCCATAACAGGTGAACAACCACCTGTAGACGAAACCCCTGAACCGTTTTATCGCTATCCCGGCCCGCAAGAGGCGGCCCCGCCCCCGCGCAAAGGCGGCGGTTGTGGCTGCTGGATCGCCGGTATGACGACGGCCTTCGCGGTGTTCGCGTTGATCGTCATCGCGCTGCTGCTGCCGCCGTTTAACCTGCTGGATCAATTGCTGCCGACAGATTACGTCATGCTGGACGCTGAGGCCAATGCCATCCAGAGTGAGGACGCACAAGTGCAACTTATCGCTGATCCCGCCGATGTGGGCGAGGAATTCGGCGTCATCCTCGATGCGGTAGATATGCAGGCATTCATGAACGGCGACGGCGGCGACCTGGAATGGATTGCGGCTGCCAGCGCATCCGCGCCGCCCTATCTGGCGCTGCAATCGGCAGTGTATACGCTGGATACGACCGGGACCGCCCCCGGCGAAACGACGCTGGTTCTGAACCCGCCCGCCGTCGCCAGCCCGGATGTGATCGACCTGTACGGCTGGTTCGGTGATGAATGGCGCTTCGTCCCCGCGCAGATCAACAGCAGCGGTACATTAACTGCACAGGTCCGCGAACTGCCGGACGGCCTCGCGCTGTTCCAGGCGACCCCGCGTGATCCGGTGGTGCTGACCGCGCTCGAATTCGGGCAGGAACTCACCCCGGAAAACACCGAACTACTGACCGTTGTCGCCCCGGTGGGGATGCAGCCCGCACTCCCGACGACGCCACAGCGGACACTGGTCGGCAATCCCGCCCCCGGTTTTGATGTCGAAGCGCCGTATCGTGTGATGCCAGCGATCCGCAATTACAGCGACCCGCGTGCGACTGATCCTGACACGGTCGTTGGCATCATCAACAACCGCGAACTGCGCACCGAACACGTGGAGCAGATCGTCGCGTTTGCAGGCGCGGGCGCATATGACGGTGTCGTCATCGATTACCGCGATTTGCCGCTCGAATCACAGGCCGCGTTCAGCCGCTTCGTCGCTGATCTGGCGGACGGACTGCACGCCTTTGACCTGACGCTGGCAGTCGTCGTCCCGGCGGCGCAAGTCGTGGATGGCGCATGGGAAACCGGCGCATATGACTGGCGTACTATCGGTGCGGCGGCGGATCACGTCATCGTTGATCTGGACCCCAACCCGACCGCCTACGCCCCCGGTGAAGATCGCATTGTCGAGGCGATGATCCGCTGGGCAGTGGGCGAAGTCAGCCGCTATAAACTGGTAGCAGGGCTGTCTGCGCTGTCACAGCGCGAAGTCGCGGGCGCGTTCTCATCAATTGGCTACAACGAAGCGCTCGCCGCCCTCGGTGATGTGTCATTGGATGTGAGCGCTACGGAGGCCGGAACGGTCGAACCGGGCAGCGAGATCATGGTTTCGCTGGACGGCTTCAACGCGCTCCCCGGTGTGGATACTGTTGTGCAGACACCGTTCATCGAATATGCCAATGCCGACGGCTCAATCGCATCGCGCATGTGGCTGACAACGGGTGAGGCGCTGCGCTTCCGCATGGATCGCATGACGCCCTTCGCGGTTGGCGGCGTATCGCTCAACAGTCTGCTGGCCCCCGGTGTCGCTGAAGGCGTCTCTGGCGCGATTTTGAATTATAAGCTGCAAATCCCCGGTGCAGCCTCGCAGGAGCAATTGGCGCTGAACTGGCGCATCGAAGGCTCTGACGGGGTCGTGACCGAGTTTACGACCGACTTCAACGCCGAAGTTGTGCTGACCCTGCAAGCCCCGGATGGCAACTACGCGGTCAACGTGGATGTTGTGGGCGGCGATGCGCCGTCTGCGCGTGAAGGAGCGGCGGTCGCGCTGTTCGCCCCCACGCCGACGCCGACCCCCTTGCCGACTGCCACGCCGGAACCGACGCCGACGCTGACGCCGACGCTCGTCCCGGTCGTACCCACGAATCCGCCCCCGGCACAGCCCGCACAACCTGTGGCCCCGGCGGGTGGTGGCGCTCCGGCAGTGGCCCCCGGCGCGGGGAGCATCGTCGGTGGCAGCTTTGAATACGGTGGGCACGTCACCAACACCGGCAGCGACCGCGCAGCGAATGCGATGCGTTCCGCCGGGATGACGTGGATGAAGGTACAGTTACGCTATGGACGGGGCGCGAGTGGCGCATCTGCCGCCGATGCCATCAACAACGCAAAGGCACGCGGCTTTAAGGTGTTGATCGGCTCTGTAGGCGCTCCGGCAGAACTCGCCAACGGCGGACAGGGTTATATCAACGACTATGCACGCTATCTGGGTGAGATGGCAGCGCTTGGCCCGGATGCAATCGAAGTGTGGAACGAGCCGAACATCGACCGCGAATGGCCCACCGGACAAATCAGCGGTGCGAACTATACGGCGCTTCTCAGCGCAGCATATCAGGCAATCAAGGGCGTTAATCCCGGCGTGCTGGTGATCGCAGGCGCACCCGCCCCGACCGGCGCGGCGGCCCTGTTCCCCGGTCGTGTGGTCAACGACAACGACTTTCTGGCGCAAATGGTAGCCGCCGGAGCGCTCAACGTGATGGACTGCCTCGGTATGCACTATAATGAGGGCCTGACAGCACCGCGCACGACGGGCGACGACCCCCGCGACCAGTTTTACACCCGCCACCTGCCGTCGATGATTAACGTCTATCGCGGGGCGATTGGCGGTGCGAAACCGATCTGCGTGACCGAACTTGGCTATATGTCTGATGAGGGATACGGCCCGCCACCTGCCGGGTTCGAGTGGGCGACCGGACGTATCAGCGTGCAGCAGCAGGCCGCATGGCTGGCAGATGCCGCGGCGTATCTGTCGCAGCAGGGCGATGTGCGGCTCATGATCGTGTGGAACATCGACTTCCAGTATTACAACACGGATCCGATGGCAGGGTACGCGATCATACGCGGCGACGGTAGCTGCCCTGCGTGTAGTGCGCTTTCAGGGGCACGATAGAACGAGTTACTGGTTGTTCATTCTTGGTTATTGGTTCATTTCGGGTAGAATATGTGCGAAATGAACCAGTATCCTGTTGGATAGTGTGGGAAATATAAGCCCATAGAATCCGCATCAAACTAACAACTGACAACTATGAAGGAATCTTTTATGGCTCCGACAGTAGTCCACAGACAGGTACGCGGCTTTGCCGTTGTCTGGACGGCGATCACGATTGTGATTGGCGTGGCGACCTTCTTCGGGATCTATCTGACTTACGGGGGGACGGCACAGGCCGACGATAGCCCCGGTCAGAACGGTGTCTCGTTGCCTGTTCCCACCGAGGAACCGGCGCAGGTGGCGGTGAATCCGACCAGTGTCCCGGCGTCCCCGATCCCGACGCAGGTCATTCCGACAGATGCGCCGACTGATGAACCCACAGATACCCCGACCGAGGAACCCGTCACCGTCGCAGATGCCAGTGGCGCAGAACCAGAACAAGACGAACCGCCGCCACCAACCGCGACCCCGCTCCCGGTCAGTGATGACGGTTTCGATCTGGGTATTCAGGTGCAGTTCAGCATCACTTTTGACGAAAACATTCAGCGCGGCTGGATGAACGACGTGCAGGGCCTCGGCCTTGACTGGATGAAGCAGCAGGTACGCTGGGAAGATGTCGAACTTGAACCGGGCGTATATGACTGGGGCAAGCTTGATCTGGCGCTGCCAATTGCCGCGGAATATGGCGTCAAGGTGCTGACCTCGGTCGTGACGACGCCGGAGTGGGCGCGTCCGGCAGGCTCGAACCCGGATACCGAAGTTCCGCCTGCCGACCCGCAGGATTACGCCAATTTCCTGATCGCCATGCTTGAACGCTACCCCGGTCAGATTCACGCAATCGAAGTCTGGAACGAGCAGAACCTCGACCGCGAGTGGTTCACCGATGACGGTTACAGCGGTGAAGATGTGACCGACTATCTGACACTGCTGCGCGGCGCGTATCAGGCAATCAAGGATGTAGACCCCGGTGTGATCGTCATCAGCGGTGCGCTGGCACCGACAGGCGGCTTTGCGCTGCCAGATGGCACAGTGACCGCCGTCGATGACTTCGACTACCTTGACCAGATGATTGCGGGCGGCCTGCTCGATATTGCGGATTGCATCGGCGCACACCACAACGGCTACAACATCAGCCCCAGCCTAACCTGGGACAATGTGCCCGATGATCCCGACGCTGTGTTCCGTGGGCCGTTCGACAACCCGCATCACTCGTGGAGCTTCCGCAGTACACTGCAAACCTACGCCAACAAGATCGCGCTGGCGGGCGGCGACCAGCGGTTGTGTGTCACCGAATTCGGATGGGCGTCGGTTGAAGACCTTGAAGGCTATCCCGTTGGCTTCGAGTTCGCGCTGGATAACACGCTGGCGGAACAGGAACAGTGGACGGTTGAAGCCATCGAGAATATGCAGGAATGGGATATTGTGTGGCTGGCGATCATCTGGAACCTGAACTACGGCCCACAGGCGGGATGGTCTACGCAGAGTGACAACACGCCCTATTCGTTGATTGGCCCGGAATGGGTGAAGCGCCCGGCGTATGCTGCCGTTGCCGAGTGGAGCCGCCAGAACCCTGACCCGGATACTCCATAGAAAGCGTCAACCTTTCTCCTCCCCGGCCCCCTCTCTGTCACTTCGCTGACGTGAGAAGGGGCCATGCGCTACCGTTCTTCGGGTATTCACCCCCTTTACCCCACTACAACCCCATCGACACCTTCGGTTCGCACCGGTCTGGTTCGCCACCAACGTGTATGAATGCAAAGAAGGATCAGCTTCGGCATGAATTCGCCGTTAACGCTATAATTCCGGGCGCTAACTCTTGATCGATATTTGACGAAGGACCGCCCGGTTATGCCTGCTGGAATTCGCCTGTTTTCACTGTGGATCGCCGTCGTGCTGGTCGTCGCTGCCTGTGGTGGTGACGCATCCGGCGGCGATGACGACGCCCCCCTGCCTACTCTGTTCATTCTGGGCGATCAGCCCTCGCCCACTCTACCCACAACACAGCCTGTGCCTGATACGCCGGAACCGGAAGGCGTGCCTACACAGATTCCGGTGTTGCTATCGTGGCAGGCGGTGGAAGGTACGCTTGACGGGCAGACGCCGAACGTGTGGCAGTTCTTCGGTGATGCTAACGACGCGATCCGGCTGCGGGCCATCGGGCGCGATGTGGACGTGACCATGCAGCTATTCGGCCCGGATGGTGGGCAGATTGACACGGGCGACACCATCGAGACGACGCTCGAAACGGCGTCGGTTTATCTGGTGGAAGTCACTTCGATCACACCGGGCGGCATCGGCACATATGACCTCGGCCTGGGCTATACCGACCGTCCCAACCCCGCCGACGCCGCCGACATCCCCGTGCCAGAAGTGGTCGGCGTGCCCACCCCGGTCCCGGCCTACAGTGGAACCGGGACTTTTATCGACAGTTTGACCAGCGAGGAGACAATCGGCGGGGACCTGCGCGACGAATCGACCACGCATATCTACACGTACAATGGCACACAGGGCGAGTACGTCGAGATCACCATGACGCGGGTCGGCGGTGCGATTGACCCGGTTGTGACCGTGTTTGACCCGGCGGGCAACCCGCTGGCGATGGACGACAACAGCGGCGGCGAACGTGATGCACGTCTGCTGAACCTGCGTCTACCGGAAGACGGCCTCTACAGTGTGCAGGCAGGCGGCGGCGGGTTCGCCGGTAGCTATGCGATCCGTCTGCTGGCGTATGAGGCGGCGGCCCCCGTTGTGCCGACGACGGCTCCCTCGCCCACGCACACACCCACCTTCGACCCGGCGACACCGACGGTCGGCCCTGCCAGTGCAGATGCACGCCTCACCGATCATGTTGAACTGGCAGACAGCATCATTCAAGCAGATGGCGTCAACCTGTATACGTTCGAGGCATCGGCTGGCGAGACGATCACCATAGGCGTCAGTCCTCTGCCCAATTCGACCATGCGCCCGCGCATTGAGATTATTGACCCGAACGGCGCGGTCTTCGGTGGGGATTCGGTC
>DAOTXA010000646.1:0-8538 GCA_034435595.1 Anaerolineae bacterium | reverse complement strand
CGCAGTATGGCGAAGTCATTGACCTTTGCCCAGCAGAAACGCTATTTACGTTGGATAACCTGCCGGATAGCTATGCTCCCACCGGGCGGCTAATCGGCCCGGTGCAGGATGATCTGCTATGGGCGATTGAACCCGAAGACGGACGACGCTACCCCGACGAGACCATTCCCGCCTGTGGTCAGGGCGTACAGTGTAACCTATCACCGGATCGCTCGTGGATTCTAGGACGCGACTTTGATGAAATTTTCGTCGTTCGCCCGGATGGTTCGGACGTGCGCGTGCTGTTTGGCGAAGATGACCGTTGGCCCAACGATATCGTCTGGTCGGGTAACCGCACGCTTGAGTACGAAGTAACGATCGAAATCGAGGAAAACGGGCGCACCATACGCGTCCCTGCTCTACAACGTGACATCCTCGGCGTATTCCCCGATCCCGAACCCTGGCGACCTATTGTATCTGTGAACACACTCAACACCGAGATCATCGCCCGCCAACCGGGTGGCACACTCGCGGTCGTCCGCACGATGTTTAGCACAGGCATCAACCCCGGCTATAAATATTATCTCTACGACATCGAAACAGATGAATACAGCTACTTCGCCCGTCTAAGCGAATACCCGGAGGAAAATCTGCGCGTGTTCTGGCATCCACAGGGCGACAAGCTGTACTATTACTATCCCCCTCCCAGATTTCAGGATCCGATCTGGATGCAATACACGGTTGCAGACAACACCCATCGCGTCCTCAACTTCTTGCCGGGTGGCACATGGTCCAACGACGGGCGCTATCGTGCGGTAACGACTAACCGCGACACCCAGCCTATCGCCGTGTGGGATAGTGAAACTGGCCTGATCCGCACCTACTGCATACCGGAAACAGGCGCACGTGACTATAACGGTCGTTTTACCTGGTCACCAGATAGCCGCTATGTCGCCCTGCAAGCACCGCTTCCGAAAGACGAAGAGGACGAGGATATCGGGCAACACACGCTGATTCTTAATGTCGAAACCGGTGAAATCGTCGATCTGACAACGGGCGTCGGTCAACTGGTAATGTGGGCGCAGGAATCTGGAACTTACGGTGAGGAGGAATAACCATGTTGCGCAAAAGAGTCGTCCGTACCGTCACAGTGGTCGCATCCTTACTGATAATCGCCGCTCACAGCGGATCAACAACTGCACAAGCCGATACCGGCGTCTGGGTCACCACGCAGGACTTTACTGTGCTGCGGGTTGGCCCCAGTCAGTTCTTTGAGCGCATCAGCGTTTTGCCACCATCAACGACCTTACAAGCCACCGGACGCACGATTGACGGGCAGTGGATTCAGGTCATCTATAACGGTGAAATTCCTGCCGACTATGCGGCTAATGCCGTTGATGCAACCGTCAATGACGTGACTTACGGCTGGGTCGCTTACTGGTTGTTGATCTGGAGCGGGAACTTGCTCGATCTGCCAATTGATGGTGTAGAAACGGTCAGCTATGCACGCAGTGCGCGAACGCAAATCACCATCGGGCCGGAAACCTACTTCTATAAAGATGGCGTTGATCCATCCACCCGGATGCCCAATCTCACTGAAGAACGCACTGTTGAACTTACCGGGCGCATCGGCAATCCTAGCGTTGGCTTCTTCTGGATTCAATTCGAGATGGATGGAGAATACTTCTGGACCGCCTCTTGGGATATAGGTAGCGGCGGATACTGGTTGCTGCTGGATGGCTCGTATATCTACACTTACGGTCGGCTACGTATTCAGATCAATCAGGAATACAGTCGTAGCCGTTCCCGACTGAACAGTATCGCTCGTCGCTGGCGTGATCTAGATCGTGGTGAGACGGTAAGCTGCAACAACATCCCATCGCAAATTAACCTTTTGGAAGACAATCTGCGTCAAAGCGATTTGCAACGAGCAACACTGTATAGTCCGGCAGTGCGTGCCCTACAAGACGCGAACCGTGAAATCAACACCGCCATCGAACTGTTCCGCGATGTTTGCTCGCGTCAGGGTGCAGACCGCTTCATCCGCCCTGAAGAAGTCGCAAGCGCACTTATTCACGTTGACGCAGCAGCGCGTAATATCACGCTTGTGGATACGCTGCTTGCGCCGCTCACCCGGCGCGACCCGCTGCTCTATGACTGATCTTCAGGTGGGCTGTTCTTCGGCTTCTCGTCAGCATCATGAGATGCATCAATGGGACGAAAATCAGCGTCTTCGATGATGTCGTGGTCTTCGATCGTGACATCATCAGAAATAGTATTCTTGATTTTCTCATATGGCGCATCACTGATTTCTTCAACTTCGGAGATGACCTGAACGTCGTTTTCTAACGAACCCGGCGGCATACTATTGGTGCGGATGTTGAAGTTGCCGTTGAAGAAGAAACCCGGCCCCGACTCTACATCGGCTGCTTCTCGCTCGCCGATAGCCATTGCCACTGCGCCTAACGCCATACCTGCCAGCGTGCTGAGAATGATGATATTCAGATTGCCCTGAAGGACCCCGGTCAACACGCCGCCGAGGATGATAATTCGCCCGACAAGCTGTGTTCCGGCGAAGGTCGTTGCCGCATTCCCGGTAAGTTGGCGTGCACGCAGCGCACCATTGCGAAAGTTAAAGAATACCACGCGCTGATTTTGCAACTGTGAAATGCTTCGCAGCACCAGCGGTGTAAATATGAACAGGTACATACAAGACAAGCACGTGATTACAAAAGCAGTCATTGAGGATTACTCCACTCCAGTTTCCAATTCAAGCACCTGTTGAGGTTCGCGGAAGTAGGTCGCACGCGTTCCTACAGTCAATTCATACTGCTCCGGCGTCAGCAACGACCAGAACAAATCAGGCTGCGCAATATCACCGTCTCCCGCCGCGACATAATCTGCCAGAAGTTGGAAGAACGCCTCTGTACCGATGTCACTTCGTAGATCATGCAACATCTGCACACCACGCAAATACACTGCGTTGATGTAGGCACGTGCGTTGTCAAACTCGTACACGCTACTATCAACGAACCCCTCCGGGTAATAACTATTTACGCGAAATGACCACCACCAGTCGCGCAGTTCGGGGTAAAATTCTTCTAAGAAAATGTACTCACTATAAGTCGAAAGCGCCTCGTCAAGCCAGGGATACAGTGCGGAGTCATTTCCCACCCGCAGATACCACCACTGGTGACTCACCTCATGCACTGTAATCAACGCAAGGTACGATTCTGGTCCACCAGGCCAATTCGTAAACCATGATCCGCCAACGAATACCAGACCACTGAACTCCATTCCATCGGGAAAATCCCCCTGCACAACCACCATACGATCATAAGGATACGCCCCGAACAGATCAGCAAACATATCCAGACTCAACGCCGCCATATCCACGGCAAATTCTGGTGCAGATAAGCCGCTTTCGCTGGTATGCACACGCGCATTCTCGAAGCTATATAGTTCGACGACGGTCCCATCATCAAGTGTTCTCGTATCTACAACGAAGGCATCGCTAATACTCAGGCTAAATTCACGGGCGCTTTCAAGTGTATAGCGCCAGGTCACTGGTCCCAATTGTGCAACCGTCCCCGGCGCGGCGATGCGCGGCATATTCGTGGGACTCGCTCCCTGTAGATTGATGGTCACGTCCCAATCGGCAACTTCCAGAATTTCCTGCTCGCCAATAAACACTGCCTCCCGTGAGGCCCACTCATCACCCGCACGAACCGCGACCGTGGGCAACCAGTGACCGAGGTTCATCTGACGCGGTGTATATCCGAGGAACCCATCAGGTGCATACACACCATCCCCAATGAGTGGCACGTTCAAACGAAACTCCAGCACCACCCACGTATCACAACCGGGCGCAAGTGGCTCATTGAGCGTCACTAGCAGACGCTTGGCGTCTAGCTCCCATTCAGGATTGCCCCCCGGACCGTCCAGCACACGCAGTTGAAACGCATCGAACCAACGATTCGCCTCAACGTTAAACAACAGATCCTCCAGTACCTCCCCGGTGCGATTTGTGTACATAACGGTCTGGCGAACATCCACCGTATGTGCTAGATAATTCACATCTGCATCCACACGATATTGCGGATAATTGAGCGGCGACCCAGCAGGGCAAACGACTTCCTGCGCGTCTATCGTGTGCCCAGAGGCGACCAAAAACACTAGCGTCATGAAAATTGTTCGGAATCGAACCACGAACAACACTCCTCATTCCGTGATTACAGCTTGTGCAAATACAAAGGTTCTGAAAAACTCCGAAACCAGCGTAACATCTTCCGTTCAAATGTGTTATTCTCGTTGCCATTCATTTGCTCATCGTACATAGTTCGAGGCTATCATATGAGAGAGCGTAAAAGCGTAAAAGAGCAAATTCACGGTTTGATACGTCTAACACGATGGCGCGAGTATGTCTCGTTCGTGATTCCGTTGACTGTTCTCGGCTCGCTGCTCGCGTCAGAACCCCACGGCGTACTACTCGATTGGCGCTTGGTCGCGGTGACTGCTGCCAACATCTTTGCCGTTGCTTACGCATTCATGATTAACGACATCGAAGACGCGCCCGACGATGCCCGCGACCCGGACCGGGCGGCCCGTAATCCTGTCACATCCGGTGAAGTCGGCATTCGCACCGGGTACGCGGCCTGTCGTATTGTCGCACTAATCACACTGATTCTATATGCACTAGGTGGTATTGACGTTCTCGCCATCGGCGTGGTGACTCTACTGCTATCCCACTTCTATTCATGGCGACCAATCCGGCTTAAAGCATGGCCTGTCACCGATATTGTCTCCCATTCGCTGATGTTGAGCGGATTGCTGTTGCTGGCAGGGTACTTCATCTATCATAACAGCCCCGGCATTGTATGGGCGGTCGCGGCATGTGTCACACTAATTTCCGTTTACGGTCAGCTATATAATCAGCTTCGTGACTATGATATGGACAAGGCTGCGGGGTTGTTCAACACTGCAATTATCCTCGGCGAAGCCAACACACGCCGCGCCATGTACCTCTCCGTCGCGATGGCTGGCGGATGCTTGCTCGTCGCCATCTTTGGTGCCGCCTTCCCGCTAGGGTTGGGTGCTGTGCTGGTTGTCAGCATCATTATTTCCAGTTTCTTCCGTTCCAGCGTCGATATGCGGGGCAGCCAATTTGCCGACGCAACCGGAGCCGCCCAGACTCAGGGGCTTATCGCGATAAATCTAACAGTCGCGGCATGGCTGCTGTGGGTACTGGCAGAACAATACGCCCTTTTGCCCGTGATGATCCCGTGAGGATCAGGTATCGTCGCAACTCAACATCAAAATACCGCTGTCCAGGATGGCGGTATTTTGATTCTTAAGCCCTCTGGATAAATTGCAGTATACCAGGGGGCGGCAATATTCTATAATGTCGCAAGAGTTCCAAGTTCGTAGAAATGACTGGCATGTCCGACATTCACGCTATTCTATTTAACGCACACATCCTATATTCACTGGCACTAGGGGTCTGGGCCGCGGTTTCTGCCGCCCGCAACGAGTCAATCTCTGGCAACTTCTGGGGGGCCGTAGCCACCTACTCTATTCTCGCTGCGATCATCACCATAATCGGCGTCATTCTCACCGCGCAGGGATTACGCCCCGGCCCTGAAGACAACAAGCGCCTGACCTTGTATCTTCTGTACATGGCATTCCTCGTGGTAATT
Organism: Anaerolineae bacterium; assembly: GCA_034435595.1. Classification (GTDB taxonomy): domain Bacteria; phylum Chloroflexota; class Anaerolineae; order Aggregatilineales; family Phototrophicaceae; genus JAVJSU01. Next base: position 2,863 of record DAOTXA010000646.1, on the reverse strand, counting down.
ATGCCCGGCCTATTCAGTATGTTGCGCGGGCGCGATGACCGTTCCGCCGGAATCGCTTTTGCGTTGCTGGCATTTTTCAACGCATCAGTGTCCGTGAGTATGGTAGATCGCATGGTCACGGGTCCCTGGACGTAAGGCGATGGCGTCTATGCGGGAGAAATGCGTAGCAATCATCATGGTATGCCTTTTTGTGCTCGCCGGGTGCGGGCCAGAACCTACGCCATTCCCGGTGGATAATCCACCAACCGCAACGCCAGAACCGCCACCCGCAACGCCAGAACCAATCCAGTATGCACTGGCTCCAAATACGATCGATCGTATCGCAGATCGTGCTCAGATCAGCCGCTCCGCGCTCGTGACCCAACTCAACGAACCATTCGATCCTACAACCGTTGATCCGCAATTCGATATTGTCGTCAGTTATGGAGAGATGCCGGGTTGGATTCGCGTAGAGCCAGTGCAAACCACCGCCTTAATCGTGCGCGGACAACCCGTACAAATTCAATCAATTATAGAGCGGGCTATTGATCCGCAAAGCGTCGTCAATGTGCTGGAAATACCCGGAGCCGCAGCCCTACCCACAGATTTGACCCCATTCGATATCCTACGCGTGGAATTAGCGAATGCGGGGCGACCTGATGGCATTACACTACGACTGATTCATACCTTTGTGCCCGGTGTTGGACAGATCGTGCAACAACTTGAGGCAGCCAATATTCGTGTTATCGTGTCTGCTGCAACACAAAGCGACGCGCAAATCGCCCTGCAAACTGGAAACGCTGACATCGGAATCGTCACATGGACGAGCAGCGATGCACGCACACTATGGACAGATTCCGGCGTAATCGATATGGTTGACCTGTATACGTTGCCAGTTAGTTTCCTGGCATCCGACGAGTTGACAATTACTTATACGCCCGGCGGATGGCCCCTCGCATCCCGCTAGACCTCAGACGAGGCAACAATCGCCATGCACGTTATTTTGACCCACGACCGCGCCGATTTCGATGCTGTCTCCGCACAACTCGCCGCAAACAAACTTGACCCATCCGCGACTCCTGTCCTACCCGCCCACCTGAATCGTAATGTCGCGGAGTTCATTGCACTGTATCGAAACGGCCTGCCCTTCATCAATTGGCAGGATTTTAAAGCGAAATCGGTGGATCATATCACACTGGTCGATACACAACGCGTGCCCTCTATCGGCGGCATCCATACAGAAACAACACTATCAATCATTGACCATCATCCGGTTAATGATGTTTTACCAGAGCATGAAGTTGCAACCATTGAACAGATTGGCGCGACAACGACCCTGTTTATAGAGCGGATGCGTGCCCAGCAACTCACCGTCACTTCGCTCGAAGCAACCTTACTCGCTCTGGGCATTTACGAAGACACTGGATCGCTGACCTATGGCTTAACCACGGCCCGCGATCTGATCGCCGCAGCATGGCTAATTGAACAAAAAGCCAGCCTGGATACAGTACGTCGTTTTCTATCGCCACCGCTGACCAGTATTCAACGTCAATTATTTGAAACGCTAATGCGCCAGCTTGACACCCGCACCGTGCAGGGATGTACCGTCATAATGGCAGCCGGGAGCATGGATCAGCACGTCGATCAGATCAATACGGTTGCGCGGCGCATTCGTGAAATCACAGACCCGGCAGTGCTTTTCGTGGTCGTAGAACTCCCCCACAGCGTTCAGATTGTGGCACGCTCTAGCGGAGATATCTTGCATATAGGTGACCTTATGCAGGAATTCGGAGGGGGCGGTCATGCCCGTGCCGGGGCCGCCAATATCGAAGGGCAGCAACTTACTGACATCATCCGTCGCTTGTGGCAACTTGTAGAATATCGTATCGAGCCGCTGACGCGTGTATCTGATCTCATGTCACCGAGCGTTCAGCTTGTGTCAGCCAACGATAAGCTGAACGATATTGTCCAAAATCTACGCCGCATAGGACACGAGGGCTACCCGGCCACTGAAAACGGAAAAGCTACCTCACCCGTTACTGGTTTGCTGACAAGACGTGACGCGGATCGCGCATGGGAATATGGACTGAAAAACTCACCCATTCGCGACATCATGCAAGCGGGATCGATCACCATCACCCCGGATGACTCGATTTCAACCCTTGAACATCTCATGGTTGAAACGGGCTGGTGGCAAATCCCGGTTGTCGATGAGAAAATGCTGCCCATCGGCATCGTGACCCGCACCGATCTAATTAAGCACTGGGCACACGTACATCCAGCCAGAACTGCGCCACAACCGCGCCTTACTGGTGAGGAAATAGAAGGTGTTCTCGGCACGCCTACACGCTGCCTTATTGACCTGATCGCGGAATCCGCGCAAACAACCAATACCAGCATTTATTTGGTCGGCGGAGTCGTCCGTGACTTGTTATTACAGCGTCCGAACTTCGACATTGACTTTGTGGTTGAAGACGATGCAATTGCATTCGCAGAACACCTTCAGGCAGAATATGGCGGTGAAATCAGCGCGTATCGCCCCTTCCGAACAGCAAAATGGAAACTCAGCCCAGCAGTCGCATCTCATCTTCAGGTCGAGTTCAATGCACTGCCCGATCATGTTGATTTCGCCACTGCTCGTTACGAATTCTACGAGCACCCTACCGCACTTCCCACCGTATACACGAGTTCGATTAAGCTTGATTTGCACCGGCGCGACTTCACAATCAACACGCTTGCTACACAATTGAGTCCGACAGCGTTCGCAGGTCGCCTCCTCGATTTCTATGGTGGCTTGACCGATCTGGAGCATCAACGTATACGCGTGCTTCATAGCCTTAGCTTCGTGGATGATCCCACCCGCATCCTGCGTGCAATTCGCTTT
>DAOTXA010000645.1:0-5010 GCA_034435595.1 Anaerolineae bacterium | reverse complement strand
ACTGCACCATCAATCCTGCGTGCATTCTTCGCGGATGAATACAACTTCTTGATGGTTGTCTGCCGCACCATCGTCGCCGTTAGCGATTGGATTGGCGAACCGCTTGGCGCACGCTTATGGCTGCGTCCACTGCGCGAAATGTCACTCCGCTTTAGCACCGACGATTGGCCCGAAAAAGAGAATATCGAGCGGGCACTGCGTGACTGGATCGGCATTGAACTGGGAGACCATACCAACCTGAAACTCGGATTATCGCAGGCAAACGTCATCCGTATTGCGCCCAAAATCTACAATCCGACCGAGGACACGCGGGCCAATCTACTACGCGGCGACTCACTGGTGGTCAAATACGGACCGGTTGATGATCTTGACAAAGAACGCCGCAACTATCGCAAACTCGCGCCCAAGATGCGTAGTTTCTTCGTCAGCATCCCTGAGCGCGAGGGGTACGTCAACGAGCAACGCCAGACCTTTGTCGTCATGGAAGACCTTCACGACTATTACACGCTGTTCGAGGTTTATGATCGCCTGTTAAAACCGGATCATCCGCGCCTGCCGTCCCTGCTGAGCGACTTCTTGCTGAACGTGCATCGCGGCGAAGGCGGACCTGCCCATAAATCAACCAGCAATCATCTACGTGACATCTATATCGTGCCCATGTTGCGCCATGTCGATGAAATGATGAACTTCGTCCATGTGTTGCACGGACGCGAACTCATCCCGAATAACGAGTTTACCGCGTTCGCTACCGTCGAACGTGCACTGAACGATCACATCGCTCGTGTGATGCAGTCTCAAGCCAGGATCGAGCAGTTCCCCCTGGCCCCTATGCACGGTGACCTGCACTCGCGAAATGTCATGATCAAGGTGCTGGAACAGCAAGGGCGCTCGTGGAGCACGTCCGATCTCGATTTCAAGCTCATTGACCTTGAAAGCCTGCGCATTGACGGCGACGCTGCACATGATGGCGGGCAGCTTATTATCGACATTGGCCTGCTTCGATTTACGGGCAAAAAAGATGTGAGCCGGTCAATTTACGATAAACTGGCGACACTGCAACAAAGCCTGGAACAGGACTACATCACGTTCGCCAATGAGCGTGGCGACGATACCTTCGGGATTCGTCTGGAACTATCGAAGGCGCGTGCGCTCATTCGTGTCGCCAAAGGTATGTCCAAGCGTGCCCACAACTATCTCGCATTGCGCGAAGACCAGCGTGCCGCCAATACGATCACGCGGGCGATGGAATTGGCCGAATTTGCGATCCCCAGCCTGCAAAGCGTCGAAAAAGCATTAAACTAGCAGCAAACCTGCTCTATGGGCGGTTCGCCGCCCAACTTCTCCCCCTATCATACAAAATAAACAGTGGATGATTGTGCGTCTGTACCCTTTGTCCTACCATGTCTGGTTCGATATAATCTTCTACTGCATTGAAACATTGCATCGAAATACGTAAATCTTTAGTAAGAGTAAAATTTTGGGAGAGTAGCATCATGAACATTCGTTCAAATAAGTTCGTTCTGCTGCTGATCGCCGTGCTGGTGGTAACCAGTATTGCGGTTCTGGCACAGGGCGAGGCAGTCGTAGTTGAAGAAGGTGACGATATCATGCTTGGGGCGGCATTCGCTTTGAGTGGTGAAGGACTTGCCCCACTTGGCGTGGACATGCAACGCGGCGTGGAACTGGCACAGGAAGACCGTCCTAGTGTGACTGTTGGCGAGACCGAATTCTCTGTTGGCGTGGATGTGCAGGACTCGCTGTGTACCGGGGAAGGCGGACAGGCCGTCGCCACCCGCTTTACCGCTGATGAAAGCATTGTCGCAGTGGTCGGTCACATGTGCTCAAGCAGTTGTGCTGCCGCCGCCCCGATCTACGACAGCGCTGGTTTCACAACAGTTAGCCCGTCTTGCACCAGCCCGATTCTGACACTGCGCGGCTTCACTAGCTTCAACCGTGCCGTGCCGTCCGACGGTGCGCAGGGTTCGGTCGCTGCTGAATACATCTTCAATGACCTCGGCTTCACAACAATCGCCACGATCCATGACGGTAGCCCCTACGGTGAAGGTCTGGTTCAGGTTGTTGCCAACGCATTCACCGAACTCGGTGGTGAGGTCGTCTTTGAAGACGCAATCACCGTTGGCGACACTGACTTCCGCGGATTGCTCGAAGAGATCGCCAGTGGCGACGCGCTGCCTGATCTGATCTACTTCGGCGGTTTCCCGGCAGAAGGTGCCCGTCTGATCCAGCAGCGTGCCGACGCCGGTCTTGAAGACGTGGCTTTCATGGGTGCGGACGGCATCCAGGGTACAGAAGTTATCGAGCTTTCTGGCGACGCGGCTGAAGGTGTCTATGCCTCCGCGCCGATCGCTACCAGCAACGACGCCCTCGAAAGCTTCCTTGAGCGCTACGTTGAAACCTACAATGAAGAGCCGCCTGCGCCCTTCCACGCCAACGCCTATGATGCCTACAACCTGATCCTTGACGGCGTCGAAGCGACAGCGACCATTGACGATGACGGCAACCTCGTAGTTGATCGTGCCGCCCTCGCAGAATACGTGCGCGGTTTTGAAGGCTTCGAAGGTCTGGTCGGTACGCTGACCGCCGACGGCACTGGCGAAACCTTCTCGCCGGAACAATCTATCATCGCGTTCTTCCAGGTCGAAGAAGGTGAGTTCGTCGAACTCGCACGCTTTGGCGGCGAAGAAGAAATGATGTATGACGACATGGATGAAGAAGAAGACATGGAAGAAGAAGCTGAAAGCAGCGACAGCTAAATCGGTTTGATCGCCCTATAGACACAACGCGGTAGAGGGGCTATTTCGTCCCTCTGCCCGACTTTCACCAGAAACACGAGGTCAAAGGCATGGCAGAAGCCACCCCATCCGAAAAGCAGGGCCGACCCGATCGCAGCAAGTTCATCGCGTTTATCCTCAACCACACACTACGCGACCCACTCCGTCTTGTAGGTTCAATTTTATTGCTCTTTTTGTTGTATATCGTCCTCAGCAATGTAGTTTCTGGCGAATACACCGCACGACAGTTCGCGCAACAGCTTATTTTCGGTCTTTCTCAGGGCAGCATTTACGCTCTGATCGCCCTCGGATATACGCTGGTATATGGCATCCTGTTTATGATCAACTTCGCCCACGGCGAGGTGTTTATGGCGGGGGCGTATTTCGGCTTTTTCGCCATCCACTTCATGGATGAATCCGGCTTTCTCGAAAGCGACCCTGCGCTTGCCGTGGGCGGAACGTTAATCGTGGGTATGTTGGCGTCAATCACTATTGCAATTGTGCTGGAACGTGTAGCTTACCGCCCGTTGCGGAATTCACCGCGCCTTGTTCCACTAATTACAGCAATTGGCGCGTCAATTACCCTGCAACAATTATTTCTGCGTTTATTTGGAGCCAGTGCCCGTCGTTACCCGGATGTCAACCTTTATGTGCTACCAGACGTGTTTTCGACCCTCGAATGCGACACAGTGGACGAAGTCGAGGTCTGCCGGGGGCTGGACTTGATCGGCGGGCTTTACCCGGTAGAAGTCCTCGGAATGAATCTTCGCCTGCGCCCGATCTGGTTTATCATATTTTTCGTCTCGCTGGCATTAATGTGGGGACTGTGGACCTTCATCCAACGCACGAAGACCGGACGCGCCATGCGTGCAGTCGCCGAAGATAAAAACACGGCTCTCTTGATGGGCATTGACGTAGACCGCGTCATCGTAACGACATTCGTACTCGGTGGCGCACTTGCCGGGGCCGGTGCAGTATTATTTGCTATTGTCCCCGGTAATGGGCAAATTACGCCGACGATGGGCTTTTTACCCGGCATCAAGGCGTTTACGGCTGCGGTTGTCGGCGGAATCGGCAACGTTCCCGGTGCGATGTTCGGTGGATTGTTCCTGGGCGTCGCAGAATCAACCGGGCCATCAATGCTTGGCCTCGATAACCAGTTAAAAGATGTTGTAGCGTTCGGACTACTGGTGTTCGTGTTGATCTTTCGGCCCACTGGCATCTTCGGCGAAGTCATCGGCGATAAGAAGGTATAACCATGTTCGGTAAAGACACCCTACGTTACAGCGCTTACGCCGGAATCGTCGTCGCCATTTTGACGTTGACGGGCATCTTCGCCACCTTCGAAGGCCGTGAGGTCATCGAGGATCAGCTAGATTTGGCATCGGTTCTCCTGGTCGTGATGATTGCCGGAACGAGCTATCTGGTCGCAACCCGCGCCCGTCTGAGCGTGCCGAACCCCACGGCAGTACTCATAAACGGGGTCATTGGCGGACTCATTATTAGCGTCATTCTCGCCGTATTGGTCGTGCTACAAATCAGCATTGATCTTCGATTCGTATTTCAGAATCTGTCAGAACTCAACGAGGGACCGCTCACATTCAGGCAGACGGTTGACCTTGATAACGGCGAAATCACCCCCATCCTGTTGTTGATTGCCAGTGGTGCAATCTTCGGCCTGGTGGGGGCCATTCTTTCACTGATGCCGTCGCGGGCGCGAGACACCCTGTTTATGGCAACCACGCTGACTGTGGTCATCGGCCTCACATATAATCAAATCGACGATGTGATGACCCTGCCCGACGCCATTGCCCTCTTGACTGTATTCGGACTCAGTTATACAGCGGCCCAATTGCGCCCAGCACCGTTACTTACCCGGATGGGAATCGGACTCGCCATCGGCGCGGGTGTCGCGGTCCTGATTACGCTCATTGCAAACAATGGTGGTCTGGAAGAAGGTGCGATTCTATATGGAATCGGCGACGAACCGCTCATCCTATCACTGGCGATCACGGGATCGGCCCTCATCTTTATTGCCGGGTTGAGCATTACGGGTGCGGCGGGCGCAATGGCGACATCCGGCAACCGTCTCGCACACGATGCCGCGCTCAATTTGATCGGCTTTCTTGTGATCCTCGGTACACTCAACTGGCAAGATGACATGAATCTGCTGGCGGCGACGGTCGTTTTCGTTTTGTTGCTTATCATCATCTGGTTC
>DAOTXA010000644.1:0-2017 GCA_034435595.1 Anaerolineae bacterium | reverse complement strand
GTTGAGGTCGGCCCGGTTCCGTTTACGCTGCAAACTCTGGCGGTCTTTCTGTGCGGGATGGTCTTAGGGGCGCGGGACGGCGCACTTTCACAGATGACTTATGTCGCTCTGATTGCCGCCAACTTCCCGATTGATGCACGCGGTGTCGGTGCGGCAGTGTTTGCGGGTCCGACGTGGGGCTACCTGATCGGCTTCATTTTGTGTGCGTATGTCAGCGGGTGGCTGGTCGAACACTATGGCGGGACCATTCTGCGGCGTGCGTTTGCCGCCATTGCGGGTGCGGCGTTTGTATTCATCCCCGGTGTGATTGTCCTCAAAAGTGTGACGGGCATGGATTGGAACGCTGCCATTGACGCCGGTTTTATCGTTTTCTGGCAGCCAGAACTGCTGAAAATTTTGCTTGCCGCCACCATCGCGGAAGGCACACGGCGTTTGCTGCTGCGTGCGCTGCTGCCATTAGATGGTCGGGGATAAGAGGCAATATGCTTCAACGAACTCACCTGTTTCTTTGTCGCTGGACGCTAAAGCGATCCAGCTACGAAAAGAGACAGGCCCACCAAAGGGGGCCAGGTACCGCCTCGCACGAACTTCAGCGCCCTCTGGTGCGCTTGGCTCTTGCTGGAGCTACCCGCTTCAGCGGGTGGCGGCAAATAATATCAGTTTCAATATTGATTCTCCTCACCGCCTGCCAACCCAACAGCGCCGACTTACCGACAGCCGAACCGACGCCAATTCCCTTTCCGACGGTGACGCCGGGTGTGGTCGTGAGCGGGGGGCTGACGCCGATCCCCGCCGCACCGCTGGACGGGTCGGGTGTTGATCCGGCAACGGCGGTCGCACGCGCTAACCAACCGACCCCGACGCCCATTGCAGTCTGTCCTGCGCCCGATGGCGATACTGAACTCGCTCCCGAACTACCGCGAAACCCGCTGGCGATCCGCGAGGAAATCGAACGCTTTCTCAGTGCCGGGGGGACGTTTTCTGCGCTGGAAAGCGGTCTTAGTGATACATGGGGCATCGCCGGCGAAAACGGCTTTGTGCGCAGCGATATCGACCTCACCGGGGAAGGGCTGCCGGAGGTGATTGTCGGCTACAGCATCACCGGGGGAGAAGCAGCAGGTGGTACGCTGCTGGTCCTCGGCTGTACGGATCGTGTGTATTCGCTGCTGTACGCCTATGTCGCGGATCAGTTCGCCATCCCGCAGCTATACAACATCGGCGATATGAACTTTGATCGTCGCAACGATTTACTGTTCGCGGCGGAAGTTTGCGATGAGCCTGAAGAGCGCGAAGATTGTGCGTTTGACGTGGAACTGGTCACTTACGAGCCGGAACTCGCCCGTTTTGTGAGTCTGCTTGGGGTGGATGTCGAAAGTAGCGAGGAACCGCAAACCGTCGATGTGGATAACGATAACGTCAGCGAACTCGTTATCCGGCGCGGCGATATCGGCAACATCGACACCGGGCCGTTGCGCACCGGAACCGATATTTACGACTGGAACGGCAGCGTATATGTTCGCTCTATTGTGCAGCCGGACCCGCCACGCTATGTCATTCAGGTGATTCATGAGGCCGACCGTCAAATCCGCGCCGGGGAAACGGATGTCGCCATCGCCCTGTACGAGATCGCTCTCGCCGGGGAAGACCTCAATCGCTGGTGGCGCGACGAAGACGACACGCTACGCGCCTATGCCCTCTATCGCCTGATGATCGCGCAGACCTTGCTCGTACCGGAAGGCGGAGAAGCAGGGAATTCGCCAGCCGTCGCCGGGGTATTCAACCGCCTTAACGAGGCGTTCCCGAATCCGGCAGAAGCGCCGGTCTATGCGAACATGGGCCGCGCCTTCTTCGAGCAGTTTCAGGCGACCGGCGACCGTCCCTCGGCCTGCCTTGCCGCCCGCAATATCGCAGAAGATGACGAATCGGCATTAGAGCGCATCAATCGCTACGGCGAGCGCAACCCGACATATACGGTCGTGGATTTGTGCCCGTATTAAAGCAGGGCGAATCACGAAAA
>DAOTXA010000643.1:0-10611 GCA_034435595.1 Anaerolineae bacterium | reverse complement strand
AAAGGACCATCAGAGACGGTGATGGTCCCCGGCGCGACGACATCCGGCTTGGTCCCCGCCCCGGAAACCGGACCCTGCGAGCTATACGGCGCAATTGCGTTGCCTTCCATTGCGCCGACTGTCAACACACGATTGTTGTCTGCCGGGGCAATGATCGTACTTTCGACCTCGCCGTCCTCGACCGTGGCGAAGGACACAAATAGCGCAAACTCAACATCATCGCCGCGCCCGTTGTTATCGCGGATGCGCACATTAAACGGACCGTCCGCCTTAAATTCAATGAACTCCAGCGCCTGCTCGCCCGGATCACCTTCCTGCCGCTGTGTGGTGTACAGTGTCTCGCTGGCAGTGATGATCTCCAGATCAAAGTCAATGGCGTTGGCGGGAAAGTCATCGCCGTCCTCCCAACTGAGGGTAACGGTGATTCGCTGCGGGCCTTCGTGCAGGGGCTGCGCCTCTAAGACGGTACGATCCCGCGAGAACTCGTGATAGGGGTCGAGGTCGGGGTCCAATGCGCGGAAGTCGTCTTCGACGAGGCCGCCCGCGTAGTTCCCGGCGGCATTGACCCACAGAATCCCGGCGTCAATGGCGCGATCCGCCTCAATTGCCCAGGCGTTGGTGCCATCCAGCGGCAGCGCGGCGACCCCTGCCGAATGGTTGATGATGTCGATGTCCTCGGCGATGAACCACGACACACAGGCTGCGTATTCGGGAAAGTTGGTGTAGGCACAGGCGGATAGATCGGCTCCCGGCGCGATGAGGTGGATGACTTCAAGCACCTGTCGCCCGTGTGGATTCTGACTCTCGTCATAGGTGTTTGTGTCGCCGGAATGCCGCGTCACGGTCAGGCCATTGTCCGCTTCAAATGTGTCCAATCCGCCGAAGCCGGTATCCAGCACACCGATCTTGTGCCCGCGCCCGGTCCACCCGGCGTCGATCCACTCTTGCAGGCCGGTTGTGACCAGAATGGCCTCGTTGTCAACAACCTCGGTGCCGATGTCTTCCTGCGCCTTCGCCGGACGCAAAATCAACAATCCAGCGAAGAAAATGGCGCATAGCGCCACGATCGAAAGGTGGTTCCGTTGCATAAGACGTTGTCCCTTCCCAACCGTTTGCAAATTTTAACCGCATCAGATTGTAACGTGAATGAGAAGGTAAGACGAATGCGAAACGCCCGCTTATGGTGTGCTGGCATTCGCCTCCGGGGTGATTTCAGGCGTGACTTCGCTGACGGGTGCGACGGCTTCTGGCGTGGATTCCGGCGCGGTGACGACCGGCAACACCACGATTTCTAACCGCACATCGCGTTCGATTTCCGCTTCGATGTCGGCCTCAATCTCACCTACCTTCTGCGGCGTGACGGGTTCGGCTGAGTGGATGGTAGCCCGTATTTGCAGCGGGTCGCCATCCGTGGTGGTGACATCTACCAGCGCCAGCGGGTGAATGGCCTCACGGAAGCGCTCGATTGCAATGGACTCTGCCTGCGCGGACCGTGTTAGCGCGACCAGCGCGATCACCACACCCAGTGCAAACAAGGCAAATGTGGAAATCGAGACGGTATGCTGCCATGTCCAGGGTTGGTCAGCACGACGGGCGTTCATGCCCAGATAGCGGAATACCAGTGTCGCTGAAAGCACGATGCTGACGATATTGGCTGAGAACAGGACCATCGCGCCGAACGCGAGTTCGTTATCACCCAATGCAATACTAAGCCCGACGGTGGACAATGGCGGCATCAAGGCGGCGGCGATGGCGACCCCGGCAATGGCGGCGGGGATATCTTTGCGGGCGGTCGCGTAGCCGCCGATCACACCTGCCGCCAGCGCGACGGCGGCATCCAGCAGCGACGGACTGCCGCGAGAGGTCATTTCAGTTGTGATGCTGGCAGTCGGCAGGACCGCCCCCAGCGCGATTGCCACCAATAGCGACAACACCACACCAACAATCACCGTCATCACGCCACGCCATGTCATCCTGACCGCGCCTGTCGCCACACCAACCGCCAACCCGATCAGCGGAGACATAAACGGGGCAATGAGCATTGCCCCGATGATGACAGCCGCGCTATTCAGCAGCAGCCCCAGTGTAGAAATTGACGCCGAGACGAGAATCTGGATCACATAATCAAAGGTCGAGCCAGACAGGACACTGGCCTGCTGCACGATTTCTTCCTGTTCCACACGTGTAAGCGATGGGCGCATCCAACTTAGCACACGGCGGCTAAGGCGATCACCGGCACGATCATGGGTCAATGCCCGCGCCACCAGAATCACCGGGCCTTCTGCCTCATTAAGCAGTTCACTGGGGATTTCTCCAAACACGACATCCTCAGATGAATCGCGTTTCTTGAATCCAACGAGGATCATATCTTCTTCGTCTGTGCGCGAGAGAATGCCATCTGCCGGATTGCTGGCAGTGATGGTCGTGCGTTTGACCATCTCTTCGCCGGGGCTGCCCTTCAACATTTGTTCGATCAAGTCGTCCCCCTGCGACGAAGTACGCGGATTGTCACCGGAATACATGGCCTCAATGCGCGTGCCATAACTCTTCGCCAGCCGGATCGCCGTGCGCATCGCTACCCGTGATTGCAGATTGTCATCCACGGGAATGACGATGCGTTTAAAGTTGTTTTTGCGTGTGCGTGCCGCACGGAACACCAGCACATCACACGGCGCGATTTCGATCACATTTTCGACCACCGTACCCAGTGCGACTTCGCCACGTTTTGGCTGGCGCAACCCCAGCACCACCAGATCAGCCCCGCTTTCACGAATCACATCGAGGATGCCACGGGCGATGCTGGTCGAGTTCTCGGTGCGCAGTTCAAGGGGCGCACCGTCGGCCTTTATCTCTTCGATCTGCTCCTCAATCTGCTCGCGTGATTCTGCCTGCGCTTCCAGGCTTTCTGTGGTCACCATCAGCGCGATGACACGTCCTTCGTCCGGGTGGGCGAGTGAAACCGCGAGTTGCAGCAAGTCCCCTGCGGTATCAGGGTTGGCGACCGGAACCAGTACAACTCTGGCGTAATCGGGGATCGCATCGTTCTCGTTCTGCTCGGCTTTGTCATTTTTATGGTTCTCTTGTGTCACTGTGGCTCCTTCCGTGCGATGCACGGGACCAAACACGCCGGATTATAACCGGGCCGAAAAAAGAAAAAAAAAGAAAAAGTGCTGAATAAATAATTAATTAAGGGTTAATTTAAATTTAAATTGTGATATAATCACAATTAATTTCGTCGGTGATGGCGACCGGCAATTCGTTGTGGAGCCTCTACTATGTCACTGGTGGTTCATATCATATCCGGGGTCAGTCTCAATATCACCTTACTCCTGTTTCTGGCGTTTGCCTGGGTAGGCATTATTCGGCAAATACCCGATACCCCCGGTTGGTGGCGAGACTCGCTGCTCGGCGCGTTGATGGGGCTGGGCATGACGCTTGGTATTTTCGCATCATTAGAGATGAACACCTATGTAGATTCGCGTGCAACGGTAGTGAGTATGGCTGCCGCATTTGGCGGGCCTATGCCTGGCATCATTGCCATCGGGATCGGGATTATTGCAACTGTCGCTGCCGAAGGCGTGGCAGCGCCCCCCGGCATCATGTACTCGCTTACCGGGCTGGCAATCGGCCTGTGGTGCTACGAACGCTATCACGGGCGCATTCATGAGCAACCCTTACCCATTTTCGGCGTCATCGGTTCGATTCTGGCGGTCAACGTGCTGTTCTGGGTGTTGCTGTTGATGCCGAGTGACCTGCTCCTCGCTATATCGGCGGAATTTGTGGTTTTCGTGCTGATTGCGTATCCGGCCTCGGCGATACTGATGGGCGCACAGATGGCCCGCGAATTACGCCGCTTGAATCTGGATCGCCTGCTGGTCCGCGAATTTGATATTTTGCAAACCGCGCTGGAAAATGTGGCGACACCGGTCGCCATTACACGTTTTCATGATGGTCGATTTCTCTACGCCAATCGCGCTATGCTCGAACTGCTGCGCATTCCGGCACACAACACCCACCGCAATCGTTCGACCGATTTCTACCGCGATGTAGACGAGCGATACAAGCTTATGGACCGGCTAAAAAATGCCAGTTCCTTCACCGACCACGAACTGGCGCTGTATCGGGCAGATGGCACGCCTGTTGATGTGCTGGTCAACATGCAGACGATTCTCTTCGATGGCGAACCAGCGCTCGCTACCAGCATGATCGACATCACCGAGCGCAAACGCCGCGAACAGGCGGCCTTTGATGTGGCAATGCAGCAAGAGCGTATGCGCATGATGGCGGACTTCATGCAGAATATCTCGCATGATGTGAAAACGCCGCTTTCCACCTTGCAGACAAGTTTGTATCTGATGGACCGCACCGAAGACCCGGAGCGGCGCGAGCGTCATCGCCGGGTGATGGGCGATCAGGTCGAACGCCTGAGTCGCATCCTCGATCAGTTCTTCGAAATGGCGCGACTCGATAGCGAAACCGCGACGATGAAGCAGGAAATCGCGCTGGATAGCCTGTTGATGGGCGTCCGTGACAACATTGCACGCCGTGCCGAAGACAAAAGCGTTTCGCTACGTGTACATTTTCCAGACGACAGACAGGGCATCATCGTAGGGGAAAATCGCCAGTTAAACCAGATGCTTATGCATTTGATCGAAAACGCGCTGCATTACACGCCACAGGGTGGCAGCATCACCGTCGCCGCGTCGATTATGCCACATCACGGCGGCGAGCAGGCTATGATTACTGTGTGCGACACCGGCCCCGGCATCAGTGCGGAGCATCTGCCGCATATTTTTGAGCATTTCTATCGCGTGGACGCCGCCCGTCGCGTCGAGACGGGCGGGACCGGGCTAGGACTCGCCATCGCGCAGAAGATCGCGGAAGATCACGAGGGCAATATCAGCGCACACAGCATCGTCGGCGAAGGCAGCACGTTTACGGTGCGGCTCCCCTACAAAAAGCAAGCCATCACCAATAGCTGTATGATGATGGATTACGTTCCCCGTCGTCATCGTGAGGAACAGCCGGTATAGTCGGCTCGTCTAATCCAGACCGGATGCCCGCAATCATCCGCCGGGACTTGCCACGCGCACCCTATTTTCGAGATAATACATGCAACCATAACGTATCCTTACGGAGCAAGTCCCCATGTTTGAATCAATTGCGGAACTGGTCGCACAGGCTGAATCCACAGGCCAACCGCTTTATGAAGTCGTCATCGCTGCCGAAACCGAGCACAGCCGCATCACCGCCGACGATCTACGGACAAAGATGCAGGAGCGCCTTGATATCATGCGCACCAGCGCGGAAAAAGGCGTTTCTGAACCCGTGATGTCGATTAGTGGCATCAGCGGCGGCAATGCGTATAAGCTGTGGCATCATCTGGACAGCGGCTACCAACCCGTCACCGGGCCGATTTTGAGCCGGGCGATTGCGCGTTCAATGGCGGTCAACGAGGTCAACGCCGGAATGGGTTGCATCGTCGCCACTCCAACAGCGGGATCGGCGGGGATTCTGCCCGGTGTTTTGCTGACGCTACAAGAATCGCACGGCTTTAGTGACGCCGAACTGGTCAACGCGTTGATTACAGCGGCAGGGATTGGGACGGTCGTGGTGCGGCGGGCGCATGTCTCTGGTGCGGCGGGTGGCTGTCAGGCAGAAACGGGCAGCGCGGCGGCGATGGCAGCGGGCGCAGCGGTCGAACTACTGGGCGGCGCTCCAAAGCAGTCGGCGCAGGCGGTGGCGATTACGTTCAAGAACATGCTCGGCCTTGTCTGCGATCCGGTCGCGGGATTGGTCGAGGTCCCGTGTGTGAAGCGTAACGCGGCAGGCGCGGCGCAGTGCTTTATCGCCATTGATCTGGCGATGGCGGGCGTGGAAAGCGTCATCCCCCCTGATGAGGTGATTGATGCCATGGCACGCATTGGCAACCGCATGGACCGCAGTTTCAAGGAAACGGCACTGGGCGGATTAGCCGCCACCCCCACCGGGCAGCGACTCATGCAGCAGGTCCGCGAGCAGCGCATCAACGAGCGCAAGCCGAGCAAGAAGCAAAGTGTAGAGTAGGCGCGATTAGCGCGGATCGGTGCCGTTTGCATCCTGCTGTGAGGTTCTGTCATTGTGCCCAGCCTCGTTTTCTCCGGTACCTATACCCTCATCACCCGGTTGTGCAACACCCGTTCCATGTTCATGCAGCCACTCGATTCCCGCAATGAGTAGCGGGCTGATCTGTGCTGCTCTTTCGACATAATAGCATGAGTCAACTCGCGCCGTTTTCCCTGCAAGTTTAGGGGGGATTTATACGCAGATACGGGGCCGCACCCGCAAGACGATCAACCTTCTGTTGTGCCGCTGGCGGTGTTGGTGGGCAAAATTACCGTGAAGGTACTGCCTTCGCCGGGGGTACTGGTGACCTCAATACGCCCATTGTGAAGCGTAATAGCACGCTGCGCAATCGACAGGCCCAGGCCGAATCCACGGGTGCTATGGGCGGAGTCTTTGCGGTAGAAGGCGTCGAAGGCACGAGCGACTTCTTCAGCTTCCATGCCGATACCGGTATCGGTGACTTCGACCCCCACATAACCGTCCGAATACGCAAACGTGCGTACTGCAAGCACACCGTCGGGCAGTGTATAGCGAATTGCGTTATCCAGCAAACGATAGACCGCCATCCCCAAAAATGGACGGTTGCCCTCAATGCGGGGTAGACCGTCATCGAGCGTTTTTGTGAGCGCCAGTGGTTTCGCGGCGATGCGTGCTTCACAACGGATCAGCGCGGTGCCGACCAGTTCGTTGACATGTACCGATTCGACGGTCAGATCATGCAATCCGTCCAGTTGCAGCATCGTCACCAGATCATCAATTAGCAGCGAGATTGATTCGACCTGCCCGTGAATCTCCTCAAGGTAGCGGCGCTGGCGAGAGGCGTCTTTTACGCGCTGGGTCAGGTAGACATTGGAGTTGATGATCGACAGCGGCGTGCGGAACTCGTGGGTAGCCGCTTCGATAAATTGCTGCGTAATCTCAATCTGGCGGCGCTGGACGGCGATTTCAAACGCTTCTGCTTCAGAGGTTTTGCGCTGCGTAATATCGACAGTGGACCCGATGAACCCGGTGAATTCGCCTTCTGCGGTGCGGCGGGGCACACCATGACTGAGCACCCACGCATAGTCGCCATCGGCACGCCGCAGGCGGAACTCGGCGTCGAACAGGCTTTGATTGCGCATTGCCCCGGCATAGGCGGCGCGAACGTCATCGTGGTCGTCGGGATGCACGTTATGCAGCCAGCCGCCGCCGCGCTCGTCTTCGACACTGCGCCCGGTTAAATTGGTCCACGCATGGTTAAAATAATCTTCCCGTGGATCAAGACCCGTCATCCAGATCATAACCGGGGCGTCATCCGCCAGCAGCCGGAAGCGCTTCTCGCTCTCTTGCAGGCGTTGATCGGCCTGTTTGCGCACGGTGACGATGCTCAGGTTGAGCAAAATCTCCCGCGTAGAGCCGTCGCTGGCGCGATCGCTGACCATGCCACGGGCCTGTACCCATTCCAGCTTGCCCACCTTACTATACATGCGGTATTCGGCGGTGACGACCTCGCCCGGTGCAGAGGCGGCAATATCGCTTTGGTGCTGGCGCATCAGGGTGCGGTCGTCGGGATGCGTGGCATCAAACAGGGCGTCATCGTCTTCGATTTGTGATCTGGTGTAACCGAGGAACTCCTCACGATAGAGGGTCAGTTCGCGCCCAGGGTACGTAATCCCCAGATGCGTATCTGGCGAACTGTAAATCACGGTTTTGAAGCGCTCGTTAGTACGCCGCAGGGCCTCCGCCGTTTGCTGGCGCTCGGTGACATCTCTAAACGTCGCCAGATAGCCCGCGCTATTCTCCCAATCAATGGGGACAATGCGCATTTCCGCCAGCGCGTGACTTCCGTCCGGGCGCAGAATATCGATTTCGGTCGGCGCTTCTGACCCGATAGGATAGCCGAATTCCATGCCGATCAAGCTATCGGGTCCGTCACGGCCCAGCATGACGCGCATCGCTGGATTGGTAAAGCGGATGCGCCCGTCAAGGTCCAGGACGAGCATACCGTCGGTGCTGGCGTTAATCATCTTACTCAGGCGTTGTTCGGCGGCGGTGGCCTCGGTTGCCGTCTTGCGCAGCGCCAGAACTTTATCGTGGCGCTCGCGGGCGTGGATGATGGCAGCGGATAGCGTCTGTGTGGAAATATGTGCCTTGCCCAGATAATCCTGTGCGCCAGATTGCACCAACTGCTTGCTGAGGTCGATTTCCTCTACCCCGGTCAGAATGATGATGGCGATTAGCTCGTCTTGTGCGCGAACACGATTGAAGGTATTGAGCGGGTCGCTGCTATCCGGCAGATTGAGATCAAGCAACACGATATCTGCCGTACCGTCTTCACGCAAGTAGGATAGACCGCTTTCGAGCCGGTCATGGTGGATAATGTTGGCGCTGAACGTCTCATTCTGGTGTGCGAGACGCTGGATCAGCGTTGCATAATCATGATCGTCCTCGATGAGCAGAATGTCGAGGGGGCGGGCGGACATGAACTTCCCTTCGGACCTGCGTGGCAGGTTTTTCATGGTCACGATAAACACAGTTTGAGATGATTTCCAATACTACCCCATATTTTATCAGAGATTGAATGATCACACGTAACGATTTTCCCTATCGAAGGTCACAAAACGGGGGTATGCATTTGCCAAGAAATCAAAACGCGCACCCAAAGTGCGCGTTGGAACAAGCTTGATTGGATTGTACGGTGACCGCGAAACCGCAGCTACACGCGTGTGATATATGCGCCGTCGTCTGTGCGCACGCGGATCACATCATCTACGTTGACGAACATGGGAACCTGCACTTCGAGGCCGGTTTCCACGGTGACGCGCTTGGTCGGGTTGTTGGCGCGATCTCCGGCGACCGCCATTTCTGCATCCACGACCTTAAGTTCCATCGTGGCGGGCAGTTCGTAGTCGATGATTTCGCCGTTGTAGCGCAGCAGCTTGATTGAGACGCCTTCTTTGAGATAGTTGATGTCTTCGCCGAAGATGTTCTTGTTGATCTGCGGCTGCTCGAAGGTTTCGTTATCCATGAAGGTGTAGAATGTGCCATCCTCAAAGAGATATTCCATTTCGGTGGCTTCCAACCGCACATCGTTGACACGCGCCCCGGTGTTATAGGTTTTCTCCACGTTTGCACCGCTGCGCAGGTTGCGCGTCGTCACCCGGACTGTGCCGCCGCCACGTGCGGTTTTGTTGTGGCTGTACGTCAACACCTTCAGCAGTTCGCCGTCTTCGTCGTAGACGGTGCCCTTACGAAGCTGATTCACATCGATCATGAATGTTTGTCCTCATCTTTGTCAAGTGTGGGCAAAGTATAGCAAAGGGTCCCGACGGTGACGAGGTGCAAGCTATTGCTGGCGCGAACAGGGGCAGCGGGCGAATCTAAGCTGCCAAATCTTTCATGGCGACGACCTTCACCGGCTTGACGCGAATGAGCAATTCGCCAGGTACCGCGTTGCGTTTGCCAAACTCTTCGGCACGATCTGCGCCCATGTAGCGCCCGCCGATCTGTGTGGACCATTTGAGCAGTTCGTCCATCGAGACGTTTTCGACCGTCGCCTCGCCCTCAAACATCACAAACGAGTACGGCGGTGTCTCATCATCCACGCTGAGGGTAACGCGCCGTTCGCGCTGGATGTTCTTCGCCTTGACGCTAGATTCGCCGGTCATGAACAGGATGTCGTCGCCGTCCATGGTGAACCACACCGGGACGTTGTGCGGCCTGCCGTCGGCGCGGACGGTCGCAAGTTTCGCGGTGCGCGTGCCTGCCAGCATGAAGTCGCGGTATTCGGTATCGGTCATGGGTGAGGCCATGTTGCGCTCCTGTGAATAGATTATCGTGATGATACCACGCTACCCCAACGAAGCGGGAATCTCACGCGTCATACAGTGGACTGCACCGCCGCCGTTAATGCCGATCACCAGGTCAATCGGATGCACCGAATAGTCCGGCAGCGCGTCTGCATAGACGCGGAGCGCGATGTCGTCTGATGGCAGGCCGTACACAGGGACCAGTACCCGTTTATTGACCAGCAGCGCGTTGGTGTAACTGCGGAAAATCGGGTAGATGAACCAGTTGAGGTAGGGTCGTGGCGTGGGCAGTTCAATCAGTGTATACCGGTTGCCATTGAGCGCACGCAGCCCGCGCAAATACGCGTGGATGTCATGCAGGCGACCACCGCTCCAGCCGTTGGGCGCAGAAACGAGCAGCTTATCTACCGCGATGGGCTGGAGAAGCAGGTCGATATGCCCGGTATTTTCGACCGGTAAACGCGGCGTCACGATCAAGCGCTCGAAGTCAAAGATCGTGTGCAGATACGCCTCAAGCGAGGCCGCATCATGGTGAGGATTTGCTTGCAACGTGCGCATGGTCGTAAACAGCGTGCCCGCGCCGTCGCTTAACAGATTGCCACCTTCGATGTGCAGATTCATGGGCAGCAATGGCGAATTGGTGTGTGCCGCCCATGCGCTTGGCATGGCATTGTCTTTGCCCTGTGGATACGCCGGGTGGTGATCGTAGATCGCACCA
>DAOTXA010000642.1:0-8478 GCA_034435595.1 Anaerolineae bacterium | reverse complement strand
ATATCGACAAGCGCCTGCCCGACACTGCGCAGAAAATCCTGATTGACAGTGACGCCATTCACACGGGCGATGGTGCGCCCATTGCGGCGCACTTCCCGCGTTAGGGTGATCATGTCGTCGTCTTCGTCATCTACCAGGTCTTCCTGTTCAAGCAGGGGGCGCACCAGCAGGCGAGAACGGTCATTCAGCGAGAAGATACCGTCAATCACAGCGCGGTCTGCCCCGGATCGAATCATACCCGCATCGGCTTTGCCGCCTAAAATCAGGTCAACGGCATCTACGATGATCGACTTGCCCGCACCTGTTTCGCCGGTAATGACGTTGAATCCGCGTGCGAACTCCAGTTCGAGATGGTCGATAATGGCGAAGTTCCGAATGCGTATCTCTTCTAGCATCGAGCGGTTTTCCTAATCCGTCCCCGTCTGACATAATGTTGATTTTATCGAAGACTCACGACAGCGAATAGCGCCAACCCTAGAGCAAGCCATATACAAACTATTGAACTGAATGGACACAGCAATGCCGTGTCCCTACGAATCCAGCAATTCCCGTTTGGTCACAATTAGACCTTGAAGCGTCCATAAACACCCGCCGCGACCAACCCGCCATAGATCAACAGTGTGAAGGTCGGGATGAAGGTGACGAAGTAGATGATTACTGTACCCAGCAGCGCACCCCCCGTTGCGAACTGCGCCGTATAGCGCCCGCGCCGCTTACCCGTGGCACGCATCACCACTTCACCGATGAAACCACCGACCATAATGCCGATGAAGATCGCCGCCAGCCAGAAGGGGATAAACCCGGTCGCAAACGCACCTATCGCGCTCATCACCAGACTGACCCCAAAGGCGATGATATAGTCCACATTGGTGCCGGTAAAAAACGTGTCTTCCACCTGACGCACGCATTCTGTACAGCGATAGCCAACCGGCGTTTGCACAGCACAGACGGCGCACATGAGGCGATTACAGCGATTGCAGCGCAGCGATGTCTCACGTTCTGGATGCTTCTCGCAGTAGGTGGTTTCATCTTCATTTTGGTTGTGGCGGTCGATAACGCCCTGTTCAGCCATTGTCATCCTCTTGATTACCCTGAGTTGTTTCTATTTTACTGCCTAACTCACACAGCAAGTTGACAACTTTAAGGGTAGCGAGAAGGTGTAAAACAAGTGTTACGTGGTTATCAGAGCTATCTTAGTTCCCCGAATCATTGAGGTCTTCACGCTTATCCAGGTCCTGCGGACGCTGGCGCACACGCGGTTCCATGCGATCCAACAACGCACGATAGAAATAGTTGCGCCCGCGCATCCTCACGAAACGACTGCAATAGTCGCTGGCCTTCACGCAGATGCGGTCACCGTCCTCGACCGTGCCGAGGATCACACCATCTGCGGAAATAATAACCTCACCGCGATTCTCTGCCGCCATCTCAACTTCGACCTTCGCACCTTCTGAAAGGACAATAGGCCGATCCATGCTCAGGTGTGGCGCAGCCGGGACGACCAACAGATTTTCCAGTTCTGGCGGCAAGATTGGCCCACCGCAGGCCAGCGCATACGCTGTCGAGCCGGTTGGCGTGGCGATCACCAGCGCATCCGCATGATATGAGGTCGCCCACTCTGAGTCAATGAACGCGTGTAGCGAAATCATACGTCCAAACGTGTTACCACTGATGACGATATCGTTCAGCGCGTCACCAAGTTTGGTGGATTGCCCGTCGCGGATGCGATACCCGGCAATCATCATGCGCGTCTCGATCCAGTAGTCCCCGGCAAATAGACGATCCAGATGCGCGTCCCATTCATCCTGCATTCTGACTTCAGTCAGAAAACCAAGCTGCCCCATATTGACGCCCAGCACCGGCACATCATATGCCGAACAAACGCGGGCGCTGCGCAGCATTGCCCCATCGCCGCCGATTGTTACCACCATATCCGTATCTTTTACATCATCGTGAACCTCATCTTCTCGCCAGGTGGTAAACAACCGAACCTGAATATCCCGGTTCGAAAGACTGCGAGCGATGCGTTCTGCAACCGGAAACGTGTTTTCGCGCAGTGGATGCGCCAGCACCGTAATCCGCCGAAGCGCCGTTTGTACACCAGTTTCGCCTGTGGTCAACTGCTTGCTCCATCGGACCAATGCCCGTCGTTGCGCAGCAGATTTTCGCATTTGCTTTGTTTGTGCCGCGTCAACCTATATCGAATAACTTAAGTTTACCCCACGCACCCGGCGTGTACCAGTGATTTACACACTATTATGATAGCACACATGTTCCATCACGCAAGGCGCATATCAAAGCGGTATTCTTTTTCGCGATATTTTATGCTCACGTTAAACAGAGATTTACAACCCGTAAACCCAGCCCAAACATCAGATTAAGCCTATTAAATTTAAATGCGATTTAACCAAGACGATGATTTGATTTAATGGTCACGCATTCTCCTGTTAAAGGGGTATCGCTAGTATCGCAACTTAGAGTGTGATTACACTCTGCCAAGTATATTGACAAATCTAAGGAGATATAGATGAAGCGTCTTATCACCCTGATTGCCGTCCTCGTGATTGCAATCGCCGCCTTCAGCAATGTCGCTGCACAAGACCAGAACATCGTTGAAGTCGCCGCTAGTGACGAACAGTTCAGCATCCTCGTTGACCTCGTGACCGCCGCTGGGCTGGGCGAAGCTCTCTCTGGCGAAGGCCCCTTCACCGTGTTCGCGCCGACCAATGACGCGTTCCAGGCGCTGCCGACCTTCGTTCGTGACTATGTGATCGCCAACCCCGACGTTCTGACCCAGATTCTGCTGTACCACGTTGTTGAAGGCGCGGCTGTTGCCTCCACCGACCTGGCCCCTGAGCAGATGGTGGATTCGATGGACATGGGTAATGAACTGACCATCGTTGCCAACGATATGGGTGTGATGGTTGATGACGCCACCGTGATCGCCCCCGACGTTGCCGCCAGCAACGGTATCATCCACGTGGTTGACACCGTTCTGCTGCCGCCGATCACCCTTGACGTGATCCCGGCTGATGTGACCGGCGACATCGTGATGGCCGGTTCCTCTACCGTTGGCCCGCTGACTATCGCCGTTGCCGACGAATTCACCGCCGAAGGGTATACGGGTGAAATCAGCGTCGCTATCACTGGCTCTGGTGCAGGCTTCGAGCGCTTCTGCGAATCCGGCGAAACTGACCTCAGCAACGCTTCCCGCGCTATCAAGCAAGAAGAAATTGACAACTGCCTCGCCATCGACCGTAATCCGCTGGAATTCCGCGTAGGTACCGACGCCATCGCCGTAGTTGTGAACCCGGCCAATGACTTCGCTACCGACCTGACTCTGGAAGAACTGGCTGTTGCCTTCAGCGCTGCCGAAACCTGGGCCGACGTTCGTGAAGGTTTCCCCGACGAGCCAATTCTGCGCTTCTCCCCCGGTACCGACAGCGGTACGTATGACTACTTTGTGGAAGAAGTCTTTGAAGAAGACGAAGGTCCGATTCAGAGCGCCAGCAATATCGAATTCAGCGAAGATGACAACATCCTCGTTCAGGGTGTCGCCAACAACGACTTCGCTATCGGCTTCTTCGGTTTCGCCTTCTTCGCGGAAAACCAGGACACTCTGAACATCCTTAGCCTGGACGGTGTGAGCGCCACCCCGGAGAACGTCGACAGCGGTGACTATGCCCTGGCACGTCCGCTCTTCGTGTACGGTGATTACGACATCATCCTCGAAAAGCCGCAGGCCGGTCAGTTCATGGCTTACTATCTGGAAAACGTCAACCGTCTCCTGATCTCGGAAGTGACCGCCGAAAACGCGATCGTGTTTGACCGCGACGGTAACCCCATTGAGTACAACGTTTCCGTGGCGTACTTTGAAGCCAATCCCTTCGCGCTAAACCGCTCGAAGTGGGTTGTCGCGGCTGCCAACGGCATGGCGATGGGTGACATGTAATCGCCCTTTACCGTGATTAAATCAGCAGAACCGGGGAGGCCGTGTGCCTCCCCGTTTGTGCGTTCTGGCCTCGTTCATGAAGCTTTGTGAAATATGGTGTTAAGAGGCGTTTAACCTTCAGCCATAGATGGGTGTGAACGCTACCAAAGCACCTGAATAGCCGTTATCATCTTTTCATCCTCATTGAATTATTGAATACATCACACGCATCTGAAATCGTTTAGAGGAATACGCGTATGGAAACACAAATGGACATCGGGCAGACTTCGAAAGCGTCTGCTCAAGTCCGGTCTACGGCGGGCAAACAAGCTAGCACGTTTGATCTCACCAAACGCCTGCGCGTGGGCGAAGAGATTATCCGGGTGATTCTGCTATTTTGCGGTGTCGTCTCCATCTTTACGACAATCGGCATCATTTATGTACTGGCAGAAGAATCGCTGCTGTTCTTCGATTCGCGTGCCTGGACCATCGAACGCAGCCCCGTCCGCGCCGAAGAACCGAGTGCCGAACTTAGCGAACCAATCGAAGCGGGTGAGCGCCAGTTCACCCTGTCTTTTGAAGGCAGCCGCATCCCATTCAACCTCGGCACACTGATCCAGATCGGCGACGAAATCATGCTCATCACCGATCGCGGCAGTTCAACCATTCGCGTTGATCGCGGCGTCGAAGGCACATCGGTTGCCGAACACAGCCCGGATGAGCCAGTGTATGCTGTCGAGGACCAACAGGTCCGGCTGGCTGTAAATGCCACTGAAGAAGATACCCTGATCCAGATTCCTAACGGGTTCAGCAAAGAATTCAGCGAAGGTCAGTTGCTGCAAATCGGTACGGAAATCTTGCGGATCGAAGCCATCACCCCGGCTGCCGACGTCGAAGGCTTCGACAGCCTGACCGTCGAGCGTGGTGTAGACGATTCCATTATCCGCGCCCACGAAGCCGGTGACGAGCAATTGCGCATCGCGCATACGCCCTCGCTGGTCGAGTTCCTCACCTTCAACGAGTGGCAGCCGCAAATCGGCAACTTCGGCATCTGGCCCCTGCTGCTTTCCACGCTCATCGTCAGTGGCATAGCCCTGCTGGTATCGATTCCTCTTGGCCTTGGCGCGGCAATCTTCTTGAGCGAATACGCTGATCCGCAGGTCCGTAATGTGTTAAAGCCGATCCTCGAAGTGCTGGCTGGCGTGCCGACCGTTGTCTACGGTTTCTTCGCGCTGACCTTCGTCACACCCGGTTTGCAGGCCATCTTTGGCAACACAGTTCAGTTCTACAATATGCTCGCGGCAGGTATGGTCGTCGGCGTGTTGATTATCCCGCTGGTCAGTTCGCTGTCAGAAGACGCACTGAGCGCCGTACCACGTGCGCTGCGCGAAGCTTCGTTCGGACTCGGCGCGACCAAGCTGGAAACAACGGTCAAAGTCGTGCTGCCCGCTGCTGTCTCTGGTGTGATGTCTGCCATTATCATCGCCATGTCGCGTGCGATTGGTGAAACGATGATCGTCGCTATCGCCGCCGGGTCTGGCCCCAACTTCACCTTCAACATCTTCGAAGGTGCCGAGACGATGACCGGGCACATGGCGCGTATCAGCGGTGGTGACCTGAGCTACGGTAGTATCGACTACACCAGTATCTTCGCCATTGGCGCACTACTGTTCATTGTGACACTCATACTGAACATCTTCAGTAGCTGGATTTCCAACCGTCTGCGGGAGGCGTATTAACTATGGGTCACATCGAAAATGGTGTCTATCGCACCAGCGTGATGCAACGTCACGCACGTGGCAACCGGATGCGTGCCTTCTATGCGACATCGCTGATCTTTGCCATCATCGCGCTGCTAGCGCTGCTTTATAACATCACCAATCAGGCGTTCGGTCTGGTCGCGCAGGAATTTGAGGTCAAGCCGGATGAAGCCGCAGTCGTCATCAATGGAGAAGGCGCTTCCTACAGTAATTTGACCGCCGATGACTTCGTTGACTTGCTGGTGGAATTCGCGCCGCGCCGTATGCTGGTACTGGTGCGCGACACCCTGCGCGGCGTTGACGAAAGTGACTTCACCCGCAACCCGTTGAGCGCGGCTATCAATGGCGAAGTCCCCGCAGAGTGGCAGGAACTTCGTATCACCGATCTGGAAACAGAGCAGCAAGCAGAATTGCTTCGCCTTAACCTGTCTCAAGGACAGTTAGACGATCTAGTCGTCCAAGAAGTACTGAAAATTCAAATTCGCCAGAGTTGGCTGCTGGTGGATAGTATCTTTAACCGTGGCGCGATCGAAGACGAAGTCGAGGAAAGCTATCCAGAGGCTGAAATCGTCTGGCACTCCTGGGTGAGCCTGGACTTTATCTCCTCACCGCTGCGTAATGTGCCCGGTGAAACGGGTATTCTGCCCTCACTGCTCGGTTCAATCTGGATCATGGTGATTGTGGGACTTGTCGCCTTCCCGCTGGGTGTAGGCGCTGCTGTCTACCTCGAAGAATACGCGAATGATGCCTGGTACAATCGTTTGATCGAAACCAACATCCGCAATCTGGCAGGCGTGCCCTCAATTATTTACGGTTTGCTCGGTCTGGCGATCTTCGTGCGTATCCTTGAAGGACTAACGCAGGGACGCACCATCCTTTCCGCTGGGTTGACGCTGGCGCTGCTCATCCTGCCGATTATCATCATCTCCTCGCAGGAAGCGCTCAAAGCCGTGCCCAACACCATCCGCGAAGCCAGCTATGGCCTCGGCGCGACCAAGTGGCAGACGATCTCGCGGCAGGTATTGCCTAACGCCATTCCCGGCATTATGACCGGCACAATTCTGGCGCTGTCACGCGCTGTCGGCGAAACCGCGCCGCTCGTCGTAGTAGGTGCTGCCGCGTTTATCTCGGTCAACCCGGATGGCCCACTATCGGCATTCAGTGCCGTCCCGATTCTAATCTACAACTGGGTTTCCCAGCCCGACCCGCAGTATCAAAACGCTGCTGCTGCCGCAATCGTCGTCTTACTTGCTTTGCTGCTGACGATGAACTCGGTAGCCATCTTCATCCGTAATCGCGCTCAGAAGGGAAGGGCATAAGATGGCAGTCCAAGCACCAGATACCGCCGATGTCGATGTGGCACTCGGCGCACGTAATGTCGATATTTTCTACGGTAGCTACCGCGCCGTTCACGATGTCTCGCTGGACATTGAGTTGAAAAAGATCACCGCATTTATCGGTCCGTCAGGCTGCGGCAAGAGTACCATGCTACGTGCCTTCAACCGCATGAACGACCTCATCCCCGGCGCACGCGTGGAAGGCAAGATCGTCTACAAGGGTAAGAACCTGTATGACGAAGACGTGGACCCGGTGGAATTCCGCCGCCGTATCGGGATGGTGTTCCAGAAGCCGAACCCCTTCCCCAAAAGCATCTACGACAACGTAGCCTACGGTCCGCGTATCCTCGGCGTGCGTGATAAGCACACGCTCGACGAAATCGTGGAAACCGCACTCAAGCAGGCTGCGTTGTGGGATGAAGTCAAAACCGATCTGAAAAAATCGGGGAACGCGCTTTCCGGCGGTCAGCAGCAGCGCTTGTGCATTGCCCGCACCATCGCCGTTGAACCGGATGTCATCCTCATGGACGAACCCTGCTCTGCACTCGACCCCATCGCCACCCAACGCATTGAAGAACTGATGCGCCAGTTGCAGGACCAATATACGATCATCATCGTCACGCACAATATGCAGCAGGCTATCCGCGTTAGCGATTACACCGCCTTCTACAACATTCGCAAGGAACTGAAAGACGACGGTGTTGAAACACGCTGGGGCGAACTGATCGAGTTCAACGACACACAGAAATTGTTTAACAACCCGGAAAATGAGGAAACGTCCGACTACATCAACGGACGCTTCGGTTAAAGGCTTCGCCTCACTTTATACGTATCACACGCGAAAACGGGCGTCCACCATGCAGGGACGCCCGTTTTGATTCTGTGCGAAATTAATTGCGCGGCACTAGTTCCAGCTACCGCCCCGACGCGGACGCCGTTCAAACGGATCGCTGGGCGGGCGACCTTCGCCGCCGCGTGTCATGGCACGCCGCGCCTTCTGAACATCGCTCTCGTGCTTCAGAAGCACCGTCAGCGTGTTTTCCAGCGTATCGCGGTCCAGATTATCCGCATTGAGCATTACCAGCGATTTCGCCCAGTCAATCGTCTCGCTGACGCTCGGATTCTTCTTCAGGTCAAGCGTGCGCAACTGCTGGACCACATCAACGGCCTGCTTCGCCAGCTTCGAGGAAAGCTCTGGCACGCGCAGGCGGACGATGTTCAGTTCGGCGTCGTGCGCCGGATAATCCACGAACAGATACAAACAACGCCGCTTAAGCGCCTCGGATAGTTCGCGGGTGTTGTTGCTCGTCAGCACCACATCAGGCTGGAACTTGGCGGTAATGGTCCCCAGTTCCGGCACAGACACCTGAAAATCACTCAAGATTTCCAGTAGAAACGCCTCAAATTCGGCGTCGGCGCGGTCGATCTCGTCAATCAGCAGCACGACCGG
>DAOTXA010000641.1:0-2310 GCA_034435595.1 Anaerolineae bacterium | reverse complement strand
ACCATTTAAGATGGTTCAAGTGCGTTGCAATTGGGGTGGGGATGAATTAGAGTCAACAATCATCATTGTGACAAATAGTGAATCACCCACTCTATGAACTTCCTGACCCCACTCGCATTTCTCGGCGCATTGCTGGCGATTCCCATCATTCTGCTGTACATGCTGCGGTTGCGCCGCCGCGAAATGCAAATTTCCAGCACGTTTTTGTGGCAGCAGGTCTTGCAAGATAACGAAGCGAATACGCCCTGGCAGCGTCTGCGCCGTAATCTACTGCTATTTCTGCAACTGCTGATTCTGGCGCTGCTGGTGTTCACGCTGGCAAGGCCGTATATCAGCGTCCCGGCGGTGAGTGCGGGGCAGACCGCGCTTTTGCTCGATGCGACCGCCAGTATGAACGCTACCGACCTCGCAGACGGCGAATCGCGCTTTGACGCAGCACGACGCGAGGCCCTTTCCGTCTTAGACACGCTCGACGCTGACAGCGCCATGACCGTCATCCGCGTGACTGACGTGCCAGAAGTGCTGGTTCCGTATACGACCGACCGCGGACGGGTACGCGAGGCGATCAACAGCGCACGACCGGGGACGGGTCAGGGCGATTGGAACGCCGCGCTCAACCTCGCCTTAGCGGGGCGCACTGCCGAGGAGGAGTTTAGCGTCGTCATTGTCGGTGATGGCGGGCTGGGTGCAACCGACGGACTCCCCGGTATCGAAGGCGAACTGGCCTATGTTCCGGTCGGCGTGAGCGGCGACAATCTGGCAATATCGGCGCTGGCGACCCGCAGTCTACCGGGAGAAGCGCCGCAGTTATTCGCGCAGATCACCAATTACGGCGCGGTGGATGCCGAGGTTATTTTTAGCCTGCGCATTGACGACGAACTGCGCGAATCGCAGAGTTACACGGTTCCGGCGGGGGCAAATTTGCCGATTGTCAGCACTGCCGCATTGGGGGCCGATTTCAGCGCATTAGAAGCGAATTTGACGCTGTCGGTCAACACAGAAGCGCAGGATTATCTGACCACCGATAACGCCGCCTACACCGTCACCGCACAAAACGAAACGCGCCGCGCCCTGCTGATGTCCAACGGCAACGTGTTTGCAGAACAGGTCTTGCGCAGTATGCCGGGGATCGAGACGTTTCGCGGCAACATCGAGGCCGGGATTCCCTCACAGCCCTATGACCTCTACATCTTCGACGACTATCTGCCGGAAACCCTGCCCGACGGCGATATCTTCTTCATCAACCCCCCGCAGGATACGGCAGTGTTTAGCGTCGGCGACTTCGTGGAAGGTGACGCGTTAAGTAACGTGCTGGTCGATGCCAGTGATCCGCGTGTGACTTTCGTCAATTTTGACCCGGTCGGCATTCTCCGCGCCCGTGAACTGACCAACGTCGATTGGGCGGACCCGCTGATTGTCGCTGATGGCGGGCCGCTGCTGGTCGCCGGGGAGATCGACGGACGCCAGCTTGCGATCATGCCCTTTGATCTGCGCGAGTCGGATTTGCCGCTGAATATCGCGTGGCCTATCCTCGTGGCGAATCTGGTCAACTGGTTCACGCCGCAGGACGCCCTCACACAGACGACCAACCTTACCATCGGCGGTACGCTGGTGATCCGTCCGCCGTTTGAGGCCGAGAACATCCGTGTGACATTGCCCGATGGCGATTCGCGGACGCTGCCCATTGAAGCGGAGACGCTCATCTTCGCAGAGACGGGCAACGCCGGGGTATATATGCTGGAAGCACTCGCCGGGGATGTGGTGCTGCGCCGCCAACCGCTGGCGGTCAATCTGTTCAGCCCGCTGGAAAGCAGCATCGCCCCGGTCGCGCCGGGATCGTTGCAAGTGGGGAACGTGACCATCGCCGTACCGGAAACGGAAGAACTCGGTCAGCGTGAATTGTGGCCCATCGTGGCGTTACTGGCGCTGCTGGTACTGATGATCGAATGGTACGCCTACTGGCGGCGTCTGCGCGTGCCGACGGTTGGCAGGACGGTTCGCGGGGCGACGGCGCGACGAGCAGCGGCGTAGGCGGCGGCGAAAGAAAAGCGTAACGCAAAGGCGCAGGGACGCAGAGATTCGCAAAGAATAGGTCAAATGCGTAACGTGGGATAGCGGCAAGCGCACTGTAGGGACGACCAATTGGGCGTCCGGCGTGCATCAATTTCACACCATTGTAATCACCCGACTTATTTGCCCCCGGCTTTCTTTCGCCGCACAATTTCGAGGTTGTTCTTTGCCAGTGTGTCATTCGGGTCAATCCGCAGCGCCGCTTCAAAGTCCGCGATGGCGCGGTCGTACTCGCCTTTG
>DAOTXA010000640.1:0-12765 GCA_034435595.1 Anaerolineae bacterium | reverse complement strand
ATTGTTCCCTGACCCAATCCTGGGATACGGTCTGGGCGTTTTTGTGGTTTTGGTGATTCAACGGCATCAAGCAGATCGCGCAGCACATCTTCTGGTGGGCGATTTTGAAGGCGGGCGATTGCTTCTAGTTTCGCGGCTAAATCATCCGGTAATGTTAGCGTCATTGTGTGGTGTCTCCATGTCATTATGCTCCAATCGTATCACACGCGATTTACGGCGCGGGCGGCGTCGCTGTCAGGAACTCCGCCACACGGAACTCGACCGTATCCAGAATCGCCTGCATCTCGTCACGCGCCGGACCGAGAATCGCCTGTGGGTCGCTAAACGCGAAGAAGATAAACGGCAGATTCTCCACGCGCATCCCGGCGAACCAGCCAGATACGTCCGGGTCTTCGACACCGCCCACCCCCGGCGGACAGTCTACAGCCGAGACGAACGTACCCGCCGCAGGCAATCCACCAATCAGATAGTCGCGCTGTAAGTCCGAGCCGACGTTGCACTCAATGCCGTTGAGTAAAAATCGCCACAATCGCAGGCCGTCACGATAGATATTGACGCTGTCTGACGGGGCGATTACTTCACTTGGGGTCGTAGATTGGAAGCCCCATATGAGGATGATGGTCCCGGTGCCATTGGTAACCGGACCCTGATAGACCGCAACCGGGAAGGCACGCAGTTCGCCGTCGATATCGGGATTGACGATGATGTCAAAGCCGGATTGCCATTCGTCCGGTAAGTCAATGTTGATGGGCGGGCGATACTCGTCCACGCCCTCAGACTCGAATTGCAGCGGGACGAAGGTCGGCGTTGGTGTAGCGGATTCAGCGGGTGTTGGTGAGACGTTCGCCGTTGGGGTAGTGAACGGGGTCGGTGTGAGCGAAGGGACCGGCGTGTCGGGTATAACGACTTCCGGGTCGCCATCGCCAGGGTCACACGCGGCGAGAATCAAGACGGCAATTAGAGCAAACGCGAACAAGCGAGTCAAAACAACATCCCTTCGCGGAAAAGATCAAGGTGTAACCGTAAACGCACTGCCTATGATGTTGACATTGCCGTCAGAATCACGCAACTGCACGAAACTCCCATCTTCCGCCTGTCGGTAGACGACGACTGACCAGAAATACTGTCCCGGCGGCATGGTGCGCGGCACGTCGATCTCGTGATAGTCCTCGACGACTTCGCCCGTTTCCCAGCGCGAGACGGGATACATCCCCATGACGGGATGCGCAATATCACGCTGCCAGTAGACCTGATAGTCGTTGGTCAGCACTTGCAGCGAAATCGAGTAATCGACCGGGATGTCATCCGCAGCACGCCACACCAGCGATAGCGGCGCACGTGTTCCGGCTTGAATCGTGTCGCCATTCCACAGGAAACCCGCCAGTTGCAGCAGGCGATTACCGTCTGCGTCAAACAGGGTGCGATCAACGGGGATCATACCGTCTGGCAGGGTGAAATTCGGCTGGCGGTTGAGGCAGATCAGTGCGCCGATGTTGGTCGGGTGCCAGTCTTCGCTGACGGGCAAATGCCGTGACAGGCAAACGGGTGTGTCGGTAGATTCGTAATCCGTGTAGCGCTCTATGGGGTAGAAGATGTTCAGGTCCGGGCGTGTGCCTTCGACGTTCTGTTCGTACCATAAAATTGTGACCTGTTCCCAATCGGTAGCAAGCGCGGCATCCTGCGGCAGATCGTCCATGCGTGCGGTCAGGCGTGCGCCCATGTCGCCGGTTTTGAGCGTTTCTCGCCACATCTGCGAACCAACCAGCGATTCACCGTAAACGGCTTCGATGCGGCGGTCGCTATAACTCGATGCGAACACGATCCCCACCACGCCAAATACCAGAATCGCCGCTGTGACAGGCATTGTCCAGCGCGGACCAAAGGTGATCGCCGTCGCTCGCTCGAATGATGCTTTTACGCGCCCCCAAATCCACAGTAGGCCATAGGCATAGGCATATAGCAGTACGACGAACGAGGGTAGATAGTAGGTAAACTGCCGCACGTTGCCGCGAAAATTCGCCGAGAGAACCGCCAGCAGCACATAACTCAGCAGCAGGAACAATGCGCCCATCGGCTGTGCGCGGAACAGTGCGACGAACCCGGCAACAGCGAGCAGCGCGACGGCTGGCGTGTAGTCATTCAGCAGAATTTCGCCATAGGTGCGCAGTTGGTCCACGATAC
Source organism: Anaerolineae bacterium (assembly GCA_034435595.1). Taxonomy (GTDB): domain Bacteria; phylum Chloroflexota; class Anaerolineae; order Aggregatilineales; family Phototrophicaceae; genus JAVJSU01. Next base: position 10,584 of record DAOTXA010000640.1, on the reverse strand, counting down.
CAGAGTCAAATACGAGCGCTTCAGTTTCGATGACGTGGCGTTCCAGCAAGAAGTCGAGCCAGTCATCCGGGGATTGCGGGTCCCACAGCAGCGGTGTCACCTCACGTGCTTCGAGCGCGGGCAGTACGGTCGGATACACGATCAGCGCCGGAAGGAATACCAGCGCCAGACAGATCAGCGTGCGCTGCCAGTTGCGCCAGATTTCCGCCCGCAAATGGACCAGCACCATGAGTCCGATACCGACGCCGAACAAGGCCAGACTCCGGTGATGCAATAGGCCGAGTCCGAAAACTGCCGACAGTGCATAGAGCAATTTGTCGCTGTCGTCGCCTTTGTCGATGCGGACGCGATCCCACCACAGGGCAAGGCCGACAATCCACGCCGCCAGCAGCACGTTAAAGCCGTATTTATCGGCGATGACTGCCTGTCCCCAGATCGTTGCACCGAAGCCGAGGGTAAGACCTGCCGCTGTTGCGATGAGGTAATTTTTATACACGCGCCCGAAGAAGTAGGTGACCAGTCCGCAGCCAATCGCCGTAGACACTGCCGCCAGCAGGTTCATCTCATACGCGGCACTGCGCAATGGCAGAATCTCGGTCCACAGCTTGCCGAACAGTACATAAAATGGTTGCCCTGTCGGATGCACCAGCGCCAGCAGCGGTGCGGCGAACTGTAATTCGCCTGCGTCCCCGCCGACCGTCCCCGGCATCAGCGTGCGAACGTAGGCGATTAGCATCACGGCGAATACACCGAGTGCATAAGGGATAGGGGATTGGGTGAAACGTGATAATCTGAGCATATATTGATTTATTGGCATTGAACTTCACAAGCGTCCGTATTTTCCCAGATGTAGATGCTTTAGAGAAGATTCATTCGTCGTTGTTGTCACCCGTCATGCGCATGTGAGACCAGATAATCAGCAGTACACCTGCGAATACAATACCGAAGCCGAGCAGATGCGCTGGCCTGAACGCCTCGCCGAGCAGTACATATGACAGCACCAGCGCACTGACCGGCATCACACCCATGAAGCCCGCTGCCGTGCTGCCCTTCACCTGTCGTACACCGGAGTACCATAGGACTGAACCGAGTGCCATTGTGCCGCCACCCCACCATAGCAGCGCCAGCCACTCGGTGACGGTCACCGCGCCGGGATCGAAGTTCTGCCACTGGAGCACCGCCGGGACGGCAAATAGCAATAGGGCCAGCCATGCTGCGACCCCACCCAGAAGCACCGGGCGTAAATGCTCGCTGGCGACACGCCCCATCAGCGTGTAGGTGGCCTCGCTGCACACGGCGACGAAGACTAAAACGCTGCCCAACAGGATGTTCCCACTACTACCGTCACCGGTACTGCTCAATTGCAGGACCAGCACGCCGACCAGTGCCAGAATCACGGCGGCGACACGCCGCCAGCCCGGTTTCTCGCCCAGGAACAGCACCGCCCCTGTCGCCGTGACCATCGGCGTCGTGCTCATGATGATCGCGCCGATTACTCCGCTGACCTCGCGCATCCCGTACAGCATTGTCAGGCTGAAGACGAACATCCCGACCAGTGCTACGCCGCCGAGTACATAATAATCGTGGCGGGTCAACTGTCGCAGGTGGTCGCGCTGTCGCCAGATGAACGGCAGCAGTAGCAGCCCGGCGACGATCATACGTGCGGCAGACGCTAGCATCGGTGGGAAAGCATCCGTAACCAGTTTGCTGACCGGCGTGCCGCTCCCGAAGATCATCATCCCAAGAAAAAGTTGTGCGTATATGAGTAGGTTTCTGTTGGACATAGATGTTCCCGTTTCTGTTATTTCATCTGAAACATCGAACATATCACGCTTCACGATAGTATGCGTGGGCCATTTGCTCTAAATTGCTGTGCGCACTACTCCCACTCAATCGTGGCGGGCGGTTTGCTGGTGATATCATAGGTTACACGGTTGATGCCGCTAATCTCGTTGACGATGCGGTTGCTGATTTTCGCCAGTAGATCAAAGGACAGACGCGCCCAATCTGCCGTCATGAAGTCATCGGTCTGCACCGCACGCAGGACACACACTTCTTCGTAGGTGCGATTATCGCCCATTACACCGACCGATTTGACAGGGAGCAACACGGCAAAACACTGCGAGGTCGCGGCGGGCTGCCCGTCACGTGGATACAGCAACCCGGCCTTATCAAGTTCTTCCAGATAGATGGCGTCGGCGCGGCGCAACTTTTCCAGACGTTCCCATGTGAGTTCACCCAGACAGCGAATCGCCAGACCGGGACCGGGGAAGGGCTGCCGCCACACAATATGTTCCGGCAGACCGAGCGCTTCGCCGACTTTACGCACCTCGTCTTTGAACAGGTCGCGCAGGGGTTCGATCAACGAGAAACGTTCAAGAAAGTCGGGCGGCAATCCGCCGACGTTATGATGACTTTTGATCGTTTTGGCGGATTTGTGCCCCGCCGCGCTTTCGATTACATCGGGGTAAATGGTCCCCTGCGCCAGAAATTTTGCCCCGGCGAGTTTATTCGCTTCGCGCTCGAAGATGTCGATAAACGCGCCGCCAATGACCTTGCGCTTCTGCTCTGGTTCGGTGACACTGTCTAAACGTGAGAGGAATTCTTCGGTTGCATCCACCGGAACCAGGTTCATGCCCTGTTCGCCGCGAAAGACACGCACTACCTCGTCAGATTCGTTGAGACGCATCATCCCGGTGTTGACGTAGACGCTTGTTAATTGGTCGCCAATTGCCCGGTTAAGCAGTGCACCCGCTACGGCGGAATCCACACCGCCGCTGAGTGCCAGCAACACCCGATCTTCGCCGACCATCTCTCGGACCCGTTCGACAGTGTCTTCGATGAACGCCACCGGGGACCAGTTTGCCTCGCAGCCGCAGATGTCAAACACGAAATTACGCAGCAGGTCAATCCCTTGCGGAGTGTGCGCTACTTCCGGGTGGAACTGCACACCGTATAACCTGCGCTCTGCGTTGCCCATCGCGGCGAGCATTCCCTCTTGAGATTCGGCAATGGTGACGAAACCGGGCGGCAACTGAGATACATGATCGCTGTGCGACATCCACACTGGCATTTGCTCCGGCAGGTCGCGGAACAGGGCGCTATCTATATCGTGGGTAACGGTCGCGTCACCGTATTCGCGGGTTTTCGCGGCCTCGACCGTGCCGCCGAGAGTATGCGCGAGGGCTTGCATCCCGTAACAGACACCGAGTGCAGGCAAATCTGCCCCTAGAATATGCGGTTGCAGCGGGTATGCGCTCTCGTCGTAGACGCTGGTCGGCCCGCCACTGAGGATGAAACCACGCGGATGGTGGCGCTTCAGGTCTTCGAGAGCGGTATCATACGCGAACACTTCAGCGTACACGTTCAATTCGCGGATGCGGCGTGCGATCAACTGCGTGTACTGCGAACCATAGTCAATGACGGCGATGCCACCGCTGCGTAGATCGTGGGTCATACGAAATCCGTTCAGGTTATCTGTGATTTGTTGTTGAGGCGCTAAATTGGATGCGATTTCACTCACTCGCCGGGAGTGGCCTTTGGCCTCTCGATCACGAATACGCCACACCAATAATTGTTGACAATGTGTGACATCGTGCGACCTCGAAGCGGCGCAATCATGCGTGCAAGCGTCTGCCGCCAGCGTGAATCGTGACGATTTTCCCACATATCGAGGCGGGCACGCACATAGTCGTCAGCTTCTTCGCTGTGGGCCTCAAAGTAGTGATCCGCCAGCGTGTGAATTTCGTTCATTAGACGATAAAACGTGTGATTCGTCAGATACTTGTCCCAGTGTTCTGCTGATTCGAGTGGGGTACGGTTGCTCTTGCGTGGGCGCAGCCGCAACGCGAAGAAAATCCGCATATAGTTAATGCGCAAACGTCCCGGCGGCAGCCAGTGCGCGAACGGGATTTTGACATGCCCTTCTAACGGGTAGGTTGCAACCGGAAATAATGTAACCAGTACACCGTCCGGGCGAAGAACGCGGGCACATTCTGCCATTATGCGATCCAGAAAGCGCACATGCTCAAACACCTGATTGGCGTAAATTACGTCAAAGCTGTTGTCGTCAAACGGAATACTGCGTTCATTGCTGATGAATTTGAAGCGATCTTGCCAGTTCTCCCCGAAAGCCCCGGCGAGTGTTGCCTCGGATTTGTGCCCGGCACTTTCCAGATCATAGCCGTAAACATCATGTCCGTATTCGTGCATGATGCTGGCAATCTGCCCGGAACCGCATCCTATGTCCAGCACTTTAAGCGGTTCCTCGCGCCCCTGTGCCAGCGCCGCCAGTTTGCGAGCGATGTAGAGCGTAGTGGCGCTATTCCATTTTCGTTCGGAAGCGCTAATCATTTCGGTTCCTCAATGCCTTGATTGCGCGTCGTCATGCCAGGGTGATCGTATGGCCGTCCATGCTGATGATTTGCGCCAGCGCGTGGATCGGCACATCGTATCCGGCACGTTTCATGGTGTCGCGCCCATTCTCGAAGGTCTTTTCGACCACCACGCCCACGCCGACCAGCTTCGCCCCGGCACTTTGAACCATACGAGCCAGTGCCATTAGCGTCTTGCCTGTAGCGAGGAAGTCGTCCACGATCAGCACGTTTTCGCCCTCATGCATGAATTCTGCGCTGACCAGCAGAGGTACATCGCCGCCTTTGGTGTGGCTGGGGGCTGTTTCCAGATAAACGGGTCCTGCCATAGTGATTGGCTTCTTCTTGCGGGCGTAGACGACAGGCACGCCGAGCGCGAATCCGGTGGTGAGTGCGGGGGCGATGCCGCTAATTTCGGCGGTCAGGATGCGGTCTACCGGTACACCCTCGAACATGCGGGCCATCTCCTGCCCCATTTCGATCATCAGCGCCGGGTCGAACTGATGGTTGAGGATGCTGTCAATTTTGAGAATCCCATTGCCGAGATTCTGCCCCTCGGCAAGAATGCGATCTTTGAGTGCCTGCATTTATTCTGTATCTCCTGTGGATTCCGTGGGGGGAGTGGGTTTGGAGGTGCGACCGCCTTCTTCTTCGTAGACTTCGGCGAAGATCATCTCGAACGAGCCTGCCGGGAACTTGCCCAGTTCGCCACCGGCTTCTTGTCCGGCTGTACTCAATAGTGATTGATCGAGCGTGGTTTTATCCGGGAAGTAGACTTCAAGAATCCGGTAGTAGGGCGAAGCTCCAAACGGGCTGCCGACCACGTTAATGACCTGTCGCCGTTTAATATCCGGCATTCGTTCGACAAGAGCCAACAAATCGTTGTAACTGTTCTCGAAGCGATCCAGATCGTCCGGCTGATGAAAGACAATCATGAACTTAAACATCGGGTTCCTTTGTCCTGCGGCGAGGACTGAATACGTCTCTGCTATAGGCTAAGGATTATAGTCAAAGCTCGTCCGCTTGCCAGTACCGGGGCGGTAAAACCCATAAATTGGTGATAGGCATGAATCGACTTATTTGCGACGCAGGAACAACCCGACGAACATGCCCACGATGAATGCCGCGCCTGTCGCCAATTGCTGCGGCGTGAATGCGATCACGAGCTCGTCCTCCGCCACCGGTGTGGCAGATTTCGGCGAGGGTTTACTCGCAGGAGAGGTGTCGAACTGTGATTTCGCCTGCACGACGACTTCGCGCTCAATGACTTCCGGTTCTGGCAGAATCGGCATCGTCTGGTCAACGGTCAGCGTATCGAGAAAATCGGCGATTTCGTAAAGGTTCTGCGCAATTTGTGCGGCATGGTCACGGACAGCGGGGTCACTCTCGGCGGTAGAGTTTTTGAGTTTGGTGGCGGTGGTTCGCATCTGCTTAATGGCGTTTTTGCGCGTGCGGTCGGCTTTGTGGATCGAGTCGTCCATTTGCGTGGTGGTTTCGTCGTTGGCGTTTTTTGCCATTGCGCTTCCCTCATTGGCATGTTTTGACTCATAATCTAATCATAACATTTCAGCAATCGGTTGTCAGTCATCAGTATTCGGTTCTGTGGCTTCTGGTATAGGCGGCTAAAGGCAATTTTGACCATTGTGAACTGAAACTTTATAGTTCTCGACTGACAACTGCGAACCCTCGCTGCTATAATGCTCGCCATGACTACACCAACCAATCAACCAACACACACGCGCCGCTGGATGCGCACTCTCACCGGGGTATTTGTAGCCTTGCTAATTCTCGGCGGCTTGCTGGCACTTGATCTGGCGAATCGCGGGCTGTTCTGGCAGTTCGCATGGGAGCGCACCGGCGAAGAAGAACCTGTCGCGCAGATTCGCGGCCTGATTCAGTGGGGCGTGGGCGAGTTTCGTGCCCCGCTTGAACTCGCACCAATGGTCGAAATCCAACACGCGAATGTCAATCCCTACGGCGTCAATACCTTCTGGGAGCAAGAAGTTGATCCCGCCAAAATCGAGGCGCAGGCGGGGATGATCGCGGATGCCGGATATGCGTGGATTCGTCAGCAGTTCGTGTGGGAAGACATCGAAGTCGATGGGCGCGGGCAGTTTACCGACAGCCGCAACGATATGGACGGCGACGGCGCAATCGACACCATCGACGCGTGGGATAAATACGACCGCATGGTCGATATTGCCGAGCGTTACGGGCTGCAAATTCAGGGGCGGCTGGATAATCCGCCGGACTGGTCGCGCAGTGATCCGACCATAGGCGACTTTGGCCCGCCGGATGATTTACAGGACTTCGTCAATTTCGCGGTCGCCGTCGCAGAGCGCTATCAGGGGCGGGTGACACATTTTCAGGTGTGGAACGAGCCGAATCTCGGTTTCGAGTGGGGCGAACGTCCGGTGGACCCGGAAAGCTACACCGAATTGCTGTGTCGCACGCATGACGCGCTCAAGGCGGTTGATCCTGAGATTGTCGTGATTACGGGCGCACTTGCGCCGACGGTCGATTTATCTGGCTACAATCTCGATGACTTCATTTTCTTGCAGCGCATGTACGATGCAGGTGCGAGCGATTGCTTCGATGTATTGTCGATGCAGGGATACGGTCTGTTCAGCGGTCCGACCGATCAGCGCCGCCACCCGACAAAAATCAATATCGCGCATAACCTGTTCATCCGTGACATGATGGTCCGCAACGGCGATGCACATAAACCGATCTGGATCAGTGAGGCAGCATGGAACGCGGAACCGTCGCTGGAAGAATTCCCCGGCGAGATTATCGGACGTGGCGTATTCGGGCGTGTGACTCAGCAGCAAGCCGCCGAGTATCTGCCGCTGTATTATGAGCGGGTGCAGCGTGAATGGCCCTGGATTGGCGTGGTAAATACGTGGTTTTTCACTCGTGCCAGCGACCTCGAACAGAATCAGGCGTTTTACTACTTCCGCATGGTCGAACCTGATTACACCGCTGACCGCGAACCGCCGTATACGCCGCTGCCCGTATACGAGGCGATGCGTGAGTACATCACCACCACGACGCCGATATTGCACGTAGGCGTACATCAAGCGTCCGGTCACTGGGCGATTGGATTTATCGAAAATGGCAGGGTGACCTTTACCAGTCATGGCACGGATACACGCATTACATGGCGCGGTGATGAAACGGTACGCGTGGGGGATGCGACCGGGTCTTATGAGCCATTCACGCTTGAAGGCACGCCGGGGGAAGATGGCCTCTATACGGCGAAGATTCCCGTGACATTCACGCTGCCGCAGACGCAGACGTTTACGCTTACATCGGACGGCGATTTTTCCCTGGAGACGGTCACGGTCACTGATCATAGTGTGAGTAACGTCTTGCCCTACGCCGTCGCTGGATTTGTCGGCGTGTTGATGCTGTTGATTGCGATTGCGGACGGTCTGCGGAGCCGGGGACGATGACGAATTCTACCCCTCACCCCCTGACCCCTCTCCCACAAGGGGAGAAGGGAAATGCGTTCATATTGCCTATCTTGTTGATTCTGCTGTTGGCTTTCGCCGTTCGTGTGCATATGATCGGCGCACAATCCCTGTGGCATGACGAAGGCAATAGTTACGTGCAATCCACACGGACGCTGGCGGAAATTGCCGACAACGCCGCCCGCGACATTCACCCACCGGGATACTACTGGCTGCTGCATAGCTGGCGCTTGCTCGTCGGTGAAAGTGAATTCGCCCTGCGCATGTTCTCGACGCTGGCTAGTGTAACCGGTATCGCGTTCGCTTATTCGCTTGGCAAACGGCTATATGGCCCACTCGCAGCGGGGACGACGGCGGTCTTTATCGCCCTGAACACGTTCAGCATCTTCTACGCGCAGGAAACACGCATGTATGCGCTGCTGGCACTGTGGAGCGTGGCGTCGGTGTGGGTGCTGGTCGGGTTGTTGCGGGCGACCCCTCAACCAAACAGGGAGAGAGGGGCAATCCGCCCGGTGTGGATGTATGCGCTTTTGCTCGGTCTGGTCAACACCGCCGGACTATATACGCAGTATTCGTTCCCCTTCGTCATGGCGGCGCAGGGGATTCTGGTGCTATTGTGGTTAATGGGTGAAATCCTACCCTTCTCCTCAACAAGTGCGAGGGGCAGCAAGCGGAACATTCGCGGGGGTGAGGGGGTATGGCGATTGTTCGCCGCTTTCATTGCTGCCAACCTCATCACATTGATTCTGTATGCGCCCTGGCTATCGACCGCATGGGAGCAAATCACCACATGGCCCTCAACCGGAGAGAGCGTAACGCCCGGTGTCGCATTGGCGGAGATTTTGGCGAATTTCGGCTTTGGCATTACGGTCGAAAGTGGCACGACGGCGGCAGTTGCCTTTTTCGCGCTGTTCGGCTTGCTGGTGCGCCCTGGCGCGGCGGAGACGGACGAGTCAACTCGTTATGAAGGCTGGCGGATGCTGGTTCCGGTAGTGTGGGTCGCTGTGTCCGTCGGTGCGTTTCTGGCGCTTGATCTGTTCCGCGAATCGAATCTCAAGTTTTTACTGCCCGCACAGATCGCCTTCGCGCTGCTGCTCGGACGCGGCGTGCATATTCTATGGACGCTGAAGGTCCGCCGGGAAGGGCGATTGCAACAATATGTACCAAAGGTCGCCGCTGTGGTGGGCGTGTTTGCCGTGATGGTGAATCTGTGGGCAGGGCTTGATCCGTTGTACAACGATCCCGCCTACCAGCGCGACGATTACCGGGCGATTGCAGCGCTCATAGAAGCCGAAGCCGGACCCGGTGACGCCGTGATCCTGAGTGCGCCGAACCAGCGAGAGGTATTCGATTACTATTATACGGGTGACACACCTGTGTTTGGCCTGCCGCCGGGATTAGGTGCCGATGATACGACCACCCGTGACTCTGTACAGACCGTGATTGAAGATGCAGAACGCGTTTATGCGGTTCTGTGGGCGACCGCCGAGCGCGATCCCAACGGTGTTGTTGAATCCACCTTAAATGAAAGCACCTTCTTCGCCGGGAGCGAATGGTATGGCGATGTAAGGCTGGTGCAGTTCGCCACGCCAGAAGAATTGACGATCATCACAGAAACAGGCGTAGCATTCGGCGAGTCGATCACCCTGCGCGAAATCGCCCTCAATCGGGATGCGGTCACATCTGGCGATGCACTACAAATCCGCCTGACATGGGCGACTGATTCGCCTTTAGAGACGCGCTACAAGGTGTTTGTGCAGTTGCTCGCGCCGGATGGTACACTCTCCGCACAGACTGACGCCGAACCGGGCGGGTTGATCCTCACGACGGCATGGTCGCTGGATGAGGCATATAGCGGCAATCACGCGCTCATTATCCCCGCAGATTTGCCCGCAGAGACGTATACGCTCATTGTTGGTTTGTATGATGCGAACGATCCTTCGGTGCGTTTGGTTGTGAATCCGCCGGGAGATGGTGACTTTACAGCCGGTGACGGGTATTTGATTATCGGAGATGTGACGGTGACGCAATAAACGAAAAAAGCACGCCTGATGGTGTGCTTCTGTTTGCTATTGCGTTGATTTCTCTAAATATCTATTGGCATTCGCCCAGATATGTCTGTGCGACGAGCAGCGCCTCGAACATGCTCTTTGCCTTGCCCGCACGGCACTTGTTGAGAACGCCGAATTTTCCCACCGGGCGTACATAGGCACTGCGCCCCGTCCAGAATACCAGATAGCGGGTTTCACCATAGAAACCGAGGGCCAGCGATCCGGCGCGATAGCTGCTTGTTGCTGCATTGCTGAACAATCCACTCATGCGGTCGCGCAGACATTCGTTTGCTAGCAGTAACCAGACCACAGGCGTCATCATTGCCCGCATCAGGCGAATCTTCCATACAAGGATCATACCGCGAGTGATGCGTGTGCGCGAAATACGGGTCGGAGCCGCCGAAATGATCGTAAAATTTGAAGTGGTTGTGTGTTGCGCCATTGTTGATAAACCGTTTGTATATTGTTTCTATAAGTGTATCATCTCAATGGTTAAGTAACGTAAATAAAATCCGAAAAAAATGTAAAGAAACGGAGACAATATGTCCCCGTATACTCATCTTTGCTCTATGACTGGGTGCGACCTATGAAGCGTTGCGCAGCGGCGGGTCCTGATATGCGCCGATTGCGGAGGCCAGTGCGCCTGAAGAAATGACATCGGGCAGTGCCCATGCCTCTTCGTCGGTT
>DAOTXA010000639.1:0-6716 GCA_034435595.1 Anaerolineae bacterium | reverse complement strand
CAGCGCTAGCGATCTGGGCGCGTAACGCCGGGGCGAACCCTAGCAACACGGCGGCGCGGCGTGCCGTATCGCGCACGATCATGATATCCATACTGTCTTCCACCTTGACCGACATAATCGGTGGTCGCAGGTGGTACGGTCCGCTAGGAGCAGCCATGTTTGCTGGCCTTGTGTTGTGCGTTATTCAAGAATGCCTAGTTCCTGCAATGTCGTAATCAGGTGCTCGGAAGCAAAGATATCTTTGGGAATGTAGTCATCTGCGCCGGCACGCAACCCGGACATGGTCGCTTTTGGTCCGGCCTTTTCCGTCAGCATGATGACGGGGATATCCTGAGTCGCCGGGTTGCGCTTCAGACGACGGCAGACCTGAAACCCGTCCATACTGGGCAATTTAACATCCAACACGATCAACGAAGGCGGATTTTCAATGGCTTCGCGAATTCCATCCGGCCCGTCATAGGCAATGCGAACCCGCAACCCCACGCTTTCCAGCGTCTCTTTGATTTGTGCGGCCTGTGTTTTGCTATCTTCAACAAGAAGGACTTCGAGTGCCATTTTACCTTACCCCATCATTCACGGGTTTAGTCTACAACAGTTTTAAGATCACCGTCGAAAGGCCCGACAGCGGTAATGTCTTTTGTACAGCCCCGGCGTCAATGGCGGCGCGTGGCATCCCGAACACCGTCGAGCTTGCCTGATCCTGTGCGAAGGTGCGTGCCCCTGATTCGTACATGGTGCGCAGGCCACGTGCGCCGTCGCTGCCCATCCCGGTCAATACAACACCGATAGCGGCTGAGCCGCAGGCTTCTGCGACCGATTCGAACAATACATCAACTGCCGGATAGTAGTGATACGCACCGCGTTCAGTCACCAGACGAGCGACCAAATTTGCGCCTTTACGGGCGACTTTTAGATGCACATTCCCTGGTGATAAGTGTACCACGCCGGGGTTAAGTATGTCCCCGTTTTCTACGACACAAATCGGCATTCGCACCAGTTTTTCGAGCCAGCGGGCCAACCCCGGAATGAACTCGTGCGGGATGTGCTGGACGATTACGACAGGGACGGGCAAATCTACCGGGAAATCGCGCAGCATCCGGCTTAAGGCACTGGGTCCGCCTGCGCTGGCACCGATAGCGATGATTTCCGGCGTAGCACGCAAGGTCGATGTAACCGGGATTTCGGCCCGATCTGCATCGTTACCCAGGCGGGATGTGTTGCCGCGTCTTACCACGCTTACCTTTGACATCGCGGTCAGGGTCCGCAACAGTAAACGCAATTTATCTGCAAACGCCGGATTCGTGCGATCCGGCGGTTTTTCGACCACAGCCAGCGCACCCGCCTGTAACGCTTGCATCGATAATTCAATCTCGCGTTCGACCAGGCCACTGACCACAACCACAGGCGTAGGATGGGCCGACATGATGCGCCGGGTGGCCTCCAAGCCATCCATGCGCGGCATCCGCACATCCATTGAAACGACATCGGGTCGCAGGTCTGCGACCATCTCGACAACTTCTTCACCGTCACGCGCCGCACCAATCACCTTCAACCCCGGAGCCTCATCAATCAATGAGGTGAGGTAATGGCGAATGGTGGCGCTATCTTCTGCCAGCAACACGCGGATATCGTGCGCTGTCGGGTCGTCGGGTCGGGTCATGGACAGGTGATCTCGGCTTACGGCTTGGCGGACTATGGTACTTATAGCACCGCGCAGACCGTCACTGACAAGGGATCAATCTTATCATCCGGTTAAAACAACGTTGGTGCAAGTGTTCTGCCCTCAATGGTTTAGAGTTTCTATCCATCGCAACAACGTACTAACCGTAAATTCGCAACTTAGCCGACAACCGATTGAATCGTCAGCAGCAACTCACCCTGATCAAATCGAGATTTAACCAGATAGGCGTCGGCCCCTGCACGCAAGCCAGCCTCACGCTGTTCCGGTTTCGCCAGCGAAGTAAGCAGAATCACCGGGATGTGATGGTACTGTCCGCTGGTCTTGATGCGCTCGGTGAGTTGTAGCCCGTTCATGTTGGGCATCTCTACGTCGCTGATGACAAGGTCAAAATCAACTTCTGCCAACATGCGCCATGCTTCGACACCGTCCATCGCCACATGTACGTCGAAGCCAGCAGTTTCGAGGATGTTTTTTTCCAGCGTGCGCGTGGTAATCGAGTCATCAACGACCAGCACGCGCACACGTCGTGACACAGGATCATGGGCAGTGGGAAGCATCTTGCGGCGCATGAGAGTCGCGCCGGTTGCCCGCCGGACAATGTCGTTCGCATCCAGCAGAATGATGACTTCGCCTGTCCCTAGTAGAGAAGCACCCGCCACAAATGGCGCACGTGCCAATTCTGGGCCAAGTGGCTTGAGGACAAGTTCCTGCTCACTAATCAGGTGATCGACTTCAAATGCAATGAGGCGGTCGGTGGCCTGCAACGCGACAAAACTCAACACTTCATCTTCACCAGATGAGGGGACATCCAGCACCGCGCCCATCGACACCAGCGGCACGGGACGCTCATTGACGATAAGCATATCGTGCCCTTCGGCAGTGAATACCTCGTCCCGGTCAATATCGCCCATTCGCGCCACAATAGCAGAAGGAACGGCGAATTGCTCGTCACCGATGCGCAGCAAAATGCAGCGGATGCGGGTCAGTGACACCGGGACATTCATAGTCACAGTTGTACCTTCGCCGACCACGCTTTGCACGCTGACGCGTCCGCGTAAGCCTTCGACACGGTCACGCACAATATCCATACCGAGACCGCGCCCACTGAGGGCGGTCACCTGTGCGCTGGTCGAAAGACCACTATGGAATACATAGACTCGCGCCTCATCATCGCTAAGGGATTGCGCTTCGGCATCCGTCATGATGCCGCGTTCGACAATCGAATCGCGCACGTCATCGGCGTTAATGCCCTTGCCGTCGTCTTTCACACGGATGATGATTTCGCTGCCGCGCTGTTCTACGCTGACGCGAATAAACCCGGTCGGGCTTTTGTCTTTCGCAACACGTTCATCCGGGGTTTCGATGCCGTGGTCAATGGCATTGCGCAGCAGGTGGATTAACGGGTCTTTGAGCATATCCAGTACGGTCTTGTCGATTTCGACCGCACCGCCTTCGATATCGAGGTGAATCTGCTTGCCCATATCACGGGCGATGTCGCGCACCATCCGCTGAAATACGCCGACAATCGCCTCAAAGGGCATCATACGCATACTACTGATGTCGTCTTGAAGTTGATCGGCAAGCGTGCTGAGATGCATTGTGCTTTGCACCATCGACGCAGAAATTGCGCTTAACTGGCGGTTCATATCGGTCAGGTAGCGCTGGTTATTTTCGAGAAACTTGATGAGTTGCGGGAGTTCCGCACCGAATTTGTCGCCCTCGTCCTGCATCCGGCGCACCATGCGGATATATGCCGCACGTACCCCACGCCATTCGCGCTGCCAATTGTTATACATACGACGCAAGGAATAGACGGCGCTTTGTTCCTCCTCGGCATTCATACGTGCGACAAGGAGTTCGGTTGCTTCCGCCATAAGTTTATCGAGTTTGCCAACCGTCACACGTACCGTTTCCTCTGCCGGGCGCATCACCAGGGTGTTGACTTCGGGCTGTGGAGAATGTTTTGACGTAGCAGATGGCTGCGAAGCGTCCACGTGCCCGTTGGATATTGATGGCGGGGGCGTGACTTCGGTTGAAGGTGATGAGTCTGGCGTGGGGGCATTGTCAGTAGTTTCGTCGTTATTGACGGCAACCGCCGGGAACACCTTCGACCCTGAAGGTGCATCCGTGGCAGAATCCCCCAGCAGACTTTCCAGATTTGCCAGTACGTTGGCGAGTGCGTCAGCATCGGTTTCGACACCGTCGGAGAGGTTCTGGATCAGGTCGAGGCCATCGTACATGCTATCGGCGACGGCGGGCGTTAGCGACGTATCGCCGCGCATCGCCGCTTCCAGCACTTCTTCCATATAATGAGAGACGGTTTCGATCAAGCCAATGCCGACTGCACGCGCCGCACCCTTCATACTGTGGGCGACGCGGTTCATCTCGCGCAGTTGAGCAGGATATTCGGGGTCATCGGGCGCGATCATCTCGATCTTGAGCAAGCCAGCGTTCAACTGCTCCAGATACTCGCTGACTTCCACCCAGAATATGCTTAGTAAGTCCGAATCAGTCATAAGACGAAATCAATCACTCTACAACTGCAATTCACCGATGACACCATTGAGACGCCGCGCCGCTTCGCGCAGACGTTGCACGCTGGCCTCGACCTGCATGGTGCTGCTGACAGTTTCGGTGGTGGCGTGTTTGATCGTCCGCATCGCGCCGGTTAGCTGATCCATGCCGATGGTCTGCTGTCGGGTGCTGGCGGCGATCTGCATAGCTGCCATTGCTGCTTCTTCGATAGCGCTGGCAAGGTTTCGGATGGCGTCACCGGCATCATGGACGAGCGATTGCCCCTGATCAACGCCTTTGCTGCCCTCTTCGGTGACCATGACGGCGTTATTGGTGGCACGCTGAATCTCGCCCAGAATCTCGCGGACCTGTACGGTGGCGTCACGGTTCTGGTCTGCCAGATTGCGGACTTCCATCGCCACGACCGCAAAGCCCTTGCCTTCTTCCCCGGCACGCGCCGCTTCAACAGATGCGTTCAAGGCCAGCATACGCGATTGATCCGCCAGATTGTTGACGGTAGCGATGATCTCGCCGATTTGCTGCGTGTGTTCGGATAGCACGAGGATGTTATCGGCGATGTCTTCCACACGTCCACGAATAAGTTCCATACCGCTGACTGTCTCGTTGACGGAATCCATACCGGCTTTGGAGACATCCACTGAATGCTGCGCGGTTTCTGCAACGGATTGGGCACGTTCTGCGGTTTCGGTGACCGTGGCACGAACTTCATTGACGGTCGCCGTCGTCTCGGTGACAACGGCGTCTTGCTCGTTCGCCATCGCAATCTGCCGCGCCGTCGATTCGAGGATATCCTGCGTATCGGCGTCAAGGCGCTGCAAGGTCTTCTGAAGTTCCACGACGAGATCGAGCAGGCGATCCAGTGTGCGGTTGATCGACTCACCCAACCTGGCGACGACACGTCCTTCCTGCCGCGTGCGATCTACGTTTTCTACATCAAGACGCGCACTCAAATCACCCTGCGCGACGCGTTCCAGAACACGAGCATAGTCATTGATTGCGCGGTCAAGCCCACGATAGCTGAAGCGATACACCAGCACACCAAAGGCGATCCCGGCGAGCAACGCGATCACCGGCAAAATCAAAACTCCGGTATCCATGTTCGGGTCATTTGCCAACGCGAAAATCACCAATACCAGCACCGGGAGCGTCGCTGCGAACGCATTCGAAACTACGACACTGTGACGCAAAATGCCGGTCACGCTTTGCCAGACCGATTGTGAAGACGCGGTCATGTTATTATCAGGGATACTGTTTTCCATGAATTCCCCCTACTCTTCCGGGCCACCCGCAACCAAACGCGGGTCTTCAAACATCGCTGCGGCGTCCAGCAGAACCAGACGATCTGAGGTGACGCCCCGCGTATAACGAATCTCACCAGTGGATGAAATGTCGGTGACCGGGACCTGCCGGACACCAAAAACATGATGGGCAAGCAGTGCGATTTCCAACCACCCGTATTTCACAACTACCAGTTCTGCGGGCGGCTTCTCGTCATCTACCTTCATTTCAAAGAAGGGACGTAGATCCATAACTGTTACAATCTGCCCGCGTAGATTGACGACCCCCTTGTAAAAGTGCGGCGATCCCGGTACACGGGTGAGGCGCGGCAGTTCTCGCAGGCTGCGCACCAGCATGACATCCACACCGTAGTTTTCGCCACCGAGATCGAACACCAGGGTTGGGAGCGTTTGTGCATCCGTATCGTGCCAGTCAACGCGTGCAGCATATTGTTGGGCACGCAGCCGCAATCGGCTGGACTCTGTGGTTTCTTCGTTTTCAGGGTCGTCCCAGCGCAAATCTGAACGAATTGCGTCCCAGTCAATGTCTTCAAACGGTCGATTCAAGTCAGATGGCATAATCTTTAAGCAAAGGCTCACGGTTTCACGGTTTAATCTCAATTCAAAGTATACCGTTATACGGGTTTGCGTGCGCATTGACCATTGTTTGTGATTTCAAACCCGGACAATGGTTATAAATGGTCATATTTGTGGTGAATACGCGTCGCTACTCTGGAATCGAGGGACATAACGTCCTGTTAAACCATGAAGCCAGGAACCATCAATGAGGAACATTGCATGACTACAAATGGAAACCACAGCGAAAACGGAGATCAGCACGGCAGCGACCGTGTAAAGCGCGGCCTCGCGCAGATGCTCAAAGGTGGCGTGATTATGGATGTCGTCACCCCGGAACAGGCAAAAATCGCGGAAGACGCAGGTGCTGTAGCAGTCATGGCGCTGGAGCGTATTCCGGCGGATATTCGCGCACATGGTGGCGTCGCCCGCATGAGCGACCCCGATCTTATCGAGGGGATCATGAAAGCGGTCACGGTTCCGGTGATGGCTAAGGCCCGTATCGGACACTTCGTCGAAGCGCAGGTTCTGGAGTCGCTGGGCATTGACTATGTGGACGAGAGCGAAGTCCTCACCCCGGCGGATGATGAACATCACATCAACAAGTGGAAGTTCAAGGTGCCGTTTGTGTGCGGTGCACGCAATCT
>DAOTXA010000638.1:0-8811 GCA_034435595.1 Anaerolineae bacterium | reverse complement strand
GGGCGATCGTGTCAAGCACTGGATGACGCTTAACGAGCCGTGGGTATTCACCTGTGTTGGTCACGCAGAGGGGCGTCATGCGCCCGGTCTGAAAGACTGGAAAACCTATTTACAGACCGCCCACCACGCGCTGTTGGCGCACGCATCCGCCGTGAAAGTGGCACGCGCCAACGGTGATGACCGCCTGACCAAAATCGGCATTGCGCCGAATACACCGTGGCTGGAACCCGCGACTGATTCGCCAGAAGACATTGCCGCCGCCCGTCGCCGCGATGGATGTGTGATCCGCTGGTTCCTGGACCCGATTTATAAAGGCGCGTATCCGGCGGATTTGGTCGAGTGGTACGGCGACGACCTGATGCCGGAAATCGAAGCGGGCGATATGGCGTTCATTGCCGCGCAAAAGACCGATTTCCTCGGCATCAACTTCTATTCACGTATGCGCTTCGCCCATGATCCTGATGGCGGCGTGTTGCAGGTGCGTGTCGTGCCGCCGGATGTGCCCACGGAAGAACTCAGCATGATGGGCTGGGAAGTCTACCCGAAGGCGCTCTACCAGCAGTTGCAGCGTCTACAGGTAGATTATGCGCCGGGAGAAATCTACATCACCGAGAACGGTGGCGCGTTTGCGGAAGAAGTCGCCGATGATGGCATCCATGACCCGTTACGGACACGCTGTTATCGTTTGCATCTGGCACAGGCGGGACGTGCGGTCAGGGATGGCGTGCCCTTGAAGGGCTATTTCGCGTGGTCGCTGATGGACAATTTTGAGTGGGCGCGTGGCTACGAACCGCGTTTCGGCATGATCCACGTAGATTATGGGACACAGCGCCGCCGCCTTAAAGACACGGCGAAATGGTATAGTGAGGCCATCAAACACAACGGCTTTATACTCAGAGACGAAAGTTAGCGCTTATGCCCGATACCCTGAACCTGATCCGCCTGTTGATCGCCACGCGCAACCCCGGCAAGATGCACGAGTATCAACAGATACTTGGCAATGATCGCTTCGCACTGTTCAGCCTGGACGATGTGGGTTTTCACGGCGAGGTCGAAGAGCCGCACGACAACTTCCATGATAATGCGCGGGCAAAGGCGCTCGGCTATGCGCAGGCGACGAGTATGCGTGCCCTTGCCGACGATAGCGGGTTGTGTGTCGATGCGCTGGATGGTGCGCCCGGTGTGTATTCCGCACGCTATGGCGGATCGGGTCTTGATAATCGCGGGCGGCGCTTGAAACTGCTGGACGCGCTGCGCGACGTGCCTGATCCCGACCGGACAGCACGCTTCGTGTGCGTGATCGCGGTCGCTGATGCAAAAACAGGAAACGTATTGTTTGCAGAGGGCGAAGTTACCGGGCGCATCGCACATGAGGAAATGGAAGGTCCAGCCGGGTTCGGCTATGATCCCGTGTTTATCCCCGATGGCTACGATGTGAGTTTTGCGCAAATGCCGGAGTTCGAGAAGAATCGACTCAGTCATCGTGGGCGTGCTGCCGGGGCGATTCTGCCGCTGCTGCCGGCTTGGATCGACTCATTGCACAGCGGATAGAAGAAAGAAAACCCCGGCTTCTAAGTGTGAAACCGGGGTGCATGATATTTATTCGACCTCGTCACCGTCGCTATCGAACATCGCCGGGGCGGGGGCTTCGCCGCTAAGTGGCGTCAGGCTCTCGCCATCCATGAACTGCTCGAAGGTCTGGCGGTCGAGCGTCTCGTAGTCGATCAAAACCTGTGCCAGTTCTTCCAGACGGTCGTGCTGCCCCTGCAAGATGCTTTTGGCGCGACCATACGCCTCTTGCAAAATGCGTTTGACCTCGTTGTCGATTTCTTCGGCATAGTGTTCGCTGTAGTCGCGCTGTTCAGCCAGTTCTCGACCGAGGAATACCTGCCCGTTGCCGCTGCCATAGGCACGCGGACCCAGCAGATCGCTCATGCCAAACTGCGTGACCATTGCCCGCGCCATGCCCGTCGCCTGCTGAAGGTCGTTGGATGCGCCGGTCGTCAACTGGTTAAAGACGATTTCTTCGGCAGCACGCCCCCCCATTGCGAAGGCGATGCGATCCTCAAATTCCTCGCGGGAATGCAGCGATGATTCGTGTTCCGGCAGTGGCATGACGAAGCCGCCAGCGCGTCCACGGGGGATAATCGTAATTTTGTGGATCGGCCCCAGATGGTTCATCGCGTGGTGGACCAGTGCGTGCCCGGCTTCGTGGTAGGCGATTTGCTTCTTCTCGTGTTCGTTGATGACACGGGTTTTGCGTTCCGGTCCCATCACGACGCGCTCCATACTCTCCTGAAGCTCGCTCATGCCGATGGTCTTAAGATTGCGCCGCGCTGCCAGAATTGCCGCCTCGTTAACGAGGTTTTCCAGGTCTGCGCCACTGAACCCGGCAGTAATGCGGGCGATGGCCTCAATGTCTGCGCTGGGTGCAAGTGGCTTGCCTTTGGCGTGGACCTTGAGGATTTCGACACGCCCTTTGACATCCGGGTTATCCATGATGACTTTGCGGTCAAAGCGACCGGGACGCAGCAGCGCCGGGTCCAGGATGTCGGGGCGGTTGGTCGCGGCGATGACGATAACGTTCGTCCCCGTCTCGAAACCGTCCATTTCCACGAGAATCTGGTTCAGCGTCTGTTCGCGTTCGTCATGACCGCCGCCCAATCCTGCGCCGCGATGCCGCCCGACGGCGTCGATTTCGTCCACAAAGATAATGGCAGGTGCTTCTGCTTTGGAGCGGTCGAACAGGTCGCGCACGCGGCTTGCGCCTACGCCGACAAACATCTCCACAAATTCCGAGCCGGAAATGCTAAAAAACGGTACGCCCGCTTCACCTGCGACAGCCCGCGCCATCAGCGTCTTGCCGGTCCCCGGCGGGCCGATCATCAACACGCCTTTTGGCACGCGTGCTCCCAGACGGATGAATTTCTCCGGTTCTTTGAGGAACTCGACCACTTCCTTGAGTTCTTCTTTGGCTTCTTCTGCCCCGGCGACATCGCTAAAGGTCACCTGCGGACGTTCGACATCGCGGCTAACGCGTGCGCGGCTGCGCCCGAAGGTCATCGCCTGATCTTGCCCGCTGCGGACAGAACGCATCATGCGCCACAGTAGCCACACGATAATGGCGGTGGGCAAAATCCAGATCGCTGCTGTCAGCAGATTTTGCCCGGTGTTGTCAACCTTGGCAAACTCGATATTTGCCTGCCGGATGCGCTCGTCGCTGATGCCATTGTCGCGCAGCATCTCGATCACGTTTGTGCCCGGCGGGATGACCATGCTGACGTTTGAACCATCATTGAGGGTAACGCGCACGTCAGTTTCGCCGCGCTGCAACACGCGCTCCACAATCCCGCGATCCACCGCCGCGGTCAGGTCATACACGGTAAAGTTGGCACCGCCTGAGGAAAAACTGCTATCCATCAGGAAGAAGACAAGCGCAATCAGCGCGACACCGCCGACCAGCAGCCACACGCGCTGGTTCCCCAGGTTGGGCTGCGGGTTCTGCTCGTCGTTCTCTTCGCCGTTCGGCTTCTTGCGCGGAGGTTCAGGGGGTCTAGAATTCACGCGAATTCACTCCAATTCCATCAGGAAGAAACAGCCGCGTGTTGCGCTGCTTCTACTTTGAATGATAGCTACCAAAGCACATTTGGTCAATTGCGCCCGTTTTTATGGGTGAATTTTCTAAAGTAGCAGCGCAGCGGTCGCCAAGAATGGCGACCCTACGAGAATTCGGTCGTAGGGGACTCAAACCAGAGGTTTGCCCATTCTTGCGTCCCGCAACTTCAAAATCACAATCTGCCACCAACTTGAAATACACCCTTTTCACTGTATCGAAACGTTTGCGAAGAGATGAACCCGTTATGCGCTAGGGAACCTGCGCCGCGAGTTCGGCTTCTACTTCCTGAATCACGGCTTCATCTGCTGGTTCGGGTACGAATCCACGCGCCTGCGCCTGTTCGATATTGTTTAAGAACTGTTCGAGATCGGCGGCACGATCTGGTGAGTCTTCGGATTGCGCTCGAAAATAGTAGATGTTGCCACGCATGATGTAGTTAAATGCAATATCGGGCGCGATTTCAATGGCCTGTTCGATGTCTTGGAGGGCGAGTTCGTATTCGCTGGCATTGAGGTATACGCTGGCTCGATTAGTATATACGTCGGACTGCGGATAGCCTAGCTCAATGGCGCGATTTAGATTGGTCAATGCCTCTGCGTATTCGCCAATGCTCAGGTACAGGCTGCCCAGATTGGAATACGTGATCGCGAGGGTGGGGTCCAGTTCGACGGCAAGATTGAAATTCCTGAGCGCCTCTTCAGGATTGCCCAGACTTTGATAAATTATGCCCAGGTTGATATAGGCGCTGACGTACATCGGTGCAAGTTCGATGGTACGGGTGAATCGTTCCTGCGCAAGCTCGAATTCACCATCAAACAGGTAAGTAACTCCCATATTGTAGTAGGCATCGGCATAGGAAGGGTTCAGCGTAATGGCCTGTTCAAAGTCGCGTATCGCCTCTTCGGGATCACCAAGCCCTTGATGGGCCACGCCCCGGTTGCTGTAGGCCAGCGCAATCGCAGGGTTCAGTTCGATGGCGCGATTAAGCAGCGTCAACCCGGCTTCAAACTCGCCCATGTTGACGTAGGCCGCCCCAAGATTGGTGTAAGCCAGCGCAAGATCAGGGTTCAGTTCGATGGCGCGTTCGAGCAAAGGCTGCGCGAGTTCATATTCTCCTACGTTGACGTACAAGCCGCCCAGATTTGCATAGGCCTGGGCGTCATCCGGGGCCAGTTCAATGGCGACTGTATAATTGTCGATTGCCGTGTCAGTTTCACCGGCAATCTGATTGAGCAACCCGCGTGCGGTATAGGGTAGTGGGTGGTCGGGATAGTTTTCGACCAGCCATTCGGCGTTGCGCAAGCGTTCTTCATTGTCTTCGGAAAGTAATACATCAGCGAAGTTGAGAGCAATTTCCTGTTCGAGCAGCGCCTCTTCTGCGATGACGGCGGCCTGCGTTAGCGTGGGCGGAATTTGTGTGCCGGTCGCCTGCGCATCGGCGACGTTGGTGCGCTCGGCATTCGCGGCTTCGTTGGCGATCACTGCCGCTTCTTGCTGGGTGGCGACCGCATACGCGGCAACGGTGACTTCTAACTGGGCGGCGTCGGCGTCGGCCTGGGCGCGGCTGGCACTTTCCCCAGCGACAATGGCAGCCGCGATAGCAAGGATCATGATCGCAACCCCCGCAATCGCCGAATACCGCGACCTACGCAGGACGCGCCGCCGCCGGTCTTGTTCTGCGCGACTCGCCTCAATGTAATTTGCTTGCAGCGGGGTGACCGACGGTTCTTTGTCGCTGGCCTCGGCTTTTGCCTGCCATGTCTCCGCCCGTTCGACTTCTGAACCGATCAGCAGCAGGTCCGTCGCCTTGCTTGCCTGAATCCACTCGCGTGCGCGGACCAGCAGACGAGCGTGATCTTCGTCATGAGCAAGGTCCATGCGCAGCGTTCTGACGACATCCGCCAGCGATTCTTCCTCGGATTTCGGGTTGCCCTGAGAATCAACACCGAAGAAAATCCAGTCGATTTTCTGCAAATTCAAACGCACATCACCGATGATCTGGAATAGATCGCGCCCTGCCAGCATCTCGCGCAACAGTTCGCTATCCGGGCTGACGGGGATCGCGGCGTCAAAATCCGGTCGTGAGTCAATTGTCACCGGGATGATGCGCTTACCCGTTTCTTTGGCGTGGGCCAGTTCCAGCGTACACACCGGGGACCCTAGCGAGTCGTTGCTGATGATGAATAGGAAGGTCGATGCGCGGTCAATACCCCGCGTGATCTCGTCCCACCATCCGGCAGAGTGGCGCAGGTCGTCCCAATCCGCCCACACCGATATGCCCTGCTGTTGAAGTTGTGTGAAGAGATGTTTGGCAAAATCAATGTTCCTGCGCGAATATGAGATAAACACGTCGCTCATGCGCGATCACTCCTTTGATGGTGGATATGGCAACTATAGTGTAATTCACAGGGGATTGCATTCATCTTGTGTGCAGTCAAAACGCCGACTTAAAGCGATTGTTCTGCCCTTCGACCTGATGTCAATGCACGTTTTCTGCTAAGTCTGCATATAATAGAGACGTGCTGTGTCTGGCAAGATGAGACGCGCACGCATTGTTGAGTGAGAACTCTCGTGTGTATCTGTGAGAAGTAGGCGTTCTGGCAGCCCCATCGGGGCCATTATCATAATTGGTATGCTGATCGGCATCGGATTCGTGCTGTACGATCAGATTTTTAGCAGCACTGGCGGCGAAGCACCGCCTGCGAATCCGGTCGTGGTCGGGGCGGAAGACGCCGCACCCACGACCGCAGAAACTTCGGGCGATGTCGTTGTTGATGAAGCGACCGCGACACCTGCCCCTACCCGTGAAGCCGCGCCGACCTTACAGGGTGCGGTCGATATTGGCGTGTCGTCGCTCTTGATCCCACGGACCGGGGCCATCGCCCAGATTACGCAGGTGTATCTGGATGGCATTAGCTGGGATGTTAGCAATCTGGGCATGAACATCGGTCATTTACAGGGAACGTCGTGGGTGACGGGCACACCCAAAGGTAATATCGTGCTTTCCGGGCATGTGGAACTGTCGGACGGGCGGCGCGGTATCTTCGCCGGGTTAGATGAGATGCGCGTCGGTGAGACGGTCATCCTGACCCGTGATGGCGTCGATCACTTCTACCGTGTGACGGAACTTTACACCGTTTCACCAGATGATCTGACGCCTGTATACCCCACGACCGAGGAGCGGCTGACGCTCATCACCTGTTCTGGCTATGATTTCTTCGCGGATACGTATGATGAACGGCAGGTCGTGATTGCGGAGCGGGTCTATGACGCGGGTTGAGACACTCAATAATGAGGAAATCGCCGCCCGTGGACCCCGGCGCTGGGTATCCCGGCTGGCAGGCTGGGTTCTGCGGCGCTGCTGGTATATCGACGCGCCCGTTGTGATGATGTTGCAGGCGTCCCCGGCACAGGTGGTCGAAAAGCTGAAATCTGCCAGCAAGCCCAGTGTGCGCCGTCTGGACCTGCGCAACCTGTATGTCAACGGTCGTCGCTACTTTTTACAGCCGAAACAGAACGGGTTCCGCCTGACGACGACTAGCAAAATCCCGTGGCGTTCGCGGCGGCGCACTTCGTCAGCCACGATCATGAACGGCAGATTCGCGCCGTATGGCAACGGCGGCACGCGGGTTCAAATGCAGGTACGGGTCAGCCCCGCATTTATACTGAGCAATTTGTTTATCCCGGCATTTCTAACATCGATTCTGGTGTATGTACCGTGGCACCCGGCGGTGATTGCCGTGTTGCTGCTGATTGTATTCGGGCTGGCGTGGAGCATTCAGCGGCTCAGTGCCGCCCTCGAAGCCAACGATATGGTCTGGTTCGTGCAGAAAACATTAGAGGATTTTAGCCCAGCAGAAATCAAGAATCTGGGTGCAGAGACGCCGCTGTACTATGACGAGAACGCGTTTACACAGGCGTGGGATCGTTTCTACCGCGAGCATAGACCGGGCACAGAAAACGGATAGCGAACACGATCTGCTGACGAATGGGCAGCGATGATCGTTTAACCTGAAATCAACCATCAGGGAAGGCAAATATGGCGACTACACCGGCAACAACACATAAGACGCTCCGCAAAATTGGACCGTACACGACGGTAGCCCGACTGGGGCACACCAGCATCAGCGCAGTGTATCGCGCACATCAGGGCACAGGCGGGCGCGAGGTCGCGCTGCGTGTGCTTGCTCCGGCAGAAAGCGTCAGTGATGTCGAGGGCTTTCTTGCAGAACTCAAAGTTATCGCCGGGTTACGCCACGAGTACATCGTGCCGGTATTGGATTATGGCGCGGAAGACGACACGGTGTATATCGCCATGCCGCTGATGGGCGGCGGCACGCTCGAAGAACGCATAAAATTGCGCCGCGCCCGCCAATCGCTGACCGATGCCACCGACACCAATGGTCTTAGCCCGGAATCACTGCCCGCGCTGGGTGAAGTCTCGCGCTTGCTGCGGCGGCTGGCGATGTCGATGGACGCATTACACGGGCAGGGGATCATCCATCATCAGGTGAAGCCCAGCAACATCATGTTCGATGCCCGCGGACAGGCGTATCTGTCCGATATCGCCCTCGCCAAACTGTTCAAGGTGATTTTTTCGCTGGCACAAACCAACGCCATCAACACTAACGATTATTCCGCGCCGGAACAGTGGCAGGGGTCCGGTACGACTGCCTTATCCGATCAGTATGCGCTGGCGGGTGTTATCTACCAGATTGTGACCGGAAAACCAGCGTTTGCCGCAACGAATGTCTATAGCCTGATGAAGAAGCATCTCAACGATCTGCCGATGCCGCCGCACTATCTGCGCCGTGGCCTGCCAGGGATTTTGACGAATGTGTTTGTGCGGGCGCTGGCGAAAGACCCGGAGGACCGCTATCCGACGGTGACCGCTTTTGCGCGGGATTTCGCAAGGGCGATTCGTGGCAATGAAGGCGAACCGACGGACTTCTTCACATTTCCGGTGAGTGGGGCGACCTCCTGGCAGCATCACGTGTTCATCGCACATAGCGAGGACGATGTCGATAAGCTTGATCCGCTGCGTGACGAATTTAAGAAATATGGCTTGATCGCATGGGGCAAGCGGTTGTCGCGCCCCGGTTCGATCACGTGGACGAGTTTATTGGGTGAGGCGGTCAAAGACGCGGGGGTGGTCGTGCTGCTGCAAAGCAAAAACGCACTCGAATCATCGTGGG
>DAOTXA010000637.1:0-8767 GCA_034435595.1 Anaerolineae bacterium | reverse complement strand
GGCGTTTGTTGACGGTGATCGCGCCCGACATTATACTCTATTGCAAACTCATCAACTTACTAAAATAGAAAGAGTGTAAGCGTTTTCTGAAAAACACGTAAATTAGCTTGTGTTCTCTTTTCGTTCTCCCATATAATATAAATGCTAAGAGAACTTGGTAGAGAGATGAGAGAGATGATTGAGCTAGGGGTACATGTCACATGGGACGACGGACGCAGCATGGGTCGGGTGACCGATGTGTTTGATCGCAAGGTAACATGGCGCTTACAGGGTAGCGATGTTCAGCGGTACGAGAGCAATGAAAATCCGACATACATGATCGAACTGCACAACGGCGACTTTATCCTAAAACACAGGCACGAACTTGCCATCTTGCACTAATTCACTCGCAACAAGCAAGCAAAACCACGTCGCAGCGTGGTTCGGATTGCTCCTTATGATGGTGTTCCGGTTAGCCTTCTGAAGCCGCCAGACGCTCTGCATATTGACGTTTGTAATAGGCCAAATACTCCCCGGTCTTGATTTCTCGCCACCAGCTTTCGTTATTTTTGTACCAGGCAACGGTCTGAGCCAGCGCATCGTCGAATTCAAACGCTCGCTGCCAGCCAAGTACGTGCAGTTTCTCCGCCGTCATCGCATACCGCCGGTCATGTCCCTCGCGGTCTGGCACATGCTTGATCAAGCTGGCTGGTTTGCCCAGTTTCTCCAGCATTATCGTCACCACGTCAATATTGTGCTGCTGGTTCTCCCCGGCGACATTGTACGCCTCACCAGATACGCCTTTGTGCAGCGCGACATCAATTCCAGTCACATGATCTTCCACATACAACCAATCGCGGACCTGTTTACCGTCGCCATACAATGGTAGCGGCTGATCATCCAACGCCTCGGTGATAAACAGCGGCAGCAGCTTTTCGGGATACTGGTACGGTCCGAAGGTGTTGCTCCCACGTGTGACGACTGTATCCATACCATGTGTCACATGATAGGCGCGAACCATTAGCTCGGCAGCGGCTTTGCTAGCAGCATACGGGCTATTCGGCAGGAATGCATCCGTTTCTACTGATAAGCCGCTTTCGATGTCGCCATAGACCTCGTCGGTCGATACTTGCAAAAAACGACCAATGCCGTGTTTCAAGCCCTCGTCCAGCAAAATGTACGCGCCGACAGTGCCGGTGTGGATAAACGCATCCGGGGCCAGAATGCTGCGATCAACGTGGCTTTCTGCCGCAAAGTTCACGATAGTATCGATGTCGTATTCCTGTAGAACGCGACCGACCGTCACACGATCAGCAATATCGCCGCGCTCAAAGCGATAATTCTCTTCATCATCCACCATAAGCAAGTTCTTGACGTTGCCCGCATAGGTCAGCTTGTCAAAAACGATAATGTTGTAATCGGGATAGGTTTCCACCATATAGCGCACAAACGCGCTGCCGATAAAACCCGCGCCACCGGTTACGAGGATGTTCTTCATGCGCCAACGTCCTCGCTCGCCGACGACGCCGTTCCATCTGTGCCTTCTTTGGTCGATTCACCCGATGCGCTTGATTCGCTCGTCTCAGCGGCTTCCGGTTCGGGCGTCGCGGCAACGTCGGGGAAGTATTTTTCGATGACTTTGGCGACACCGTCCTCATCATTGCTAGCGGTGACCTCACCCGCGACCTCTTTAAGTTGAGCAGCCGCATTTTCCATAGCCACACCAACTTTCGCCAGTTGCACCATCTCAATGTCGTTCTCGCCGTCACCGATTGCCATCACGTTATCCGGCTTGAGGTCCATCTCGCGCAGAAGCGTGCGCAATGCCGCCCCCTTCGATGAACCACGCGGCACAACTTCCAGCATATCGGGAATCGCCGCCTGCACGAGCTTTGCCTTCTCGTCCAATTGCATCCCAAGCTGCCAGCGTAAGGCTTTGATCGCTTTTGAATCGCCTGGTTTGATTGCCATCAGCTTATGCACCGACATCTCGCCGAGGATGTTTTGCAACGGACCGATACCTTCCGGCTCCGGTTCGTGATACGCCTTAGAGAACTTCGTCCCGGTTTCGTTGACCGATTTCATCAGGATGTGAGTGCCACTGTACGCGATGACGACATAACCACGATCATCGGCATAGGTGATGACCTGGCGTGCAACATCCGCGTCAAGCGTCTGCTCATGACGGATCGTGCCGTCAGGGTTGTAGACGATCAAACCCTGCATATAGATACCCGGCGTAGTTAACCCCAGCTTCTCGATGATCCATTCAGCGGAAGTACGCGTCTTACCCGTCGCCAGAATGACCTGCACGCCCTTTTCTATAACAGCTTTGATGGTCGTAACGGCGCGGTCGCTCATCTTGTGTTCGCTGTTGAGCAGCGTGCCATCAATATCAATGACAATCGCTTTAATATCGTGTTCCATAATTCCTCGCGGTTTCTACGTAAACCAGACAGTGCTGTGATCGCCGAGATTCATCTTCAACGCCCGCGGCTTGCGATCATCGCGCAGGAGTTTCGCGTTGCGTCCGATAAGGCTGTCTTGCAGACGCGCATCAATATCCAGCACCTGACTATTTTCAAGCACGATGCTGCGTTCAATCTCGCAGTTCTGCACGGTGACATCGTGGTAAATGCTGGTGAACGGACCGATGTAGCTATCCTTGATGACAGTCCCACGCCCGATGATCGTCGGTCCACGCACGATACTGTTGACAATCTTCGCTCCTGCCTCAACGGTTACACGAGCGTCAACCTGAGACGCCTCATCAACGGATGCTTCTGGCGAAATGGTCGGCGTCAACTCTTCAAGTACATAGCTATTCGCTTCCAGCATATCGGTCGGCTTACCCGTGTCGATCCACCATCCCTCGTGGACGTGCGGGAACACGCGATAGTCATGGTCGATTAGCCATTGAATTGCGTCCGTGATTTCCAACTCGCCTCGCGGTGACGGCTTGATAGCATGAACGGCCTCGAAAATGTGTCTGTCAAACATATATACGCCGACCAAAGCCAGATCACTTGGTGGATTCGGCGGCTTCTCGACGAGATGATCGACACTGCCATCTTCGCGCAATACGGCGACCCCATACGCACGGGGGTCTGCGACCTGCTTGAGTACGATCTGACTGTTCCACTCACTCGACTCAAAATCGCGGATCAAAGTACTGATGCCGCCCTCTAAAACGTTATCCCCCAGGAACATAACGAAGCTCTCATCCTGCAAAAACTCCTGCGAGATTTTGACCGCGTGCGCCAGTCCATCCGGGCTATCCTGGTAGATATAGGTCAAATTCACGCCCATGTCTCGCTGCGCCAGCGCGGTTTTGATCTCATCGCCTGTATCACCAACGACGACACCGATTTCCGTCACACCTGCCTCACGGATCGATTCAATCACCCGCACAAGCACAGGCTTATTCGCCACCGGGATCAACTGCTTGGCCCGCGTATACGTGAGTGGATACAGGCGCGTCCCCTTGCCACCACTCAGAATCAGTGCTTTCATCGCTGATTATCTCCCGAATAGAAGCGCGATTAATGCGATCAACCCAACACCGCCGAGAAGCCATCCAACCACACGCGTACCACCCGTTGCCGGTGGCATGGCTTTGCGCGACGGTGTCCCCTTCTGCATCTTCTCCCACTGTTCGAGAGATTCAGGGTCCGGCGGTAGGGGGTTTTCGTCAGCCATGAACTTAAACCTTATACGCGTAACCGCCGCTTTCACGCGGCGCATCTGCCAGGACAGCACCTAACAGCCGGACATGCACACGTTCGAGACTGGACTTCGCCTGCGTGACATGATCGCGGCGAGTAGTGCCTGCACGCACGACCAGTAACACACCGTCCAGCTTGGAACCAAGCAGCGCCGCATCACTGGCGACCAGTACCGGGGGCGCATCAAATAGCACATAACTCGCTCTTGCCTTCATCAAGCCGACAATTTCCGCCATACGCTGATTGCTGAGGATATCCGCCGGATTCGGGGGAATCGGCCCTGAAGGTAGCAGGCTCAAATTTTCGACTTCGGTTTCAACGAGTGGCGGCGTAGCCAGTGCGCTATCTTCAAGGATCATTGTCGTCAGACCGCGTGTGTTATCTACGCCCCAGATCGAATGCTGTGACGGCTTGCGCAGATCACAATCGACCAGAATCGTGCGATTGCCCGATTGTGCGAAGGTCACCGCAAGATTGGCGACCGCTTCGCTCTTGTTATCCGGCTGCGAGGTCGAAGTCACCAGCAGCGTAGACACCGGACGATCTACACTGGAAAACATCAAATTGGTACGCAACGTTCGAAACGCTTCCGACGCTGCCGCCTGCGGGTCACGCAGGGTAATCAGATTGGCTTGCGCCATAATCGCATCTCCTATTTTACGCCCTTAGCTGCGCGATGAACCGTCATACGATGGAATGCTCGCCAGCACATCGACTTCGAGAATACGCTCTAAATCCTCACGGCGATGCACGACACTGCTCTCAATGTATTCGAGAACGAACACCAGTACACCACCAACGATCAAGCCGAGAAGTGCCCCGGCAACACCAACAATGCGCGGTTGCGGTGCGATTTGCCCGGCAGAGGCATTATCAACCGGGCGCGTATCCACACGGTCCTCACGCCGCAACCCGGCATTAAGCTCCTCGCGGTAGGCGATCAGCTTCGCACCCCATGCTGTAGCGATCGCATTTGCCACATTCGGGTCGGTATTCTCGACCTGAACCTGAACCGTAAACCGGAATTGGTCGGCAGCCGTTGCTGTGTTGCTAAGTAGCTGCCCTGGCGTCATATCAAGCTGCAATTCATCAATGATTTCTGCTGCCCGCAACTCACTATCGAGATACACGCGCAGCGATTCTAGCAAGCCCTGAGTCGAATTTGTCAAACTGAGGTCGGGTCGAGACGGTTGAACAAGCACACGATACGATGATTGATAAACCGGCGTATCGTCACGGGTGATGAACCATGCGCCCCCACCAGCCAGAATTGCCAGCAGTAGCATGATCCATCCCCGGCGCACCAGAATGCGCACATATTCGGTGAGATTCATCACCCCTCCGATGGGTAGCCGAAACCAAAACGGCGTTATTGTACCGCATCGCGTCGGATCGACTAGGGCGCGTTATCCACCGTGTATCATACGATCTGCACATCTGTTTTGTGGATTCCGGTCGGATCAAGGCGGGCGGCGATCTGCGAAATCCTCTCTCCTGTTTCGGGATGCATGACATCCGCCGCAATCTCTGCCAGCGGAACCGCATCCGCCGCATAGTCAAGAATCCCCGCATTTGGCACTCGCCAGGGCTTCTCACCAAACTCGAATGCGCTATCCCCCCATAGCATGATATCCATGTCGAGTGTCAGCGGACCATACTTAAAGGCCGGATCACGCGTGCGACCCAATTGATCCTCAATTGCCCGCAGCACATTTACCTTGAATTCACGTGGTGCGACCACCGTATGAATCTCGACCACCACATCCAGAAAATCCGGTTGGTCTGTATTGCCATATGGCGGCGTCCGGTATACTGACGAAATCGTCCGCACGTCACCGTGTTGGCGCAGTAGATTTACCGCCCGCTGTAAATTCGATTCGGGTTCGATATTCGAGCCTAACGACACATATACGCGCACCGGATTATTAGACGAAGTCATCGCGTGTCCTCTCGATCACAACACCGACTGTATCCGAAAAGCGCAGTGCGTTCGGCTTATGGACGCGCACCTGTACCCACTCTGCGTCATGCTCGACCACACAGATTTTGGCAATCGCTGCCGCCAGCGCTTCGACCAATTTATAGCTTGATGCTTCAACATGCGCGATGATCGCTTTCGTCACAGTTCGATAGTTGAATGCATCGTCGGGATTGTCTGTTTCCCCCGCCTTATGCATATCTGCACGAATCCGCAAATCAATCACCACATCTTGCTTGTCTTTGAGTTCATGCGCACTGAATCCGATCATGCAACGTAGGCGCAAATTGTCAATTTCGATGGTGTCTGCCATAGCAGTCTCAAGCCTCTCAGGTTGATATTTCTCGTATGATAAGTCCGATAACCATAATATTTCGTCATTTAATTCGCGTTTAGACTTCAATGAGGGTTGAGTTAAATCGCCGGACTTGGGGTAAGAAAGCACCTATAATCATATTCAGTATATTTGATATTGTGTAAACGCAAAACAACATACAGTTGCACTTTGCAACATTTACGGTGCGGCGCGCCTCAAATATGCAACAATTTTAGTCGCTAACGCGCCCGGAGAAAAATCATGTCTGAATTGGAAGACCCCCACGATGAGTTTCGTGGATACGTTCCCAACGGAAACAGCAAGCATAACGGAAACGGAAATGGCAACGGCAAGCATAAGAATGTACATGTGCAGCCGGAATTCGAAGTGTTGGAAAAACCTCTAAACGAGGTCCTTGACTTCCCCACCGGGGCGAGCGATGCATTCGAACAAACCGAAGAGCTGACGAAATCGCCGGAACAGCAAAAAGCGGTTGAACAGGCCATCCACGATTTACTGGACGCGTTCAACGTCAACTGGGAAGACCCGAATTATACCGATACACCCAAGCGTGTCGCCAAAGCCTATCTTGAATACTGGGTGAACGGTTACGGGCGCGACCCGGAGGACGAAATCACCGTTTTCCCGAACACATCGGGCAGTGACGACATTGTCCTGGTGAAGGATATGCGCTTCTACAGCCTGTGCAGTCACCATCTCGCACCCATCGAAGGCTATGCAGCCATCGCCTATATCCCCGATAAACAGTTGCTCGGCCTGTCGAAGCTGGGTCGCATCCTGGAAATCTATGCTCGACGCTTCCAATTGCAGGAACGCATCGGACAGCAGACAGCAGACGCCATCATGGACCTACTGAGTCCGAAGGGAGTGATGATCGTACTGTATAACACGACACACGGATGCATGTCTTCACGCGGGGTCAAGTTACACGAAGCCAATACCACCACCATGACCAGCCGTGGTGCATTCAAGGAGAATCTAGCCTTGCGTCAAGAAGTCATGTCATTGCTATCGCTCAAAAATCCCTAGCAACCTCAATTTACGTCAAAGGTCGTGCCTGTGGGCGCGGCCTTTTTTGTTGCTGCGTTGAATTGCCAATTCTTCTATGGTATAGTGCCATCCACTAGTTACTAAAAATCCGATACTCATCCAGAGCGGTGGAGGGATTAGGCCCGACGAAACCGCGGCAACCGCCAGGTATGTGGAATGTCATGTGCCGGTACGGTGCCAAGTCCTACAGAATTATTCTGGTCGATGAGGGCGACTATCAATGATTGTGATCTTGCGCCTCTTCAACCGAAGAGGTGTTTTCGTATATCCGCTCAACCAGCAAGGAGCATTCCATGAGCGAAAATCAATCCGCACCAGTCGCGGCAAAGTCAACCTTTATGTCCGCGCCGCAATATTTCTTCACCTCAGAGTCGGTTTCTGAAGGGCACCCCGACAAAATCTGCGACCAGATTTCCGATGCCGTTCTCGACGCCATACTCGATCAGGACCCCAACGCCCGCGTAGCCTGTGAAGTCTCCACCACTACCGGACTCGTCCTCGTATTCGGTGAGATCAGCACCAGCGCTTATGTGGACATCGAAAGCCTCGTCCGTAAGACCATCACCGAAATCGGCTACACACGCGGCAAATTCGGCTTTGACGCCGAAACCTGCGGTGTTCTGGTCTCGATCAAGGAACAATCCGCCGATATCGCTCAAGGTGTCGATACCGCCCTCGAAGCCCGCGAAGGACAGATGTCTGACGCTGAAATCGAAGCCATTGGCGCGGGCGATCAGGGCATGATGATTGGCTTTGCCTGCGATGAAACCCCGGAACTGATGCCCCTGACCGTGTCGCTGTCGCACAAACTGGTGCGTCGTCTGGCAGAAGCGCGTAAATCCGGCGAATTGTCATGGCTGCGTCCCGACGCCAAAAGTCAGGTCACCGTTGAATACGCACATGGCAAGCCCAAACGCGTGGATACCGTCGTCGTCTCTACCCAACACGCGCCGGAAATCACGCAGGAAGAAATTCGCACTATCGTCATTGAAAAGATTGTGAAGTCAGTCGTCCCGGCAGAATTCATTGATGCCGATACACGCTTCTTCATCAACCCGACCGGGCGCTTCGTCACGGGTGGTCCGTTGGGCGATGCCGGCCTTACCGGGCGCAAGATCATCGTAGATACCTACGGCGGTGTTGCCCGTCACGGTGGGGGCGCGTTCAGCGGCAAGGACGCAACCAAGGTAGACCGCAGCGCCGCGTACATGACTCGCTACATCGCCAAGAACGTCGTCGCCGCCGGGATCGCCTCGCGCTTCGAGCTACAGGTATCGTATGCCATCGGCGTTGCCCGACCGACTTCACTCGCTGTCGAAACTTTCGGAACCGGCAACATCCCCGACGATCAAATTGTCGCGCTCATTGAAAAGCACTTCGACATGCGTCCGGCTGCCATCATCCGCGACCTTGACCTGCGCCGCCCGCTTTACCGGCAGGTCGCCGCTTACGGTCACTTCGGACGCGAAGATATTGATGTCCCGTGGGAAAAAACCGACAAGGCCGATGCACTCCGTCAGGATGCCGGACTCTAACCAATTTGCAGCCTCAAATCAGGTGCGGGAACCGTCCCGCCCTGATCTTTCCAACATAACCCTTAAGATCAGGGCAATCGCTTCAAAGTTGTAAGAGTAGTTGCAACAAAAAGGAATCATCAAGCGTAGCTCGATAACGTTTTTGCTTAAGACTGCCTTTTGA
>DAOTXA010000636.1:0-12866 GCA_034435595.1 Anaerolineae bacterium | reverse complement strand
TAGCATCTTTTCGACGGTAGCGTCAAATTCATCATCGGCTCTTCCATATGATCGTCAACCATCCGCGTGATTCTCCTGAAACTACGAGAGGCGTTTTGCAAAACGCCTCTGCTTTTATCTTTGTGATCTTCTTTCTTCGTGGTTAAACAGATTTACCCCGTCTTGCCCTTCTTCTGGAGCTTGGCCCACTGATCACGCAGGCCGACCGTCTTGTTGAACACGGGCTTTTCGTCCGTTGAGTCGGGATCGACCACAAAGTAGCCGATGCGCTCGAACTGGTAGCGTGTAAATGGTTTTGCACCTTTGACGCTTGGCTCGACATAGCAGGCTGGCAGCACTGTCAGCGAATCCGGGTTCAGGTTATCGGTGAAGTCGCCTTCATCCGGTGCATCATCGGGGTTCTCGTTCAGGAACAGGCGATCATATTCGCGGACTTCGCAGGTCAGCGCGTGATCTGCCGAAACCCAGTGCAGCGTCCCCTTAACGCGGCGACCGTCCGGCGCGTTGCCGCCCTTCGTTGCCGGGTCATAGCTGGCCCGCAGTTCGGTCACGTTGCCGTCCGCATCCTTGATGACATCAGTACAGGTGATGAGATAGGCGTTACGCAGGCGCACCTCTTTGCCCGGTGACAGACGATGGAATTTACGCGGCGGGTCTTCCATGAAGTCGGCCCGCTCAATGTAGATCGTCTTTGAGAACGGCACTTTGCGCGTCCCGGCAGATTCGTCCTCCGGGTTATTGGCGAGTTCCATATCTTCGCTTTGCCCGTCAGGGTAGTTCTCGATCACTACCTTGAGTGGATCAAGTACCGCCATTACACGCGGACTCGTCTTGTTCAAATCCTGCCGCACGTAGTATTCGAGGTTCTGAATTTCGACCATGTTCTGACTTTTGGCAACACCGATCCCTTCGGCGAAGTCACGCAGGGATTGTGGACTGTATCCCCGGCGGCGCATCGCGCTGATGGTCGGCATACGCGGGTCATCCCACCCGCTAACGTGCCCTTCTTCGACTAGACGGCGCAGCTTGCGCTTGCTCATGACGGTATAGGTCATGTTCAGACGTGCGAACTCGATCTGCTGCGGATGATAGATTTCAATATGATTCAGATACCAGTCATACAGCGGACGGTGCGCGGCGTATTCCAACGTACAAATCGAATGCGTGATGCCCTCAATGCTGTCGGACTGCCCGTGTGCCCAGTCGTACATGGGGTAGATGTGCCACTTGTCGCCTGTGCGCGGATGCGAGGCGTTTAACACGCGATACATGACCGGATCGCGCAGGTTGATGTTGGGCGATGCCATGTCGATTTTCGCCCGTAGAACCGCTTCGCCCTCACCGAATTCGCCGTTTTTCATCTTCTCGAACAGTTCGAGGTTTTCGGCGGCGCTGCGATCGCGGTAGGGGCTGTTTTTGCCCGGTTTGGTCAGTGTACCGCGATACTCGCGCATTTCTTCCTGCGAAAGCTGATCGACGTAGGCTTTGCCCTGCTGGATGAGTTCTACCGCCCACTCGTACAATTGCGAGAAGTAGTCGGAGGCGAAAAGGACATCACCGTCCCACTGGTAACCGAGCCATTTGATGTCCTCAATGATGGCATCAATGTATTCCTGCTCTTCTTTGGCAGGGTTTGTATCGTCAAAGCGCAGATTCGTTTTGCCGCCATAACGCTTCGCCAGTTCAAAGTTCAACACGATGGATTTGGCGTGCCCGATATGCAGGAACCCGTTCGGCTCTGGTGGAAAGCGGGTATGCACGCGCCCGTCGAATTTGCCGGTTTTGTTGTCTTCTTCTACGATCTCGTGAATGAAATGCGAGGGGCCGCCGCCCTCGTTGGTGGTGTCGTCAGCAGTCATAGCTTATCCGTAATTCTCGAATTGGGTAGTGAGGGAATAGTATAAAGGGAAAAGGGGAAAGGATAAAGGATAAGGGCGAAAGAGCATAACGCAAAGGCGCGAAGAACTCGAAGAAAACCTTCTTCGCCTTCGTGTGTGCCCGTTTACTTCCCGCTGTATTTCGGGTAGCTTTTGCGGCGACCGAAGGCGGTGGCGATTGTCGCGCCGATTTGCAGCACCGTCTTCTGAATCGACGCCGGGATGCCGACTAAATACGTATCTGTCATTTCCGCCAGCACCAGCGCCTGCAACAGATCAAATGGCACGCCGCTGTCGTTCATGAGTCCGTCACGCGCATAGCCATAATATGTTTCCAGCCAAATTTCAAACTGTTGCGCAGGGCGCAACTCGAAGATGAAGGTCACCGGGTCGGTGTCGCTGTGGTTGGCGAACTGGTGCGCATAAGGGCGCGGCGCGACGGCTTTATCGCCCGGTTTGAGCAGCACAACGTTATCATACGTAAACAGACGCAATTCCAGCGTGCCGTCCACGCACTCGAAGTACTCATCCTGCCCCAGGTGAATATGCCACGGGGAGGGCACACCGCCGGGGAGAATCGTATATTCCATGACGAGGCGCTCACCGTTGCTTTCGGCAGTGGTGGTGAGGAACTTGACGCGATGCTTGCCAACCGGATTTTCGATTACGTCGCCAGATTTCGCCATGATGGGTTCGCCTTTCGCGTGCAGTCGTTACCCGCACAGCGTACCGCACCCGGCGCTATCGCGCCAATAGCGAGCGAATTGTACCGCCTACTGCCTTTACCAGCGGATTGCTAGCCCTCTGGCGCGGCCTCACCCTCCGGGCGGTCACCGGCATCAAAGCGTTCCAGCAGACCGGCGAGTTCCTGCTCCACGCCGACGCGCACCACGTTTTCCATCTGCGCGATGGCAATGGCGGCGACGGTGTCGGTCATATCGCCATTGGCGGCGAGGATTTCGACCTGTCCGGTTAAAATCTCGCTGACACCCTGAATCACCCGCTCCAAATCGCCATCATTGGCGCGGACCAACTGCGCGACCGTTTCCCCGGTGTCCATGCGCAGGGCGACCGTTTCGGCGTCAAGATTGGCTTCTTCGCCCACCAGTTGCGTCACGTTGTCGAAGATGCTGACCGCACGGTCATACGTGCTGATTTCAGCCTCAGCCGGGTCAACTTCGTCATCTTGCAGTCCAATCGCCGCTGCAATCACCGGAACCGAGGCCACCATCAACACCAGCACCACCCCGGTCAGCATAGATAGCAACCCATGACCCCGGCGGATCGGTCGCCCGCGCCGCCGTTCGCTGGTGACGAGCGCAATCCCACCCACGATCAACAGCACCGCAACCGCAAACAACGCCCATTCCTCACGGTCCCACACGCCACGCACCCGATTATCTACAATGAGCGCCGCCAATGGCAGCATCAGCGCCGCCAGCGCCGTGACACGGTCGCGCCCGGTTACGCTATCACCGTTCGCACGCAGACCGTTGAGCAGCAGAAATCCGGCGATCATCGCGGATAGCAGAATCAAGAACAGTTCCAAGCCACATCCCTCACAGGACTATTGTTAAATTGGCCGTCATTGTACAGGATTTCACGAAGAGGCGAATGAGCTTTCGCTTACTCCGGTTCCGGCGCAATGGCGAAGGCATTGGCGGCGATAAGCTGTAAAGCAGCGATGTACGGCGCAGAATCTAGGGTCCGTGCCGTGAACAGGAACACGACATATTCTTCTTCCTCACTACGAAAGGCCAGCACACCACCGCTAAACGGTTCAGAACCGAGGGTGTAGCCCCATGCCTGAAACGCGCCGCTGCGGGGCGAGTCTTCGGGTTCGCCCTCTGGTATGAAGGAGAACACGTCGCTAACCGCGTCGGTATCCGTCGATTCGAGCAACTGCTCCGCCAGCACTTCGACCACACGTTCGGGATTGTCGTTGATTTGAAGGCCAAGCGCGATTTGCCCGGTCAACACTACTGCGGATAGCCCGCCGGGGGGCAGTGCGCCGCCTGTATCGGTAAAGGCCGTGACCGCGTCGGCACTGGTCCCGATGACGATCTGGGTGTCCGTCTCCTCGGCGGACCACGTCTGCGGCAGCGAGAAAGAGAAATCACCCGCTTCAGTGGTAAATACCTGCGTCAAATCGCTGACAGTAAGGTCATCGGAGGGCGGCGCTTCTGGCGTGGATTCAGGACCAAGTCCGCCTGCGTCCAGGGTAGCGGCAATATCGCGCATGAGCCGTGTCGTATCGGCAAAATCAGAGCGTCCGCTGACGAACCAGAAGATCACCTGTGTGTCGTCATTGAGTTCGACGGCGATCACACCCGCTTCCAGCGGAAACTGACCTTCGATAAAGGTCCATGTGACCAGCGCCGCCGGATATGCCCCGGCATTAAATTCCTCTGCCTCGGCGATTTGAATCTGCAAGCCTGCGCCCAGTTGCACCGCAATCGCCCTTGCCAAAGACGCCGCACCGGGTTCGACCGGGTCTACAACCAGCGACAACGCACCCCCAAAGGCGACCGCGAACACCTCGCCCTCAGGGACAGGGCCGGTTTCTGCAATGCTGTCAATCGTCGCCTGACTGCTGGCGAAGGTGATCTGACCGTCGGCTTCCAACACAATCCACCCGGCGGGCACACCGAAGGTCACGCCGTCCACCATCTCGACTTCCTGCGGGAAGGGGTCAGGTTCTACGGTCGCTTCGCTGTCCTGCGCACCAAGGGGAACGGCAAATAGAGCAATGACAAACAGCAACATCAACAAACGGGAAAGGCGCATGGCAGCCTCCATAGTCTAGAGTCAACATGCGCCCATAGTACAGGATGATGATTACGCTGTGATGATCGCTATGTCAGATTTGTAGCAGATGCTCATGTGTTCGTCGGTTTCGGCAGGTACGTAGATGACCGTCGCCGCAATCGCCCATATGACGGGTTCCAACGGATTGAGTTCGCCCTCGTCAGCAACAAAGTTGATCAACACAAATTTACCATCCAGCACAACGAGATAATTTCATACGAATACTCGATTGATATAAACGCATATGCTGCCAGCATAAAGCAAAACCGACCCCCACAAGCGTGAAGGTCGATGAGTTATTGGTGTTTCGTTGGTTAGACGATGATCGCCGGTCGTGTTGCGCAGCGATGCTCCTAAAGTCTCTGTGAAGCGGGGGCTAGCCTTCGGCCCCGGCGTCACCTTCCGGCGCAGCGTATTCAGCAGAACCGGCAATCGCACGTATAACGGCGTCCTGATCGGCAAGTCCGCCTTCGTCGGCGACGAAGTTAAACAACACGAACGCGCCATCCAACGCGACGACAATCGAGGTGCTATCAATGGTCGTGTCGTTGATCGTCTGGCTGCCGCTGGCGATAGCAGCGTCTTTGCCGTTGAGTTCGATGGCTTCGGGGTCACTGAAGTCCGGCACGCCTTCTTCGGTGCTGCTGCTGAACACGGTGAGGATATCTGCGGCAGATGCGGTGTCATCGAGTTCGAGCGCACCCAGCATATCCGCAGGCAGCGGCGCGACGATCACGGCGATGTTGCCGTCACCAAGCGTAGTGGCTTCGGGGTCTTCCATCGTGTCTAGAATGGACTGGCTGCTGGCGGCGGTCACCTGACCGAATTCGCTTTCTGCCACCCACCCGGCGGGCATCTGGAAGCTGAGTCCGTCTTCTCCGCTGTAGGTTTCTACCAGTTCGACGCCACCGCTATCACCACTGTCGGCGGAATCTCCGCTGTCACCATCATCATCGCCGCCGCTATCGCAGGCCACGAGGACCAGTGCCATAATCACCAGCAGCATTACCCAGGTTAGTTTACGTAATTTCATGTGCATTCCTTCTAATGAGGTCATTCGGTAAAGCGGTGTACGCTCTGAACCGCACACCGGGTATCACTTTACACCTGAAATTCAATGTGCGCGGGGCCGAAACCTGTGATTTTACTCATCATTAACTCATAATTATGGTTCGATCACGACAAGATCAAGTGTATCGGCGATAGCACGCAGGGTCGGCACGTATTGGGCAGATTCGTTGACCGGGGCAGAGAGACTCAACAGTGCGTAGCCGTTCCACCCGGTGATGGCGATAGTGATAACCGTTGTCCCCCGGATCGTGTAGCGAATCAGGGCGGCTTCTCCTGCACGGACCTCGAACGTCTCAATGGCGCTAAATTCGGGCAGCGCTTCTTCGCGGCTAAAGCGCTCGATGACCGTTTCCAGCAGTTCGTCGGGGGATGCGTCCTCGCCCAGATCATAATCGTCGGCGAGGGTCTGGAAGTTCAATGGCAGCACCTCGGCGATGGCTTCACCGGGCCGCGGTTCGTAAAAACCGGGCGAGCGCAGCAGATTGTTTAACGCCTGTTCGGTATTGGCAAATGCCAGACGTGGCGCGTTCCATACCCAGTTGGCGGGATAATCCAGCGTCAGAATGTCGATGCCGAGATCGAAATCATCCTCGCGGACGAAACGCGCTTCCAGCGGAATCACGAGTCCATCGGGGATTGGCGTGACCGGAATAAGAGTCGGTTCCGGGGTCGGCGTAGGCGCAGCGCCGCAGGCGACAAGCAGCGATGCCGCGACAAGCAGCAGGGAAAACAGTCGGTTCATCAGTGTGAGTTTACATCATCGGGCAAACGCGGCGAGGGTAACACGAGGATTCACGTTCGTCTACGGTAGGAGAATGTGATCTGCGTCCATGATCTAATATATAACACGGACGCGACCGGTTGCGTCCGTGTATAAGTGTCTATGTGAGCTACACCAGCGTTGCGGATACCGCATCCGGCTGCGGTATAGGTGAGTCGTGCCCACCGAGCGCATCTTTGAGAAAGCGCTTGACCACATGCGCTGGAACAGCAAAGCCGACTTCCGGGCCGCTAATCATGGTGTTGACGCCGATCAGCCGCCCGTCTGTATCCACCAGTGGGCCGCCGCTGTGACCGGGGCGCAGCGTCAGATTCAGCGCCACCCATTCGCGTCCGGGTTGCATCTCTGGCAGTTGGTCGCCACTGCCGATAACAACACCCGCCGTCATCGCATCGCGCACGCCCCAGGGATGCCCGAAGGCCATTACCCATTGACCGGGCCGTACCCTGTGAGAATCGCCCGCCTCGATGGTTGGCAGGTTGTCCGCATCCACTGCCAGCGCCGCCAGATCGTTCGTTTCGTCAATGGCGAGAACTTTGGCGGGCAACTCGCGCCCGTCGCCCGTGACGACGTTCATCCGCCGGGGACCAGACACGTGATGCCAGCCGAATCCGCCGCGCATCCGCTGGCGGTGAATGCCATTGACGACATGCGCGTTGGTGACGATCAAGCCGTCGCTGTGCCAGATGGTCCCTGCGCCGATGCTGCCGCGCCCGTCAGTGATCTGCACCACGCTGCGACTGACCTCGCCAGCGAGATTCGCCATATTGTCGCTGAGTTGTTGCAATAGAGTCATAAGAGGTTTCAGTTCTCAGTGTTCAGTTGACAGTGTTTAGTATTCCCTCACCCCGAACGCGCAGTTGCGCGTTTCTACACACGATTTTGTCGTAAGGACGCCGCCCTATTGACAATTGAATAAATCGACGAATACATTCATTCGTGTTTGGGGTTGCGGACGCGCAGTTGCGCGTCCGCTTTAGTTTACCCGCGCTCACCAATCGTCACGCTGATTTCTGCCATCTGCCCACCACGCACGACGGTCACGGGCACAGTCGCGTTGACCAGACTACCACCCAGCAGGCCCAGCAGCGTATCCAGCGCGGGCGTCGGATGCCCGTCAAGTTTGACGATGATATCGCCCAGCAGCAAACCGCCGTCCTCTGCCGGACTGCCTTCCTCAATGCTGGCGATGAGCAGGCCGGTTTCCTGTTCCAATTCTTCGGCAGTGGCGGCGGGCAGACGTACCGGCTGAGCGCCCACCCCCAGATAACCCTGCTTCATCTTGCCATGTTCGAGCAGCGTATCGACCACCTTGTCGATAGTGGCGGTTCCGATGGCAAGACTCGCCCCATGACGGAAACCGGACGTGTTCATGCCGCGCACATTGCCGGATGCGTCCACCAGCGGGCCGCCGGAAAAACCGGGGTACATGATGACATCAGTCTGGATCATGCCTTCCATGCGGCGCGAACCGATGGCGCTGATGATGCCAAGTGTTGCCTGCGGATTGGTGGTCGGGCGACCTATCGCCAGCACGAGGTTGCCCACGCGCAAACCGTCGGTGCCAACCGTGACCAGCGGCGCGAGGTCGCTATCCACCTTGAGGACGGCGATATCGCTGTGCGGATCGCGTCCGGCGACGGTGGCGGGGACGACATCGCCGCTGGGCAGGCCGACCTTGACGCCTTCGTCGCGGCGGATGACGTGATGGGCGGTCACTACAACGCCCTGCCGCCACACGATGCCGCTCGCGCCCAGACGCTTGCGGCCTTCTACGCGGACGATTCCGGCGGCGGCGGCTTCAACCACGTTCGCCAGATCGTTGGATAAGTTTTGCATGACATCAGCCATGATATTTGCTCCTATCGATTTGCTCTCAGAATAAGCGGATTTCGGTGTATGGTTTGTGTTGCAGTCTTTCTCGGTGTATCCGGCCTCTAATCGGACACATCCCTATCATCGCAGTTTCGCGCAAGAAAATCGCCGTCAACCCGGTGGATGGTGGCCTATCAAAATGGGGAATGTCCCCGTAAAAATGGGTAGGATGAACAGGCCGTTTGCATCATCATTGAGGAGAGGTGAGCGTGAACTCAATTTTGAGCCACCACTCAAGTTTCGTGTTATATTAAACGTCGTATTTGGCGTCTGCCGTTTGCGATCTACATAAATGCACCCACAACAGGAACACCAGAAATGAACAACGATGAACATGGGTTGAGCCGCAGCGACCTTCGCAAGGCTGCACGACGCGAGCAGATACTTAACGGGGCAGTCAAAGTCTTCGCAGAAAAAGGCTTCAAGCGGGCGACGACCAGAGACATCGCGGAAGCCGCCAATGTCAGCGAGGGGACCATCTATAACTATTTCGAGAATAAAGATGCGCTGTTGATCGAACTCCTCAACGACCTGTCGCAATCCGCCGCCCGCGAAGAAACATTCGCCGCCGGGTTAGAGATGGATTTCCGCGAGTTTTTCAAAATGTTGATTAAAACCCGTATCGACTTTTTGCACAGCCGCTATGATGTGTTTCTGGCGATACTGCCAGAGGTGCTACAAAACCCTGAACTGCGCGGCAAATACTATGTAGGGTTCCTGAAACCTGCCTTTGATGTACTGGAAAATCACGTTAACGAGCGTATCCGGCGCGGGCAAAGCCGCGAAATGGACGTGCCGCTCTCTGCCCGTCTGTATAGCGGTATGGCAATGGGGATTCAGATGATGCTGATCCTGGGCGATGAAGAAATGCGTGCTGCGTGGGACGACCGCGATCGCATTGTCGATGCGATCACCGACCTGTTCTTTGACGGCCTCGGCGCGGAGCGCGGCGAAACCTCTACTGGCGGCGAAACTTCTACAGGCGGCGCAACCTCTACAGATTGAGGCTCGGCGGTGATGTGCCTGTATTCACGTAACAAATCGTGTGAAAACGAAAGAAAATAACCTGTTTTGCCCCCTGCCGCGTTATTTTCTTTTCCATCGCGTGGAAATCGGGCGCAGGTGATTACAATGGATGAAAACAGTTAAAGTGGCTTTATGAAAGACGCCTTACAGGAT
Organism: Anaerolineae bacterium; assembly: GCA_034435595.1. Taxonomy (GTDB): domain Bacteria; phylum Chloroflexota; class Anaerolineae; order Aggregatilineales; family Phototrophicaceae; genus JAVJSU01. The sequence goes on along the minus strand of DAOTXA010000636.1, from coordinate 3,275 downwards.
GGCGGTTTTGACCAACTGGACCGCACGATCCTTGAAATATTGCAGACCAACGGGCGCATCAGCGTCGCTGATCTCGCACGGCAGATTCACCTCTCGCAGCCAGCGGTTCACAACCGTATCAAACGGCTCGAACGTGCGGGGATCATTCAAAAGTACGTGGCGCTCGTGGACCGCGAGGCCGCCGGGTACGATCTGCTCTGTTTTATCCGCGTTACCGTACAGCCACACACGCAGGAACATTTCGCAGAATGGGCTGAGAAGGTCGAGACGCTGCCGCAGGTGCAGGAATGCTATCGCATGGCAGGCGGCTGTGATCTGATGCTGAAAATACTGGTCAAAGATCATCGCGCACTGGATACCTTCATCGCCGATCATCTGATGACCATCCACGGCATCGAACGTATCGAAACGGGCGTTGTACTCAACGAGATGAAAAAGACAACGGCAGTACCATTGAAGTAAGAACATCTTCAACCACAAAAAACATTTTAACCACGAAGAAAGAAGGACACGAAGATTTAATTCTCAAGATTATTTCTCTAAAAAGTAACTTGGAATGTTTTCTTCTTTTCTTTGTGCCTTCGTGGTTAAAAATATCGTGGTTAGAAATTTTGGCGACACGCGGAGCAATTACGCATGTATATAGGCGACTACATGGGGCGGCGGGCGCTCTACTCGCCAGATGATCTGGCGATAGTGGATGCAGGCAAAACCCCGAATCGCATCTTTACCTACAACGAGATGAATCATCGCGCCGACCGGCTGGCGAACTGGCTGCGTGACGGTGTGAATGTCGAAAAAGGTGACCGAGTGGCGATTCTGGCGCATAACGGCGTCGAATATCTGGATACGTTCTTCGCCTGTGGTAAGCTGGGCGCGATCATGGTCGGCATGAACTGGCGGCTCCATTGGCGCGAGATACTGCATCTGCTGGAAAAAACCACGCCCAAAGTGTTGATCTTCAGCGACGACTTCCGCGACGATGTAGCGCAAATTTTGCCGGAAGCACCCTTTATCGAGCAGGTGTTGCACATCGAAGGACCGGGTCTGCCCAACAGCCGCACCTTTGAAAAGACACTCAGCGATTCCATGCTGCGCCCGGTCACAACCGACAATCTGCACGAAGAAGACATCGCCTGTTTGATTTTCACAGGTGGTACGACCGGGTTGCCCAAAGGCGCACAGATCAGCCACCGCATGATCGGCTGGAACACGCTCAACACCGTTATTCACGACTTGCAACATGGCGACGTAACCGTCAACAGCTTCCCCATGTTTCACACCGGCGGATTGCTCGTCTACACCATGCCGCTGCTGATTCTGGGCGGAACTGTGATTTTGACGCGCAAGTTCGACGCGGTGCAGGTGTTGAACCTCATCGAAGAATACGCGGTCAGCGTCTATGCTGGCGTGCCGACGATGTACCAGATGATGACCCGCGCCGATAACTGGCAATCCGCCGATTTATCGACGCTGCGCTTCTGCACGAGTGGCGGCGCACCGCTGCCGGTCCCGCTGGTAGAACAGTTCCATGCAGAAAAAGGCGTCGTGTTCAAACAGGGCTTTGGCATGAGCGAATTTGGCCCCGGCGTGTTCGCCCTCGCCCCGGATGACTCCATCCGCAAAGCGGGGAGCATCGGGCGGCCCAATTTCTTCGTGGATGCCCGCATCGTGGACGAAGACAACAATCCGCTGCCACCGGGGGAAGTCGGTGAGCTTGTCCTGCGCGGACCCTCACACTCTTCCGGCTACTTCAATGAGCCGGAAGCCAGTACTGAAGCGGTTGATGACGAGGGGTGGTTCCATACGGGCGACCTTGCCATGATGGACGATGAACACTATTACACCATCGTAGACCGCAAAAAAGACCTGTTTATCAGCGGCGGGGAGAACATCTACCCCACCGAAATCGAGAAAGTGCTGTACGAGCATCCAGCGGTGGCGATGTGCGCCGTTGTCGGCGTGCCGGATGAGCGCTGGGGCGAGGTCGGGCGTGCCTATATCGTGCTAAAGCCCGATGTCGAAATCAGCGAGCAGGACTTCATCGCGCATATGCAGCATCACCTTGCCGGGTACAAAGTGCCGCGTACCGTCGAGTTCGTGGACGAACTGCCCATCAGTGGCGCGGGCAAAATCCTCAAGCGCGAACTGCGTGAATCCTACATCCAACTGCATGAGGCAGGGGAGAAACAATCATGACAATTTCTACCGGCGACAGTGCCGAACGCGAGTACACCGTGACCGACGCCATGATCCGCGCCTTTGCAGAAGCATCCGGCGATAATAACCCGCTGCATCTCGATGACGAGTACGCGGCGACAACCGCTTTTGGTCGCCGCATCGCACATGGGATGCTGACCGCCAGTTTTATCTCGGCGGTGCTGGCGAACGATCTGCCGGGAGAAGGCACGATCTATCTCGGTCAGGATGTGAAATTTAAAGCGCCGGTGTTCATTGACGACACGATTACGGCGCGGGTGGAAGTGACCGCTTACCGCGAGGATAAGCGCATCACCACCCTGAAAACGACCTGCACCAATCAGGCAGGCGCAACCGTTTTAGAAGGTGAGGCGGTGGTCATCGCACCGGAGGGGTAAACCAAGTTGGCATCTATTCACGCAATGGCGGACGCGCTATAGCGCGTCCCTACGATGAAATCCCGTGTAGGGACGCCCAACTGGGCGTCCGCCATAGATCAATTTCACAGCATCGTGAACAGATACCCATGTTGTTTATTCGTGAAGGCGCATTCTATTGCGTCCCACAAACCCGAATAGGCATGACCCAACAAACCGCTTGATCGAAGTAACGCAAATGTACGTATTGTTGTTTTAGTTGCCTTTGAGGAGGCCCCATGTTTCGCAAAAAATCCTTTGTTTTGTTGCTCGTGCTGGTGATGGCGTTGACGGCGTTTGGCGCTGCCAGCGCACAGGACGACGTTCCGCTGGGTATCGGTCTGATGGTCGATCAATCCGGCGGCCTGACGATCTATGGTTACGAACTGGAATACGGCTTCAAGCTTGGTCTGCTGTATGAAGCCGGGATTGATCCTTCTGAATACGACAGCATCGACGACGCGCTGGCAGATGTGACCATCGGCGGTCGTCCAGTCGAAATCTTCGTGCGCGACAACGCCAGCGATCCCGACACCGCCGCATCGCAGGCGCGTGAACTGATCGAAGTCGAGGGTGTAGAGATTCTGGTCGGTGCGCCGAGTTCCGGTGTGACGGTCGGCTTGCAGCAGGTCGCGCTGGATAACGAAGTAGTCCTGTTCG
>DAOTXA010000635.1:0-6549 GCA_034435595.1 Anaerolineae bacterium | reverse complement strand
GGTTGAAGACGAACATGAGGGACATCACGGACTTCGACCCCGATCCAACGGCGGCGGGCGGCGTGGCTGTACCAGATTTTCAGGGGCGTGTGCCTGACGAAGGGCACATGAAGATGAAGCCCGTCCGCGATGTGGGCGGCGAATACGCCATGTGGGAAACAGACTGGGTCGAATTATTCCGCGAAGCACAGCCGCGTGGCCTCATTTTTATGCTTGATCACGGCGACGTGCATCTACAAAAAGACGCCCTCAACTTCGTCTTGCAGATGATCGAGGATGAGCCAGATGCAGCCAATAATTTGCGTGCCTTCTTCGTGCTGGTCAACAAACACGACCTTTGGCAGGACGAAACCACATTCGATGAGATTATGCACCACTATCGCAATGAGCGGCGGCGGCTAATCTCGCTGGCGGAGCGGATTGGCTTTAAGTACGCCATCACTTATGGCAGCCTGGAAACGGGCAAGGGCGTCAAGCCGATGATCAAGGCGTTTTTTAACACAATCCGTCCGGCGTCGAAGCCGTTTACGCTGAATAACGATTGATGAGTGCCGAACCCTTAGTCATCCACTATGTCATGGAAGGCGAGCGCCGGGGGTATACCTTCACCTCGCCGCCCAAAGGCTATGACGATGCTGTTGTGCGTGCGATCTGGCGCAACGCTATGCCGCGTGGTCAGGGATGGGGGGCAGAAACGTATGTCGGTGCACGCTCACTGAAACTATTTACCCTGCCGGACGGTCGTTTTGCTCTCGCCGATTCCATCGTCACCGACCAGCAAGACGAACGCGGACGTAAAGGCATCCGCTACACCGAAATTCGCGTCCACCCGGCCCACGAATACGAATCGACGATGCGTCACCAACTGGCGACCTACGATGTCCGCATTCGCCAGCGGGCACAGGATCGTATGACGATTTGCAAGAAGACGAACATCATCTCCAAGACTTTGCCCCGAATGCGCAGCACCTCACAACTTGTGATGACCCATAAATTCAAGGGGGTCAACGACTGGCAGGTGATGGAGGCGTTTGTCCTCACCTTGATGCTGGACCCGGTGATGCCGCTGCGCCGCTGGGGACCGGTCATCCCGTTTACGACACTCGCCCTCGATTATCGTGAGGAATCTCGCGTGGTCATGCTCCCCGCCGACCGCGCCGGCAGCATCGAAATTGCCTACGTGCCGGTACGGTAAATCCGGGCGCGATTGGCACGTTCCCCCTACGCCCCAGCAACGGTAATGTGACGCAAGATTGCGCCGTTTCTCGATATTCACCATAATAATTGTGCAACACAAGGATTATGAACAGATACGACAAACACAAGGATGAGACACTATGAAGAAAAGAATGTTCGTATTGCTTTGCGGTCTAGTGGGTCTGATGCTGGCTCTGACGGCTGCTCCGGTGATGGCGCAGGGTGCGCCCCTGGCAGATGGCAGTGGTCTGGGCGGCACGATTGACGCGACGACCCCGTTCCAGTTCTATTCGGTGACGATGAACGAGGGCGATCTCGTTTCGCTACGTGTGACCAGCCTCACTCCGGGGATGCTGCCGACACTGAGTATCAGCAGCCCCGCCGGTCAGCAATTAGCGTTTAGCAGTGGCGATCCCACGTCAATCGCAGCGGGCAGCGCCCGCATTGACCTGCGCTCGGAACAAACCGGGACGTTTAACGTGCAGGTCGGTAGCTCGAATAGTGGTACCGGGCAGTTTGTCATCACGGCGAACATCATCCAGTCGTCCGAGGTCGTTGTGCTGACCACGCCGACTGTGCTTCAGTTCAGCCCGCAGCAAACGGTGATCGCAGTAACGATTGCCCAAAATCTGGAAAGCGCGTTGGATTTCGCCATTGTCGGTGACGAAAACCGCCTCTATGTCGCCATGCACGGCGCGGATGGCTCGCTGCTCAGTGTCAACATTGTAGAAGGCACGCTGACGACACCGATTGAACCCGGCTCCGGCGTTTATACGGCGATTATCACCAACCCCGCCGCGTCGTCGGCATCGGTGGATGTGACCGCGATCCTTTCTACTGGTGTAGGCAGCAGTGGCAGCAGTGATGGCGCTGCGGCTCCTCCGCCTGCGACCAATGGCGACGTTTGCACGGTCACGACGGGCGAAGGCGGCACGAATCTGCGCACTGGCCCCGGCACCAATTATGGTGTGATCACCAGTTTGCCCGCCAATACCAGCTATACCGCCACCGGACAAAACAGCGGTTGGTACACGATTGATTACAATGGTCAGACGGGTTGGTTGGCTGGCTTCGTCACGGCGCAGACCGGTCCGTGTAACACGCTGCCGCTGGCAGAAGCGCCGCCCGCACCAGAAGGCCCTGCGAACCCACCGCCGCCTGCTACCACCGAGGAAGCGACCGGTGGTCAACCGACTTCGGCACCCGGTCAATCGACTACAGCGCCCGGTCAGGCCACCCAGCCGCCTGTGCAGCCCACATCACCGCCCCCCACCGAAGCCCCTGCTCAGGTCGCTCCGCCGGATAGCAGCTTCTTCGTGGATGTCAGCGTAAAGAACGGTCAGGCGACGGTCAGTGACGCTGTATCCTACCCGGATGGCGACACACAGGACGAGATATTCTGGAATATCATTGACTTCGACTCGGTCACAACGGCAGGTGACCTGGAGGTGATTATCACCTGCACCGGTACAGGTACGGAAAACGTGACTTTCTTTAGCGGCGGTTCTAACTTTAGCTGCGGTGACATCATCAGCCGCATCGTGACCAACGACAGCGACAGCGGCCTCATCCGCGTGACGGCTGTTAGCGGCACCGGGACCCTCGTGAACTACTCGCTGTTGTTCCGGGGAACCCCGCGCTAAACAATCGCGCCCGCAACACATCAGAATATGATTCAGGAAACGCTCTTGCCCCGGCAAGGGCGTTTTTCATTTCGCTGATTTCGCTCATATTGTTCGCGTTCGTCATACGTTGTTCAGAACTCGTTCACCCCGTACTTATATCCAGCGGTGACGATGGGACAAGGTAACCGCTTTTCAACAATATTTCATTTCAATTCAACACAAGGAGCGAAGCCCATGAAATTCGCACGTTTGACGATGTTACTTGCACTGTTATTGCTGGTGATGATTCCGCTGGCAGCGCAGGACGATCCTGTGGCGACCGAGGAACCCATGCCCGACAGCGATATGGCGATGATTGAGGGCACAATCGTCTTTGAGGCTGCTGGAATTATGCCTGAAGGCGTCGAATGGGATGCCGAGCGCGAGCGCTTCCTCGTTGGTTCGCTGATGACAGGCACGATTTACGCCGTTTTTGACGATGGCAGTTTCGAGCCATTCATCGAAAACGAGGCCTTCGGTTCGACGGTCGGCATTCACATTGATGAGGCAAACGACCGCCTGATCGTCGCCAATGGTGACGCACGGGTTTTCAACGGACCGCCGCCGGAAGACCTCGTCCTCGGTGTCGCGGCGTTTGATCTGGAAAGCGGCGACGAGCTATTTTTCGTCGATCTCAACGGCCTCAGCGGGATTCCTGCCGGGTTCGCCAACGATGTCACGGTCGATGATGCAGGCAATGTGTACGTAACCGACAGCATCGCCCCCGCTATTTATGTGGTCACGCCAGAAGGCGAGGCGAGTGTGTTCTTGCAGGACGACGCTTTTCTGTCCAACTTCATCGGGCTAAACGGCATTGACTTCGTAAGCGGTGAAGATGACGAAGATACGGGCTATCTGCTGGCGGCCTACCTCGGTAGTGGCACAATCTTCAAAATTCCGCTGGATGCGCCGGAAGAATTCGCTGCCGTCGAGATCGAGCAAAGCGTAGTCATTGACGGTCTGGTGGTCGTTGGTGGCGAGTATATGGTCGCTGTTGCCACTGTTAGCGATGTTGAAGGGCAGCAACTCGCGTTAATCGCCAGCGAAGACGACTGGACGACCGCCGAAGTCGTGGAAACGGTCGCCATTGACGCCGCCGCGACGACAGTCGCTGTGCGTGATGATGTCGCCTACTACGTCAATGCCTACCTGAACAATCCGGCGCAGGCCACTTACGAAATCGTCCCGGTTGAGTTCGAGGCGATGATGATGGAGATGGACGGCGACGAGTAATCACCCCTGACCGGTTATAGTCTGCAAACCATTGAGAAAGGGTGCGGCTGCAAGAGGGCTGCACTCTTTTTGATTCTCCCCTGAAAACACGCGGACCCGGCGTTAATTTATATCAGTATGAGCTATACGAAACTTAAGTAATGGCGAACCATCATAATTTATTCTAAAGCTAATTCTAAGGTTACAGTTACAAAAATGTGATTTGATTGTAATTAGGAGAATCATCGTTATATTGCATTGCCGCCCCATAAAGCACAAACACCCATGAAGTAAATCCCGGAGTAGACACTCCCATGAACGGTTTCCGCATTAGCCTGTTATTTATGCTGGCTTTTTGCATTGCGCTTATCCCGATTTCTGCACAGGGTGACGGCGAACCCCTGCAAAAACCCACCGCCGCCGATATTCTCAGTTCTACAGATGTCATATTTGGTGCCGGCGGTATCATGCCGGAAGGTGTCGCGTTTGATGCCAGACGTGATCGTTTTCTGGTAAGTTCGCTTGCATTGGGCACGATTTTTAGCGTCACACCCGACGGACGCTACACGACCTTCGCCGATATTGGCGTGTTTGACTCGACGGTCGGCCTTTACGTTGATCCCCGCGAGGATCGTCTGATCGTCGCTAATTCGGACGCCCGTGGCTTTGGCGGGTATCCAAGCGATGATCTGATTATGGGCGTGGCGGTATTCGATCTTGAGACAGGCGATCAACAGTTCTACGCTGATTTAAGCGGGTTAAGTGGTCTAGATGTCGGCTTTCTGAATGGCGTCACCGTTGATGCAGATGGCAACATCTATGTGACCGACAGCTTTGCGCCGGTCATTTATCAGGTGACCCCGGATGCCGAGGCAAGTGTGTTTCTTGAAGATGACGAATTCGTGGCGAACCTCTTTGGTTTGAACGGCATCGACTATGTGGAAGACGCGGACGGTGGCTATCTGCTGGCGGCGTTTGCCGGGGGCGGCGCGATATACCGTATACCGGTCGCCGCGCCTGAGGACTTCGCCGAGGTCGAAATTCAGGGTAGTGTCGATATTGACGGGCTGGCAATTGACGCCGATCATAATATGGTTGCCGTAGGATACGTGAGTGGCGTCCCCGGTCAACAGGTCATGTTGCTGACGAGTGACGACGACTGGCACAGTGCAGAGATCATAGAAGTTATCCCCACAGGTGGCGTAGCGACTTCGGTCACCATCCGTAACGGGGTTCCCTACTATCTGAACGCCTATCTGAACAACCCCACCCGCGAATCGTATGAGATCGTGCCCATCGCGTTCGAATTCACCCTGGTAGACTTGCTGGAAAACGACGGCGGTTGATCTTTGATCGACAACAACACGGGGCGGTTCTCTTGTTCCGCCCCTACGTCCTCCCTACGTCAATTGCTTCGCCGTTCACGCGTGCATCCCCGTACAGTACAATCCCCACAATGGACCGATAAGCGCAGGTATCGCGTTTATGACCCGATTTCGCATTCCCGCCCCGGCGCGACGCTGGTTCCCGCGTGTGTGGCTGGTGCTGCTGGTCGCCTATATCCTCGGCGGGACGCTTGCCGTACCCCTGCATGGTGACGAATCCACGACTGTATGGATGAGCCGCGACTTTCATTATCTCATCGCCGGGGATTTTGAGCGCCTGCAATTCAGTGATCCGCCACCAGATGACGAATCCGCCGCCGAACAGCACATGCGTCTTGTCGCCGCACCACTGACGCGCACCCTCTATGGCATCGCCGGGTTCGCGCTCGGCTATGATGCATCGACGATTAACGAACAGTGGGTGTGGGGTGCGGGTTGGCAGTGGAATCACGCTAACGGGCATGTGCCACCGGATGACTTGCTGAACGCGGCGCGTTTTGTATCGGCGGCATTTACCGCAGCAGGCGCGATTGTCCTGTTCGCCATCGGGCGCAGGCTGGCATTTGGCACGCGCTACGGCGTGTTGATCGCGTATTTCGCCAGCCTGTATTACGCGCTCAACCCGGCGATTTTGCTGAATGGTCGCCGCGCCATGATGGAAGGTCCGGCGCTTTTCTTCGGGCTGCTGGTGATTTTGAGCGGCATTCTTTTACTGCAAAAACGTACCTGGTGGGCGGCGATGCTGCTCGGCGTTGTGTCGGGATTGGCGGTCGCGGCGAAGCACACCAATCTGGTAGACGTGATCGCCGTGTTCGGCTCGCTGACGCTGTTCGCGCTGTGGGACAGTACCCGTGACGACTCAATCGAGGACGATATTGACCCGGCGACGGTCGGACCGCACGACCCCTATTTTCTGCTGACGACGCTTACGGTCGCGGGTGTGCTGGCAGCGGTGATCTTCTTCGCGCTGAACCCGGTCATGTGGGGTGATCCGGTTGTACGCATTGGCGACATGGTCGAAGCGCGGGGCGGCATCCTCGACGCGCAGGCGGCGGCCTTCGGTGGCTATACGAGTCTGTCCGATCAGGTGG
>DAOTXA010000634.1:0-7847 GCA_034435595.1 Anaerolineae bacterium | reverse complement strand
ACACGCCACTGCGCAGTAATGGCCCCAGACTTTGCCCGAAGTCGCGCAGCAGTGATTCGCGCTCGACTGGCGTTAACCCGGCCCGTGCAGAAATTCCAGCTTTGGCCCCACCCATCGGAATATTCAAAAAACCACACTTGTAGGTCATCGCCTGGGCCAACCCTGCTACCTCGGTGACGGATACCCCTGCTGCATAGCGGATGCCACCGATGGCGGCGTCCTCGATAACACTGTCGATGACCAGATACCCGATTTCACCCCATTGCTCGCTGTAGGCGGTGATGACCATTTGCGGGTGCGATCCATGCGGGGGAACCATGCCCCCCGTCCGTGCGATGTGATCCAATGTCGTATCCATATCCACTTTCATGATTTTTTCCTCGCGTGTTCCTACCCCACTACATCGTGTACAAGCTGCCGTAAATCGGCCTTCATGCGACGTCGCAGCGTCCCGGTGGTTTTGCGCGTTTTACCCGTTACGCCAATTTCGAGCAGGCGCACGCCCGGTGCCCGCACAAAATCGCGCAGTGTATCGCGCAGCGAACCCGCCGCTGAATGCACACCCACACCCAAACTGGAAACCAGGCGCGGAAAATCAGGATTCGCCAGCGTGACATTGGTCGCAACGCCGAATTGCTCGACCTGAATATCGCGCAAAATGCCGTAGCCGTCGTTGTTGAACAACAGCACTTTAAGGCGGACCCGTTCGCGGACAGCGGTTAGCAGTTCGAGTCCACTCATGACGAAACTGCCGTCACCGACGACAACGACCACATCACGATCCGGTTGAGCGAGGGCAACACCGACCGCGGTCGGGATGGCGTAGCCCATCGCCTGATAATCGGCAGGGGCCAGCAGCGTGTGTGGCTGGTAGACGGGGAAATGATCCGATGCCAGCGTTTGGTGCTGCCCCGAATCGGTGACGAGTACCGCGTCATCCGGCAGCACTGCGCGTAACGTCTCGAAGAATGCTGCCGCTGAATGCTTCTCATCGCCGACCAAACAGAACGCCGTATCAGGCGCGTGGCGTACCTGCGCATGGGCATCCGCAAGGTCCGCGTGAACGGTCGCCGCCAGCGATTGACGCGGGCCATATTGGTCTTTTTCCGCCAGCAGCGCACGCACGAACTCGCCCACGTCCATGCAAACGGCCTGCACCGAACGTCTATCTTCCGCGACGATCCCGGCGCAGCGGTCAATGTGAATCACCTTATCGGGCAAGATCAGGCCGTAGCCGCGTGTGCCGTGTTCGCTGAACTTGACGCCGAGCGCCAGCGCCAGATTGCACCCGGCAAACACAGCGTTCGCGGCTTCGACACCGCCGGAACGCCATAGAAAATCCATGACTAGCGGGTGATCTTCGCGGATGAGTCCGCGCCCGGAATGGGTGGTAGCGATGGGCGCGTTTAACCATTCGGCTAGCTCGCGGATATCGTCACGGGCTTCTATCGCACCTTGCCCGACGAACAAGCTCACCCGCGAACTGGCAATCAGACGGGTTACAGCTTCTTTGATCGCCAGCGGGTCCACCTGTGGTGTAACAATTTCAATGGGCGAGGATGCAGGCGTAAAGACTTTCTGCGGGCTGTCCCACAGCACCTCGGCGGCAATATCGACCACGACTGGACCCGGTTCGCCGGATTCGGTCGCCAGATGAAAAGCGTGCGCCATCTGTGCGACTACTTCGTCGGGATCACGCACACACAGCACCTCTTTGCACACGGGTTGAGCCAGTGTCACCTGGTCGATCTGGTGGAGTTGGTGGCGGTGCGGCAGATCAAAGCGGATGTTGGTCACAATCGCTACCAGTGGAATCGAGTCAAGATACGCTTCCGCGATGCCGGTCAGGGCGTTGGTCAGGCCGGGGCCGGGTACGGTGACGAGTACGCCGGGGCTTTGGGTGGCGTAACTTTGCCCCAGCGCCATAAACGCGCCACCCTGCTCGTGACAGGGTACGACCACCCGAATCCGAGCGCGGCGCAGCGCCTCATACAGCGCGAGATTGTGTACGCCGGGGATGCCGTATACCCAATCGACACCTGCGTCTTTAAGTGCGAGGCAGATCAGTTCTGCCCCGGTACGATTGAGGAGTGCCATCGTTCATGCCTCCTGCGTGACTTCGTCGCCGCCATTGAATCCGCGTCGCAGCAGCGCCTTGACCGTGCTTTCAAGCCGGTCTTGCACTTTGAGCAGACGTGAATTTACCCGCGACACAATCGGACAATAGACGAGATCGCCGCCAAACTGCGCCTTAAAGCGCCCGACACTCTCGTTCATGGCGTCGGTTAGATCGTTGTGGGTGTAGCCACGCGTACCATAGACTTTGCAGACTTCCCAGCGCAGCAAGGCGGAAATGCCCGTGTTGGCGTATTCGCGGTCGGCCCCGGCTACCCAGGTATGCGTGACTGGATGCTCGGTCGCCAGTACGATTTGCGCGGAGACGGGTTTGCCGTCTGGCAGCATGGCGAAAAATAGCTCCGCGATACCGCGTGCTTTGAGGTCGTCGTACAATCGCCGGAACGTCTCACGCGGGAAATACGGTTCCAGACCGAGGCGGTGATAGGTGGCGGCGTGCATATCATAGAAACAGTTGAAGTCGTCGCGGGCTTCGACGTACATGCGCTCGCGCTCGCAGCGAGAAATCAGGCGGCGGGCGTTTTGTTCGATGTGCCGCCACTGCGCGTCAATGTCGGCGATGGGCACGCGATAGGTATACTGCGGGTAGACATCCCAGTCCGCCCATGTGAAGGCGCGGGTATCCGGCACGGGAGACGGCATCGACAGCGACACCGACGCGAAACGTTCGTCTTCAAGTGCGGCGATCAACTGGCGGATAATGTTGATCCGCTGTGCCGCCGTCTTGGAGGGATACTTGGACGGTGTATCGCGGAAGATCAAGCCGTTATAGAAAAGCAGCCCGCGTCGTTCGACCACATCGCCATAGCGTCCCGGTTCATAGTGCAGGCCGACGCCGCCGACGATCTCCTCACCTTTGCGAATCGCCATGATCTCGAAGCAGGTTCCGCTGGCGGCGGTTAACGCACGCAGGAAGTACGACATGCTGTAGATGCTGCCCTGCGGCGAGGTATCTACGAAACGGTCCCACTGTGCGTACTGGTTTTCGTCAAGTGTTTCGATGTGATATTTATCGCTCATGCGCGTTCCCTTTCGGCTGTGAGTGTGCTCAGGTCGTGCAGGTCAATGGGGATGCGCTGCTCTAACAGGCGAATTTTGCCGCGAGCATTGCGCTGCACGGAATCCACCACGTTGACGGCAACTTCAAATTCGCCGGGATTCAACCACTCGTATAATGCGGCGACGAAATCGCGGCGGATGGCGGTTTCGCTGCTGCCGGGAGCAAGCGCCATTTCCACAATCAGCACGCCCTGCCCTGGTTGGATAAAGCGAAGCTCGCGGATTTGCTGCCATGTCTCTGGCACTTCGTCCCCGGCAGAGGCATAGATCGGCCCGAAGGGGTAGATTTGCCCGGTGTTGGAGACGATAAAATCGGGGATGCGCCCGTAAATATTGTCGAGCAATGTATGCGCCCGCCCGCACGCGCACGCTTGAGCGGCATAAGCGGCGATGTCGTCGGTGGCGTAGCGGATTAGCGGCATACTGAAGGTATCCAGCCCGGTGCCGACGATGCGCCCGGTCACGCCGGGGGTGGAAATCGGTTCGTCCCCGGCGTCCAGTAATTCGAGAATGCCGTATTCCATGCTGACGTGATAGCCGCGATGCTCCTCGCATTCGACGGCATCGACGGCGCGTTCGGAATGCCCGTATCCGCCGTAGACCTGTGCATCGAACACCTCTGCGAACAGCACGCGCTGGTAGCCGTAGAGCGTCTCTGACTCGCAGAAAACCGCCTCGACTGCAATATCGTCAATGCCTACACGCTGCATATAGCGTGCGACGATTTCCAGTGTAGACGGGTAAGTCTGGATGAAGCGCGGGCGAAAGCGGCGCAGCAGATCGACCGTCTCACGCAGTGTCGTCTCGGATGTGTCCTGAGCAAGCAGCACGAGGCGGTTGTCGTCGGTGATGTAATCCCACGATGCGGGGCGACCGTCGCGCCCTTCCAGGCGGATGACCTGCCCGCGAAATGTAGCGAAGGGATCGCCGCGTTTGTAGCCCGCCCATCCCCACTGGCGATAGATGAAGGCCATCTCGACCTGATGAACCGTCGTCGCGTCGTTGTAGATGCCGAGCGGTTGCCCGGTGCTGCCGCTGGTCGTCAGAAAAACGAGCTTATCCGGGTCGGCGTCGAAGGGGATCATGTCGCGGATGTTGGCGCGAATCTGTGCTTTGGTAATGACGGGTAGTTTGTGCAGGTCATCGAGGCAGCGAATATCTGCCGGGGTGATCCCGACCTCGTCATACAGGCGGCGGTAAAATGGGGTCTGTGTGTAGGCGACGTGTAGCAGCGCCTTTAGCCGCCGGAACTGGTAGGCGTGCAAAGCATCCAGCGACCAGCGGTCGGAGCGTGTAAGCCATTCGTACCACTCTTGAAATACGGGGTCATCCCACAGGGGATGGCGGGCGAATCCGCGTTTGATGCGCCCGTAGCTCATGCGCCAGCCGAGGGGCAAGCGCTGGCGAAATCGGGTGCGGGTGGGTTGTGTTTCAGACATAGCGCGCTCCTTGTGGTGACATCTGGCGAGAGGGATTAAGGCGGATAATGACCTCGCTCAGTCCAATCATCAGCGGGTAGATGCTTAGTGAGGGAGATTGAATAAAATTCGGCGCGACGAGGTTGCTAATCATTTGCCCGAAGAAGGCCATGCCGAAGCCCAGAACCAGCGCACGCATGTCGTCGCGTTTGATGTGCTTCCAGTGGCGCAGCACGCGCAGCAGATACAGGCTGCAAAACAGCAAAAATATCATTAGATTGACCAGTCCGGTCTTGACCGCGATCCACAAATAGGCGTTGTGGATGTACCAGTCGAGGGGGGTCTCTAATTCATCGACCATGCGCGGGCGATACGTCTCTGCGATGCCGATGCCGGTCAGCGGGTGCGCGGACAATGCATCAAAGGCGTGGCGGTTCTCGATGAGTCGCCATTGTGTGCTGCTATCCGTTTTGCCCGGATCGTTGACCAGCGACAGCAGACGATAGGCCGCCGCCTGAATCTGATTTCGCACAAGCTGCGGCTGCGTCACCTGTAGGGCCATCAGCGCAATGGCTGCCATCAGGAACAGAGGCAGCATCCGGCGCAGCATTCGCCACAACGATTCGCCGAGCAGTAGCAGCCCCATCAGGCCGAGACTGAGGGCAATCGTCACCCAGTAGTTGCGCTGGAAGCTGAAAAACAGCCACCCCAGTAGCAGCACGAAGATCACAAGGACAGGACCTGTGCGGCGGTCGCGGACGAGGGCCAACCACGCCACCGATACCGGAATCATCACATAGAGAAAGCGCTCGCCGCTGAAAAACAGGCGCGTCACACCCTCGAAGGCGCGGTCGGCGGTGGCGAGTGTGGGGGTCGCACTGTTCATGAAAGGCGTATGGTTGAACAAACCGGGCAGCAGTGCGCCAATACCCAGTATGGCAGTCAGTATCCAAAGGCCGGTAGTCATGCGTTCGATTTGATGCGCCCGTGTGATGAGATGGGTTACCGCGAAGAACAGCGTCCAGAAGGCGTAATTGCGTAGCTGCGGGATGATGAGTCCCAGGCTGACTTCGCCATACAGATAGGCGTTGACGCTCGATATTGCGACCATCAGCAAGAAGAAGAGCAGCGGCAGCGCCAGCGGTGACGGGAAGATACGATGGTCGGCGCGGGCCATGACACGCAGAAAGGCCAGCCCCAGCAGGCAAACCAGAATCAATTCGGGGATCGACACGCCCAACGGCCCGAAGTTGAAGATGGGCAGCGCGTCGGGGTCAAGCAGACCGTTGGTCAGCGCGACGGCGAGCAAGATGCTGTACTCAGTCCGGTGCAGCGTCAACAGCAGAAAGGCGATCCCGGCGGGCAGCAACAACGGCAACAGCGGCATCTGCATCATCGAGACGCCGACGACCGTTAGCAGGCCGGAAGCGATCCCGGCAGCCAGAGCTAACGGCCCAAAGGTCAGCGCTGGTAGGGGTAGCTGCCTAGCGGTCAGCCACGACATCCGTCTGCCCCCTCTCTCTGGACTTACGCAGACCGCGCTGCGTGTCGTGTAGCGATCCATAGATGGCCTTGCGCGGCAGACCGCCCACACGATTGACGACGATCCCGGCGACATCGGCCTGTAGCTCGTCCAGATAGCGCAGAGAATCGGCGACCTGTGGTGCGGTGGTGTGATTGAGTGAAACGACCAGCAGCACCGCCGCCGCCTGTCGTGCGGCAATCAAGGTATCTGCGACATAGAGCAACGCGGGTGAATCTACGATCACATGGTCGTAGCGCTCACCGAGTTGGTGCAGGACCATAGCGAGATCGTCCATGTGATCGGCGAGGTTGATGTAATCGTGGGCGATGCCTGCCGGAAGTAGATCGATCAGTTCAAAGTCGGTCCGCTGGATGGCATCACTCAACATACAGTCATTGCGCAGGACATCGCTTAACCCGGCGGTATAACCTATTTCGAGCAGGTGGTGCAACTGCGGACGCCGCATATCCAGATCGACCAGCAGGGCGCGGCGACCTGTTCCAGCCAGCATCTTACCGATGTTGGCGACAACGGTCGATTTGCCTGTGCCCGGTGTCGGGCTGGTGACCAGCAGCGAGTTAGACAGGACATCGGGCCGCATCAATGCGAGGCGGACCCACAGTTGGCGATAGGCCTCGTCATAGCTGCCATGATCGCTGAACCCGGTGACGAAGGTTTCCTGTGCGTGCCAGAAGCGCAGCGGGCGCGTTACGTCGGGAATGCGTGCCATCAGTGGCAAATTTCCGGCGACGCGTGCCACATCTTCGGGGATGCGCAGGCGTGTATCGAGGCTGTCGAACATGAAGGCCAGTACGACGCCAAGGCCAAGTCCGGCGACCGCACCAAGCATAGTATTCATGACCTTGCTTGGACCTGCCGCTCCTTCGGGGAAATAGGCGGGGTCCATGATGGTGACTGCCCCGCCGCGAACGGCCTCGTTTAACACCGCGATGTCGAGACGCTGGACGAGTTCGCCATAGATTTCGCTGCGTAGCGTAACGATATCGCGGCGCAGGGTAATTTCGGCTTCGGGCACGTCAGGAATCGCCAATGCCGACTCATAGGCTGCAACGGCTTCATCCAGCAAAGCGCTGGCGGCTTGCACCTGCGTTTCCAGCACAGACGTAGAAGCCTCACCAGTGCCGCTGTACAACTCGAAACTGCGTTCGACCAGCAAATCGCCAAGCAACTGCGCCGCCGCATATGCGATATCAGGGTCCGCGTGCGTGGTCGTGATCTCGATGAGTTCGGTATCGGGCATGGTCGTGGCCTTGACGGATGGCATGTTATCTGGCCCGAACTCACGCGCTAACATGCCCAAAACAGGACCGCTTTGCACGACTTCGACGTAGGTATTGCTCAAACGGGTGGCGAAGGCGAGTGAGCCGAAATCGAGGATACCCGCCGGAGCGCCAGCCACACGCAGGATAATCCCTGATGTGTAGTAGGGGGCCATGAGCAGTGTTACACCAAGTGCGACGGCAATCGACGTGCCAGTACACAGTCCGATGATCCACTTGTATCGCCACAGTACCCGTAGATACAGGCGCATCTCAGATTGCACGCTCATGGTGTGGCCTTTCCCCCCTCCCGGAGCGGTATCCCGCGTGGTTAGACAACCGGCGCGGGTTGTATCTGTATAACGAAATCCTGAATCTGATGGGCGACATAGTCGACCTGCTCCTCGGTGATGCCGGGGAACATCGGCA